>JBBDQV010000132.1:0-28648 GCA_040905845.1 Alphaproteobacteria bacterium | reverse complement strand
AACCCAAGCTTGGCACAAGCGATGCCGTTAGGGGGCCGTCCACCCCAACAGGGCAGCGACCGAGCGGTTGCCCTGGATACCCGGTTCGCCGCTGCGCGGCGCCCGGGAATGACAATGGAAGGAAGTGGTTCCTCACCGATTCGAGCCGGTCGAAAACTGCCCTAACCGCCGATGCGCCGCGCGAGACCCGAGCCAAGACTTTTCCGAGCGCGGCGTGATGTCGGTCACACGCCGGCGCGGCGTGTCGCGCCATCCTGCCGTTGTCCATGATACGGGGATCCCAGGCGATGACGGCGACGGCAGCGACGACGATCGGGGTGGAGTTGCGCCGGCCTTCGGGTGCCGGAGCGCGCCGCTGGAGGCTGGTCGTCTTGGACATGGTCGCCGCGTTCACGCTCATGGGGTTCGTGGCCGCGCCGGTTTTCGCCGTGGTCGGCGTCGCCGGCGTCATCCTCGGCGAGCCCGCCTGCCAGGCGCGCGCCTCGGTCGATGACTTGCGCCACGACTTCTCGGCCGTGCTGCGCGCGACCCCACGACCGTAATCGGCCTCAGACCAGCACGATGTCGGTCGCGGCGAGGAGCGCGCCGTTGTCGAGCGTGGCGATGACGACGTAGCCAGGACCGGTGCCGTCATCGTCGAAGTAGAGCGTGGCGTCGGCGGTCGAGAACACGAAGCTGCCGAGGTTGACGCCGTGGTTCGCGTTGGCGGGATTGGTACCGTCGTAGGGGTCGGCGATCACTGAGAAGCTAGTGCCCTCGATCGGATTGCCGTTGACCTCGAAACCGCCCACGTCGAACGCCGCCGCCGCGAACGCCAGGCGGTCCGTGCCCGGTGCGAAGTCGAGGATCGTGTCGCCCGACACGGCGCCACGCGCAACATCTGATTCGACCGCCGAACCGTCGCTCGGCGCCGCGAAGAAGAATGTATCGCGGCCGGCCTGACCGCCGAGCACATCGTGGCCGGTGCCGCCGTCCAGACGGTCGTTGCCGCGGCCTCCGGCAATCTGGTCGTCGCCCCCGCCTCCCGACAGGCTGTCGTTCTTGTTGCCGCCGTCGATGCGGTCATCGCCGCGACCGCCGCGGAGCTCGTTCCTGCCGCCATTCCCGATGATGACGTTGTCGAGCCCGTTGCCCGCGCCGTCCAGGTCGGCGCCGCCCGTGAACCGCAGGACCTCGACGTTCTTGCCGAGGGAGAAATCGACCGAGCTCACGACCGTGTCGCGGCCCTTGTTGGCTGCTTCGACCACAACGTCGTCCACATTGTCGACGATGAAGCGATCGTTGCCGGCGCCACCTTCCAGGCGATCGACGCCGTTGCCGCCGTCGAGCGTGTCGCTGCCGCCGGCGCCGAGCAGCGTGTTGCGGCCGTCGTTGCCGACAAGGAGGTTCGCCGACCGGTTGCCGGTTCCAGCCAAATCGCCGGAGCCGCCGAGCACGAGAATTTCGACGTTCGCCGGGAGCGTGGCGTCCGTTTCCGTGATGACGGTATCGATGCCGCCGGACTTGGCTTCGACCACGATGTCGCCACTCCCGTCGATCATGAATCGATCGTTGCCTACGCCGCCGATCAGGACATCGGCTCCCGGTCCGCCGTCGAGCCGATCCGCGCCCCGGCCGCCATCGATCGTATCGTCGCCGGCTCCACCCACGAGCCGGTCGTTGCCGCCGTTGCCGAAAACCGTGTCGTCGCCGCCGCGCATGTCGATGGCATCGACCTTCGATGAACCGCGAAAGAGATCGTCGCCCGCGAACACCCGCTGTTCGAATTCGCTTAGCGACTGGGGGAAGCTCGAGACCCGGATGCTGACGCCGCTGACCCAGAACAACAGCGTCAGCTTTCCATCCACGAATCTCGTGCACGTGAAACCCTTGACGAAACTGAAACTGGAATCGAGGTACTCGACCAGATTCTCGCCGGTATCGAGCTTCAATGTCTTTCTGTTGGGGAAGAGATCGAAACCGACGAGAAAGGAGCCCGTGTGAAACATGAGCCGCTCGAACTCGGCGGTCGAGACGTTCATCGTGACTTTGGCCATGACGGCACCCCTTCACGTCGTTAGCATACAACCGTTCGGCCCAGGGCTCACCGCCACGCCGGCACAAGGCCGAGCAGCGGGCCGTAGGTGACGGCGAGCACCACGGCGGCCAGCAGGAGCAGGAACGGCAGGGCGCTGCCGCAAACTTGCCCGATCGTTCGTTCAAACCGGTAGGCGGCGAGGAACAGGTTCATCCCCACCGGCGGCGTCAGGTAGCCGAGCTCGAGGTTGGTCAGGAAGATCATCGCCATGTGCAGCGGATGAATGCCGTACGCCGCGGCCATGGGAATGATCAGGGGCAGAACGACGGCGGCGGCCGAAAAGACGTCCATGAGGCAGCCCACGGCCAGCAGCACCACGTTGAGGCAAAGCAGGAACAGCAGCCGCGATGCGATCAGCTGCTGAATCCACTCGGCCGCCATCGTCGGCACGTCAGCGTCGACCAGATAGCTGGTCAGGCCCATGGCGGCACCGAGGATGGCGAAGATGCCGCCGATCAGGGCCGCGCACTTGACGAGAATGCGCGGCAGATCGCGCGTGACGTGCACGTCGCGGCGAACGAGGACCTGGACGACGAGCGCGTAGACGACGGTGATCGCCGCCGCCTCGGGCAGCGAGCAGTAGCCGCCGAAGATCGCGCCGAGCGCGACGATGGGCAGCAGGACTTCCCAGCGCGCGTCCCACAGGGCGCGAACGGCCTCGCGGAAATCGAAGCGGGGCCGTTCAACCCGCGCGAGCAGACCGGCGCGGACCCCGAGGCAACAGACGGCGCCGACCATGATCAGCCCCGGCACGATGCCGGCGACGAACAGGTCGAGGATCGAGATGTGGGCGATGACGCCGTAAACGATGACGGCGAGGCTCGGCGGGAACAGGAGCCCGATCGAGCCGGACGCGGTGAGCAGCCCGATGGAGAAGCGTTCGCGATAGCCGTTGCGCAGAAGCACGGGCAGCAAGAGGCCGCCGAGCGCCAGGATGGTCACGCCGGAGGCCCCGGTGAAGGTGCTGAAGAAGGCGCAGACGAGGACGCACGCGACGGCGAGGCCGCCGGGCAGCCAGCCGAACCACGCGCGGAACAGGCGAACCAATCGCTCCGGCGTTCGCCCCTCGGCGAGCAGGTATCCCGTCAGCGTGAACAGCGGCAGCGTGGCGATCGCCGGCGAAATCGCGACGCGATAGGTCGCGTTCATGACGGTGCCGGTCGGGACGCCGTCGGCGAAGAACAACAAGAGGGCGGTGCCGCCGAGCAGGACGAAGATCGGCGCGCCGAGCAGCGCGCCGAGCGTCAGGACGACGAGCCCGGGCCACAACGGGTGCCGCGCCGACGGATCGGCGACCAGGGCGAGGATGACGACGGCGCCAGCCGCCAGCAGCGGAACGAGGCGCAGGCGCCGATCCTCGACCGCGAGCACGATGCGGAGCGTGATCGTGACGAAGGCGAGCGGCAGCACGGCGAGCACCACCCATTCCGGCAGCCAGTCGTCGATCAGATAGGGAAATTCGATTCCGCTCGCGACCAGGTCCACCGCCGACCAGGCCAGCCCGGTCGCGACCGCGGCCGAGATACCGGCGCCGATGACGGCCAGATTGATGCCCCGACGCGCGAGGAGGCCGCCGAGCCCGACCGCGAGATTGAGATGACGGCGCTCGCGAGCGGCGATCATGGCGCCGAGAAAGCCGACCCACAGGGTGAGGTTGCTGACATAGACGGCGTTGCCCGGAATGCCGGTCTCGAATAGGGAGCGCAGGACGATCTCGATGACGGGCAGCAGTCCCATGGCGAGGAGCATGGCGCAGACGAGCGCGTCCTCGGCGCGACGCCCGATGCCGGCGAGCCGCACGGGTCTACGGCGCGGCGTGAAGGGTACGGTACTCGTCACGGAGACGTTCCACCTCGCGCGCCCACTTGGGCGCCACGAGGTTGCCGATCAGGCGAGGATAACCCGCGCGAGCGGCCTGCTCCCACTGGTGGACCACCTCGGACGGCACGGCGTGCACGACAAGGCCGTGTCCGCGCATGGCGACCACGGCGTCGTCACTCCACTGCCGCAGGCTCGCGGCGAGCCGGGCCACCGCCTGCTGGGCCGACGCCAGCAACGCCGGCTGAACGTCGGCCGGAAACTCCCGCCATATCTTGGCGGGCATGATGATGGCGCCCTCGAGCGACACCCACTTGACATCGGTCATGTGGTTGGCCGAGCCGAACCACTGGAACGACAGGGCGGCCAGCGGGGGCACCGCGATGGCGTCGATCAAACCGGTCTGCAGGGCGGTGAGGACCTCGGTCACCGGCAGAGGGACCGGATGGAAGCCTGACGCCTTCCAAGCCTCGATGTAGCCGCTGTTGCCCGCCCAGGCGAAGACCTTCAGGCGTTTCAGATCCTCGGGCGTCACGACCGGTTCGTTGGTGTAGAAGTAGAGCCAACCCGTCGGGACCCAGCCGAGGATCTTGTAGCCGCGCTCCTCGGCCAAGCGCTCGAGCTCGGGGTGGACGCGGCGGCCGACGTAGTCGCGCTCCTCGTCCGACGCGAGCATCATCGGCATCTGCAGAGCCCTGAGCTCGGGGATGAGGTCGGGAAGGCCCCCGCCCGAGATCGCGGCCATCTGGAACTGGCCGAGATTCATGGCGCGCAAGATGTCGGACTCGTCGCCGACGCCGCTCGTGTAGATGCGCAGCTCGAGCTCGCCGCCGCTGATCCGCTTCCAGTCCTCGCCCATGTCGCGCAGGATGTCGTAGTAGGCCGAATCCTTCGGCGCGATAGTGCCGAGCTTGAGGGTCCTGCCGAGGGCAGCGTCGCCGCCGGCTGCGACCAGGGCGACGGTAACGAGCCAGCGGAACAATGCTGTCATGACGATGGCTCCCCTTGGTCGAGGTCGAAGAAGTGATCGGGGATGCGCGCTTCAAGCCATTCGGCGCGCCGCCGCGCCAGCGTGTTGACCAGGCGCAGCTCCGGCGTCGACTCCGGATCGACTGCCAAGGCCGCCGCGACCAGCGCGCGAAACTCGGGCAGGTTCTGCTCCTGCACCGCGACGCCCTCGGCCAGCGCGAGGTAGACGGAGGCCCGCTTGCCGCCCGAGAGATCGAGGGCGCGAGCAAAGTGCGCGCGCGCCGTGGCCATGTCGCCGCCGGGCCGCCCGGCCTCGTAGGAGACGAAGAACTCGTGCGCCGCCCCGTCGTCGTAGCGCTCGTCAAGCTCGAGCACGCGGTCGACGAGGGCCGCGGCGGTCGAAAGCTCCGCCAGAAGATCGAGGTTGCGGTTGTCGGCGCCGAGCGCCCCGGCCCAGGCGGCGCCGGCCCAGTAGAGCAGGGCAGCGTCTTCGAGCGTCGTCGCCGCGAGCGCCGTCCCCGGGTCCTCGCGTACCAGCGCGCCGAAGCCGACGTGGCGCAGATCGAGCCCCCGCAAGGCGTAGTCACGACCGCGCAGAAAGAGAGCGCTGGCGCGCACCCGGAGGCGGCGCGACTCGTCCGGGTCCTTGGCCTCAATGAACGCCGCTTCCTGTTGCAGCAGGAAGGCATATCCGGCGAAACCGGAGGCGGCGGCGAGCAGCATGCCCTCGTGATCCGGCGACTGCGCCAGGAGGCCTTCGATCGTCTTGAGCCCGAACGGGATGGCCTCGCGCACGAGGTCGGGGTCGCCGTCGCTGGCATAGACCCCGCCGCCTTCGGCCAGCGCGTCGCCGAGAGCATTGACGGCCATCTGCCGGACCGAGCATCCGGCGATGAGCAACGCCAACAGCGCGGCCGACGACGCGGCTCCCGCGCGCGGCGCCCAGGGCCGCCGGGTGTCAGCCATCGGCGGCCACCATGCGCGTGTCCGGCGCCGACAGATCCAGGGCGACGTCGGCGTGCAGGCCGCCGGCGGCATCGGTGACCATGGTCGGCCGGAAATGGCCCGCGAACCGCGCTGGCACCCGCATGATCGGCGCATAGAGCGGGTCCGGCGGCTGGGTGGGGCCGAAGTAGGTCGGGCGCGGGCCGCGCTTCGCGCCGACCCCGGGTGAAGTGGCGAAGGTTTCCGTCGAGATCAGCGCCGCGCTGACGAGCTGCGCGAACAGTTGCATCCGGTCCAACCTTCCCCGGTAGCGGCGAATGAAGGCGAACAGATGCCGCCAGACCCGGGATCGATAGCCGCGCAGGCTGGGCAGGCCGCGGACGAAGTCCTGCACCTCCGGAACGGGGTCGAGCGGCCTCATGGTCAGGGTGACGCCGTCGAGATCACGCAGTTTCGTGTTCGGGTAGAGCATCCCTTGCGCGAAGCAGTCGCGGAAGTAGGGCGTGCCGAGCAGCGGGATCGCCAGCGTGAAGAACGACGGCAGGGTGATCTCGGGCGTTTCCAGGATGAACTCGATCTCGCGCCGCAGATCGGCCAGGGTGCGCGAACTCGGATCGAACATGATGCCGTAGTTGAAGAGAACGCCGGCGTCGAGACAGCGCCGGATCACCTCGACTTGGGGCACCACCATGTTCTGGCGCTTGTTGTACGAGCGCAGCGTCGCTTCGTCGAACGACTCGATGCCGCTGAACAAGCCCCGGCAGCCGGCGGCCCGCACCAACTCGAGGTTCTTCGGATCGTGAAAGAAATCGCCGGTCACCAGCGCCGACCAGCCTTCGATCCGCCGCGCCTCGTACAACTCCCGCAAAAGCGCGACGCGCGCGCGGAAGAAGCCATGGTCGCTACCGTAGAAGTTGTTGTCGATGAAGATGAGCTGCTTGTTGCCGACCGCGTCGATCTGCCGGCGAATGTAGTCGAGCGCGTATTTCCGGTAGCGCACCCGCTCCCCGGTGAGCGAGCAGAAGCTGCAGCGGAAATTGCAGTTTCGGCTCGATTCGACGTAGGCGACGATGCGACCCTGCGGACAAAGATCGAAGCGCGGGAACGGGTCCTCGGCGATGAAGTGCGGCCCGAAGGTATCGCGCACGATCGCCTGGAGCTGCTCGATGTCGCCGAGACAGGCACAGTCGAAGAAGCGCCGCGCGTGCCGGGGCAAGGCGCGAATGGCCGACCCGCCGGCCACGACGATGACTTTCTCGTTGAGCGCGCGGGCATAGGCCGTCAGATGCAGCATGCGGTCGAGGCTCGAGGTGACGCCGGTCAGCACGAGCATGTCGGGCCAGCCCAGGAGCCCAACATCCTCGAGCGGCCCGCTGTACTGCTCGTTGTAGAGACGCACTTCGCAGCGGGCGGGGGAAAAGGCGCTGGCCAGAAAGACCGGGCCCATGGCTCGGGGCACCCGATACGGGCTGCCCTTCATCCTCCGGTATTCGTCGAAGAACGCGTTGACGATGAGGACGCGCCTCCGCGCCGCGACCGCCAGGCTCGGGCCAAGGGCGAACCTGGGCCTACGATCGGCGGAAGCGACGGGGGTGGCGAGCGAGGGCGTTGCGACCATAGCGATGACCTCGATGTTCGAGGTCATTGGGCGTCGCAACCAATGCCCGATCAACGATAGCCATGGGTAATCGTCCTGCACCCGGCTGTAGACAGGGGTACGCCCGACCAGCACGTCGCCGTTCGCGCGCCAGCGGCGGCGCCCAAAGCCGCGTGAAATGTTCAAGAACAGGGTCGGTGTACAAATCTGTACTCGCTGCTATGGGGTCGCCGGTGCGAGCCTCGGTCGAGGTCCCGCGTCACGACCTCTCGGACGTGCCGCGCGACACGCTGCGGCAGTAGGGGTGGCGTCGGACCAACCCGCCAAGACTCAACGACACAAGGGGGGAACTCGGGAGGATCAAGTCATCCGCGCGGCGGCCTCAGACCAGCACGATGTCGGTCGCGGCGAGGGTCGCGCCATTGTCGAGCGTGGCGATGACGACGTAGCCAGGACCGGTGCCGTCATCGTCGAAGTAGAGCGTGGCGTCGGCGGTCGAGAACACGAAGCTGCCGAGGTTGACGCCGTGGTTCGCGTTGGCGGGATTGGTACCGTCGTAGGGGTCGGCGATCACTGAGAAGCTAGTGCCCTCGATCGGATTGCCGTTGACCTCGAAACCGCCCACGTCGAACGCCGCCGCCGCGAACTGGAACAGGTCCGCGCCCGGCGCGAAGTCGGTGATGAAGTCCGCGCTCACCGCCCCGCGCGCGACGTCGGCGTCGATGGCGGCGCCGTCCGAGGTCAGGAGATACACGAAGCGGTCCGATCCGGAGCCACCCGTCATGGTGTCAAGGCCGGCCCCGGCCGTCATGGTGTCCATGCCGGCGCTGCCAAACAGGCTGTCATCGCCGCCGAAGCCCACGAGCACGTCGTCGCCACCGAACCCCGAGAGCGTGTCATCGCCATCGCCGCCATCGAGCGAGTCGTTGCCGTCACCGCCCAGCAGGAAGTCGTCACCGGCGCCACCCAACAGGAGATCCTTGCCGGCCCCGCCCTCGATCTGGTCGTTGCCCCCGCCACCATCGAGCACGTTCCTGCCCTTATTCCCGAAGAGGATATTGTCGAGGCCGTTGCCGGTTCCGTCGATCGCGTTCGTTCCGGTCAGTGTCAGGTTCTCGACGTTGGCCCCGAGCGCGAAGCTCGCCGAGCTCTTGACCGTGTCCACGCCTTCTCCGGGCGCCTCGATGACCTTGTCGTTCGAGGCGTTGACAACGTAGGAATCGTTGCCTTCGTTGCCTTCCATGCGGTCGAGCCCGCGATCGCCGCTGAGCGAGTCATCGCCATCGCCGCCTACGAGCGAGTCGTTGCCGCCGCCGCCTTCGAGGATGTCGTCGCCGTCCAGGCCCCTCAGCACGTTGGACGCGGCGTTGCCGCGGATGACATTGTCCAGGTCGTTGCCGGTTCCCTTGATGTCGGCGTCACCCTTCAGCGTCAGATTCTCGACACTCTCGGTCAGGCGGTACGACCGGGCGGTGATGACGCGATCGATGCCGCCACCGGATCCGAACTGCTCAATGACGGTATCCCCCGTCGATCGCACCACGTAGGTATCGTCGCCGAGCCCGCCGTCGAGCACATTGACGCCCACGCCGCCGTCCAGGCGGTCGGCGCCGTCTCCACCCAGGAGGGAGTCCCGGCCGGAACCGCCCGCGAGGACGTCATTGCCCGGGCCCCCGTCGAGCGTGTCGTTGCCGCCGAGCCCGCTCAGCGACTGCCGGCCGGGTTCGCCCGAGATCAGGTTGTCGAGGCGGTTGCCGATGCCCCGAAGGCCGGTCACGATCATGTTCTCGACATGACTCGGCAGCGTGAACGAGAAGGCCGAGGAGCTCACGGTATCGATCCCGCCGGCGCGCAGTTCCACGACGGCGTCGTTGGCTCGATCGACGACGTAGAAATCGTCTCCCGGCCCGCCCTTCAGTCGGTCGACGCCGGAGCCGCCATTCAAGACATCATTGCCCTCGCCGCCACGAAGGTCGTCGGCGCCGGGGCCGCCGAACATGGCGTCGTCTCCGCGCAGCCCGGCAAGCACGTCGTTGCCGCCGAAGCCCTCGAGCGTATCGTTCCCGCCGGCGCCGTTGAGCGCGTCGGCCTCCGGTCCGCCGATGACATGGCGTGGTTTGGGACCGGTGAAGGGAGGAAAATAATAAGGACCATAGGGACCTGGGTAGTACCCCATGGTCAGACTCCCTTGCCGAGGATGGCGCCGGTGAGCTGATAGCCGAGGCGCTGATAGAGCCGGATGGCCCGCTCATCGGCGACGCCGCTGGTGACGCCGAGGAGGACGCAGGCGGCGCCGCGTTCGCGCGCCCAGGACTCGAACATGGCGAGCAGATGCCTGGCCGCGGGAACACCCCGCCGGTCCGGCCTGACGTAAAAGCACGCGTCGATGGCAATCGGTACGGGCGCGAACGGGAACGCCGTCAGAAGGCCCGCGAGCACCCCGACGAGCGCGCCCGCTTCGTCCGCGACTGCGACGAAATGGTCCATCGGTCTGACCACGGCGTCCTCGAGCCGCGCGCGCAGCGCGCCCCGGTCGTAGGGCAACGCCTTGTAGCGGCTTTCGGCGTGAAATCGCGCGCCGAGCTCGATCAGCGCGGGGATGTCGGCGGACCGGGCGGACCGGCAAATGATGGGAGCGGGCCCGCCGACGACCGGGGCCGCCTCGGCACGCGTCGTGGCGGGATAACTCGACATGTGGCTACCTCCGGTTAGGTTCATCGAAGGCGCGCCCGAGAATTCATTGGCGAACTCAGGCCGAGCGGCGAAATCGGCGGGCGCGGCGGTCATTGGGTCGCCGTGCGGGCCTCGTCGCACGCCTTGACCTTGGCCCAATCGATGTCGGTGGCTGTCGACCTGGATTCGGCGACGCAGGTCTTCGCGTCATCGGCCACGGTCTGATCGAACTTCGCGGCGGCGATCGCCGCTTCGCAGTTCTTTTGGATCGCGACGGTCTCAAGCGCCTGCCGCTCGCCCCTCAGCCGGGCGTATTCCTGGGCCTCGGGGCCGTCGCCGCCCTCGAGGAACAGCAGGGCAGGCCAGAAGAGTACGAGGCCGATCGCCATCTGGGCCGCATCGGCGTCGGCTTCATCCTCGAGGCTCGCCTGCAAGGCCGCGGCACGATCGTTCACGCGGTCGATCTCGAGCCCGACCTGGTCGCAATCGTAATTCTGGTAGGGCAGCGTCGATACCGACTGCGCCGGGATCTTCTCTGGTTGCGACGCGCAGGCGGCAAGCGCCAAGCAGACGGGCAGTGCCCCGACGATCGTCGTGTTCTTGGGTAGAGATATCCTCGACATCATGGAACCCTCCGTCATGACGTGACGAGTCAGTGCTTGACACTTCGCCGGAAAGTCCTGGCCGAGCAACGATATCGCCGGGTAATCACGGTATGCTTGGCGGTACAGCCATGTCCGCGTCGCGAAGTTTCGCGTCGTCCTCGCGGCGGGAATCGGCGCCGCGCCACGGCTATCGCCATGTCTGTCAATTTGTGTAAAATGCTGTACGTCCCCTTCGGCCCATGAGCGACGTGATGACAAGGGGGTCGCCATAGCTGGGATTCGCGCCGTTCGATCCGACGACGAGGTCGGACTGGGCCTCGACCAGGCCATGGTCGAGGAGCTGCGCCGGCTGCTCGCCTGGGTCCGTAGCGATCGCGGCGTGCGGTTGAAGGACATCGCGCGGGCGATCGACCAGCCCGAGCACACGTTGAGCAACTTCCTGCGTCGCCGTAGCCGGCGTCCGGGGACTCTCTTCCTCGGCCGGCTGTACAGCTACTTCGCCGACAATGCGCGGTTTCTTCCGACGCGTTCCGCGCGCGACGAGCCGGCGCCGGCAAATCGTCCGTCGCCCTCCGCCGTTGGAATCCTGGCGCGCTACGGCATAGTGCGACTCGATGTGCCGCTCGGCATCGACGACGTGCGCCGCGTCTACGACCGTTACACGGGTTACTACTTCTGCCACGGTGTGCTCGCGGAGCCGCGCGACAGGTTCATCAGCGCGTTGCTCCAGATTCGCCCCGCGCGCCTCGGGGCGAGCTACAGCGACGCCGATCTGCCGCTGCCCCGTTTCACGTTCATGGTCCGCACGCTCGAATCGATCGGTGCCGCGCGCCCGACGCCCTACGTGGCGGGGGGCTACGCCATCAGCCGCAACGGCAAGCTGTTCCTGACCGGACAGTATGACGGCGAGCTGCAGTACCTGGTGCTTCAGGAGCCGAGGGGGAGACGGTTTCAATACCTGCGCGGGCTGCTGTTGACGACGCTGCTCGACGACGGCGCGCCGGTCGCCGTGCGCCTGATCTGCCCACGGATCGCCCGCGAGGGCCGCCATGCGGCCTGGAGCCAGAAGGTCGGCATTCGCGGCGAAGCGGAGTTCCGACGGGCCTTCGAGGATGCCGAGTCGATCATCGCAGGCTTGCGCGCGGCCCCTTCCCATCGATCGGCCCGGGCTTGATCGGCCTTGCCCGAGCAGCCGGGGCGGCCATGGGGATGACTCGGGTGCCGCTCTAGATTTTGCCCGTGTGTCTCCCGAGAAACGCCGCGATTTCGTCCAGGGATTGGCGGGCTTCGGGCAGCACGTGGCAGAAGCCCTCGAAGACGTGGATCATGTCGGGCCACACCTTGTGCTCGACATGGACGCCCGCCGCGCGCGCCTTGGCGGCGAAGCGCAACGTGTCGTCGAGCAGCACCTCGCGATCGCCGACGTGCATGCGAATGGGCGGCAGGCGCGCGAGATCGCCGAAGAGCGGCGAGACCAAGGGATCGGTCAGCGGCGTTCGGTCCTGAACGTAGAGCCGCCCGAGCCGTGCCAGCGCCTCGGGCGCGATCATGACGTCGACGTCGGCGCGCGTGCGCATGGATGTGCCCGAGCCGGTGAAATCGGTCGCGGCGCCGATCGTCGCGGCGGCATCCGGCATGGTCTCGCCCGTGGTCTTGAGCCGCAGCAGGAGTGCCAGCGTCAGGTTGCCGCCGGCCGAATCGCCGGCGACCCACAGGGCCGTGGCCGGCCCGTTGTCGCCGAGCCAGCGGTAGGCCGCGAGGCAGTCATCGAGCCCGGCCGGAAACGGGTGTTCGGGCGCCAGCCGGTAGTCGATCGCCAGCACCACGGCGCCCAGCGCGCGCGACAGGTGCTCGGTGATGTTGCGATAGTCGGCGGGCGCGCACGCGATCCAGCCGCCGCCGTGGATCCAGAGCAGCCGGCGCGCCGGATCGGAGCCGCTGGCGCGCACCCACTCGCCCGGCACGCCGCCGGCGGAAACGGGTGTGATCGTCGTGTCGGGCGCCAGCGGCGGTGGAACGCCATCCACGTCCGCGTAGCCCGAGTTGGCCGCGCGCGATTGGGCGACGTACTCGGCGTCGGTCAAGGCCGACGCCGACCGTGTGCCGTAGCGTTCCGCGAGGTAGGCGAGCACGCGCGCGTATTCGGGCGAAGGCATGGGACTGCCTCCGTTTCAGCCGCCGCCGCCCTTGGCGCGGGCGCCCGTGCCGTTCGCGCCGAGGCCCCAGATCTCCTTGTGGTAAGCGGTGAAGTGCGGCGGATAGTCGTGCTTGGCGATGCGCACGTCGAGCAGCACCGGCACCCCCTTGCGGTTGGCGGTCAAGGCACGCCTGAGCGCGCCTTCAACCCGCGCCGGGTCGTCGACTCGGATGCCGAGGCAGGCCTGCGCCTGGGCCAGCTTGACGAAATCGGGCGAGATGGCGAAGTCGGTGGCGACCTGGGGCAAGCCCTCGAGCGCCTGGATGTACTGCGGCCAGCCGAGCGCCTGGTTGTTCAAGACGACCCAGGTCACGCCGGCCTTGTGCTCCGCCGCCGTCGCCAGCTCCATCATCGCCATCTGCAGCGCGGCGTCGCCGGCGACGCAGACGACGTTCTTGGCGGGCCGGGCGAGCTTGGCCGCGATGGCGCCGATCACGCCCATGCCCATCGCGGTCTGCTCGGCCATGGGCACGCAGTCGGCTTCGTCAAGCACCCGGTAATAGGGCCAGTAGTACGTCCACAGGTCGGCGCCGCCGTTCTCGTTGACCAGGATCGTGTCGTGCCCGAACACGCGGTTGAGCGCCGCGAGCACCTGGCGGGTCAGGATCGGGCGCCTGCGTACCGCGCCCTCGCGCGCGGCCCTGGCGAGACCCTTCGCCTTCGCCTTGGCGAGCGCCGCCAGGCGGCGGGACCGCGGGCCTGAATCGCCGGCCGGCAACACGGCAAGAAGATCGTCGAGCGCGAGCGCCGCGTCGCCGACCAGGGCCACCTCGGGGCGCCAGTTCATGGCGATGGCGTGCGGATCGACGTCGATCTGGATGAAACGTGCGCCCTTGGGGTAGAGCGTCCAGCCGCCGGTCGAAAAGTCCTCGAGCCTGGAGCCGACGCCGATCACGAGGTCGGCCGCGTCCCAGGTGTCCTTGCCGAGCCTGGTGAAGTAGAGCCCGACCTGGCCGAAGGCGAGCGAATGCCCCTCGCCCACGATCCCGCGCCCGCCGGGGGTGGTGAAGATCGGCGCGCCCAACGCCTCGGCCAGCGCGCGCACAGGCGCGAACGCACTCGCGGCCACCGCGCCCGAGCCGCACACGATGACGGGCGCCTTGGCGCGCGCGACCAGCCGGGCCGCCGCCTTGACCGACGATGCCTCGGGGCGCGAGCGAAGACGCGGGGTCGAGCGGTGATAGGCGGGCATGGCCACTGGCTGCAGCGCGATGTCCGACGGCACGTCGATGAAGACCGCTCCGGGCCGCCCTTGCTTGGCGAGCGAAAAGGCGCGCTCGATGACCCAGGGGGTCGTCGTGGGATCGACGATCCGCGTCGCCCACTTGGTGACGGGCTTGAGGTGCGCGACCGCGTCGAGCTCCTGAAAGGCGCCCTTGCCCTCGGAGCCTAGCGGCGTGCCGTTGGTCAGGCAGATCACCGGCAGCGAGCCGCACGTGGCTTCGAGCAGCGCGGTCGCCATGTTGGTCGTTCCCGGCCCGGGGTTGCCGTAGCAGACGGCTGGCGCGCCGGTGATGCGCGCGTGGGCATAGGCCATGGCGACGCCCGAATGCTCGTGGCGCACCAGGATGTTCTTGATGCCCGGCGCGTGGCGCGCGAGATCGGCCACGAGATGAAGCGGGTTGCCGGGAAGCCCGAACACCCGGTCGATTCCCTCGGCCACCAGCGCCTTCGCGACGGCGTGCCACGGCGTCATCCTCGGCATGCGGACTGCTCCTCCTCGATGGTCATGGATCGATACCAGGAACGGCGGGCTCCGCGCCATGGGCACGGGACGCGCGGCCCATGATCGAGCGCGCGACGCCAAAGACTCGCGGCATCGCCTGTCGCAATGTAGCGCGCCAATGTGATGACTCATGCGACGCGCGGACGCGCGACCCCTCACTCCGCGACGGGGGGGCATCCCGCGTCGCGCCTCTCCCACGGAGGGGAGAGGGAGATTCTGGCACGGTGGCAAGACCTGACCCTCTCCCCTGGTGGGAGAGGGAGGGGCCCATCGCCACAGGCGATGGGAGGGTGAGCGATGAGCACCGGCGGATCAATCCATACGCGCGCTGGTATCAGAACCGCCGGCGGAATAAGCCACGCCGCTCGTAGACCTCGGCTGCGTCCTCAATGAGCCAGGCGATGCGTTCGGCGCCGTAGGCGCGCCGCAGCTCGGCCGCGGCCGCTTCGAGCTCGGCGCGATCGCGCGCGCGCCCCGGCCGCAGCAGCTCGTACGTCGCGATCAACACGTCGTCGGGGACGGCGACCAGTTCCGCGCCGCGCTCGAAATTGTCGGCGAGGCGCGCGCGTCCCGCGGCGCGCGCGACCTCGGCCTGGCGGCGCAGCCCTTCGGCGGTGATGCCGATGTCGGCGCGGCCCACACGGCCTTCGGCGAACGCCGGCGCGGTCAGGTCGGAAACGGGGCGGCCGGTGGGCGTGGCGACCAGATCGAGCCGCTTCTCGCCGATGGGATAGTCCGATGGGTCAAACGCGCGGGTCATGGAAGTCGACCTCGAGGTCCTGGGGCAGCGCGTCCGCCTCGACCAACTCTGCCTCGAGCGCGTAGAGCAGGGCCGTGGCCACGTGATGGCGCGCATTCAGCGCGCCGGTATAGGGGGCGATGCGCACCGGCTCGGGCCGCTCGCCCAAGGCGTAACGCGCGGCGTTGGCGCCGATCGCGCGGTAGTGCCGGGCGGTGATCAGCGGCGCCTGGGGGAACAGCTCGAGGTTCGTGTGCGGCGCGAGGTCGGCGCGGTGGATCACGCACGTCCCCTTGCCCTGGACCCCGATGCCGACGCCCGAGCCCGCGAGCCTGGCGCCGGTCAGCCCGATGAACGAAGTGTCGGCGGTATGGCGCACGCGCACGACGCGCGCCAGCCCGCCCGCTTCCTCGATGCCCTCGACCAACGCGCGCAGCACCTCGGACAGCGCGACGTCACCGGTGGTCCGGTGCAGCCGTGTCCCGAATCCGGGGCCGAGCGCGACGACGACCTCGCGCCCATCATCGCCCTTGGCCGCGATACCCTTCGGCGCGAGCCGCATGCGCCGCGCCTCGGCCTCGGCGAGCCGTGCTTCGCCGTCGAGCACGCGCTCGCGCGTCCAGGTCTCGCGCATTCGGGCGAGCGCGGCCTGGCGCGCGGGGCTCGGCACGTGGCCGGTGCCGGGGCCGGCGTAGTCGTTCGGGTCGTTGACCGCGCTCAACACGCGGCCGTCGCGGATCACGGCGGCCGTCTGCAGGTAGTCGCCGGCGGCGCGCTGGCGGGCAAACGCCGCGAGCCGCTCGGCTTCGATGGCGAAACCGCGCCGGGCGAGCGCGCCGATCACCTCGGCGAGCCCGATCCCGCGCGCCGCCATCGCCTCGTTCATGGCGGCAACCTGGCCGAGCGAGAAGGTCGAGGTTTCGGCCGAGCCGTGGGCGTGAACGACGCTCGCCGTCATGGCGTCATCGACGCGGGCGAGTCCCAGCTCCTCGAGCACCGCCGCGATGGCGTCGAGCGCGCGCCTCCGGGCGGCCACGACCACGTCGTGATCGACGTGGGCGAGCCCGCCGTCGGCCAGGAAATCGCGCTGCAGCGCGAGGAAGTCCTCGATCTCCTCGGCGTTGAACGAGGAGGCGCCGAACGAGTTGTCGTAGTCCGCGATCGAGCCGAAGCCCGAGCAGATCAGGTCGGTGCCGGCGGCGAGGGTAGGCGCGATCTTGGCGCCGACCCGGATGTCCGAGGCGGAATGCCGGGTGTCGTTGCCCGAGGCGCATTCGAGGTCGAGCAACGCGGCCAGCACGTTCTCGGCCAGCATGGCGCGTACGCCGCCCGGGATCGACGCGGTAATCGGCGCGCCGTCGATGCCGCCGTTCTGGGTGCCCTGGACGCCCATGGCGCGCTGGACGCACAGGCAACGCGCCTCGAGGTAGAGCGTCGACCTCTTCTCGTGAAACGCCATCAGCAGCTCGGCGCCCGAGCCCGAGGTCGAGCGCGCCTTGAGTCCGCGCGAGGTGTAGGCGGCGGTCAGGAACGCCTTGGACCACGGCGTGTCGTCGCCGTCGATGAAGGTGCGTTCGGTGCCGTAGACGGACATGGTCTCGGTGTAGGAGGTCAGCCCGGCCAGCCCCAGGCGCAGCTCCTCCGCCTCCTCGACCGAGCACTGGACCAGCACGCCCTCGCGCGCGACGGCGGCGCCCACCGTGAGCGCCAGCGCGTTGGTGCGCGCGTTGCGCGCGACGCGCACGGTCGTCTCCAGCTCGTCGAAGCCATAGAGCGCGGCCGTGGCGGCGTCGGCCGCCATCTGCAAGGGATCGTCCTTGGCGTTGGTGACGTGGGCCTGGTTGCCGGGCGTGCGCCGCGCGCGCAGCTTGGCCTGGGCGAACGTCAATTCGGCGACGTTGAGCAGCGCCGCGACCTCGGCGAGCTTCGCCGGAGTCATCCCGGTGGCGAGGCGGACGAGGTTCGAGCGCGGCACGTTCACGTCGACCATCATGCGGGCGAACTCGGCGGAACCTGTCGCCATCGCCTCGGGCGCGACCGCCACGTCGATGTGGTGGCGGGCGATGAACGTGTCGATCATGTCGAAATCGGGCTCGGCCACGCCGTCGAGCAGCACGACCCGGCCCGCTTCGATGACGAGCGACGGCGCCGGGTCGTAAGGGCTCCGCAGGGCGGCGAAGCCATACTCGGGGTCGAGCGCGGCGAAGCGGTCCTGCGCGATTCCGCGCTCGTCCCACACGTCATAGCGACGCCAGCGGTTGGGGTGCTTGGTCATCGCGCGGCGCCCGGGCGCCCCATTACGGTTTCGATCACGCGGTCGAGCCGGCCCATCTGGATGTCCCAGGTGTAGTCCGCCTCGACCGCGGCGCGCGCCTTGCGGCCCAGGCCGGCGCGCAAACCGGCGTCCTGGGCCAGACGCACGACCGCATCGGCGAAAGCTTCCGCGTCGTCCGCGACCACCAGCCCGTCGCCATCGCGGATGGTGGTGCCGCGCCACGCCACCGACGTGGTGACGCACGGCAGCCCCATCGCCATGGCCTCGAGCAGCTTGTTCTGGATGCCGCGCGCGATGCGCAGCGGCACCACGCAGACCTCGGCCGAATCCAGGTAGGGCCGCACGTCGGGTACCCGGCCGGTGACGACGACGCCGGTCCGCTCGACCAGGGCCCGGACGTCCGGCGCCGGCGAGGAGCCGCAGATGACGAAGCGCGCGCCGGGAACGCGGCGCCGGATCAGGGGAAGGATCGCGTCGCAGAACCAGCGGACGCCATCGACGTTGGGGACGTAGTCCATGACACCGGTGAACACGATCGTGCCGGGTGTCTTCGCGGCCCCCTGGGACCGAAAATAGTCTAGATCGACCCCGTTGCCGACCAGGCTGACCGGAACGCCGGGGATCAGGCGCTCGAAGTCGCGCTTCTCGATGTCGGTGCACACGGTGGCGTGGTCGTAGGCATGAGCCGCCGCGATCTCGTAGTCGAGCAGCCGCCGGGTCTCGATGCGATAGACCCAGCGCATGGGTAGGCGTGCCGTCTCGGCGTACTGCGCCCACTTGAGCGAGTCGAGATCGGAGAACTGCATGATGCGCGGCGACGCGGCGAACGTGTCGGCGAAGGGCGCCATGTTGCAGCTGTAGACGATGATCAGGTCGGGCCGGAGCTCGGCATAGCGCGACCGGATCTCCGCGTGGAGCGCCGGCTCGTCGAGCATGGCGACCGAGAGGGGCCGACCATCGATCAAGGCGCGCGCGGCGCGTAGATTGCCCGCGAGAGGGTGCAGGGGCACGGCGGTGACGCTCCGAACCACGCCCTCGAGCGCCGCGATCGATTCCCGGTCCCGCTCCCCATCGCTCAGGCAGAACACGTGGACCTCGTGCCGGCGCGCGAGATGGCGGATCTCGTTCAAGGTCGCGATCCGATCGCCGCGGTCGGGCGGATAGGGCACGCGCTGGCAGACGAAGAAGATCCGCATCCCCCGACCCTGGCAACGGACGGGGCGGAGCATAGCCCAGCCGCTCCCGACGGCCAGCCGAGAATGCGGCCCTACTCGAAGACGAGCCGGGGAAAGTAGAGCGAGACCACCACGTTGGGCTTGTTGACGACCTCGCTTAGGCGCAGATCGGCGCACACGCTGCACAGCATGTATGCGTCGACGGCCGCGACGCCGTGCAGCCGGCCAAGGACGTCGATCATGCGCCGGACCGCGTCCCGGGCGGAGGTCATCACGTCGGGGCCGATGCCGCACGTGACGTGATAGCCCTTGCGGTCGAGATGCGAGGTCACGGGGCCCCCCGTCGTGAACCAAGGTCCATCGAGCCGGAACCCGCGCAGAACCTCGAACGTGAGCGCGATGCGCATGGGGCTCTCGATCGCCGAGCCCGCCAGCTCGCCATCGCCCTGGGCAGCATGGGTATCGCCGACCGAAAAGAGCCCGCCGGTCACCTCCACCGGCAGGTAGAGCTCGGTCCCGGCCGCGATGTCACGCGTATCCAGGTTGCCGCCGACATGGCGGGGCGGCAACGCGCTGTGCAGGCCCGGCTCGGCCAAGGCGAGGCCCAGGGTGCCGGGGAACGGTCGGATCGGGATGCGCGCCGCCGCACCGAACATCGCCGGGGCGCGACCGGACGGGTCGTAGTCCCACAGGTGCAGGGTTGGTTCACGGAAGTCGTCGGCGAGCACGCCGAAGCCTGGAATGACCGCGCTCCAGCCCCAGCCGGACGGTGTCAGGTCGAGCACGGTGATCTTGAGCACGTCGCCCGGCCGCGCGCCGTCGATGACGACGGGACCGGTCAGGGGCAACAGCGTCGCGAAGTCGAGCTCGGCGATCGTGCGCGCCGTCGACGTCCGGGTGACCTGGCCACCGCCGCCGTCGACGACCTCGAACTCCACCGCTTCGCCCGGCGCGACGGTGGCCACCGGAGCATGATCGCGGCTCCACCCGAAGTGACGATGTTCGGCATGGATCGTGCGCCCGACCGCCGTCGTCATGGGGTCCGTGCTGGCCGGCCGCCTAGTAGAACCGGTCCTCGGCCCACTCCGCCTCGTACATGGTGTAGACCTTGCGGAATGTCTCGATCACCTCCCATTCGATGGTGCGATTGAACTCGATGAAGAAATGGTCGCCGGCCTTGAGCTCCTGGACCTGGCCGGAGGCGAGGTCCTTGAGCCGGGCACGACCCTTGAGCACATGGCCGAACTCGGACCCGGGATAGGGCTCGATGAACCTCGCCGGGGGGCACTCCCAGACGCCGACGCTGTAGAGCCCGTCGGGCGAGCGGAACAGGAGCTTGCCCTTATGTCCGTTCGGGTTGCCGCTGACGACGTTTTCCGGAGGGAACGCCGGCCACGGCTCGAGATCGGCCGGTTGGTTCGCATCCGCAGTGAGGCGGTTGACAATGGTGCCGATGACGGCGGTCTTCCTGGCTGCGGCGGTCATGGTGGCTCTCCTCTGCGTCTTGGGCCGGGCGGTCAGTCGCCGGCCTTGATGTCCTCGAACATGGTCACGTAGCGCTCGCGCACGGCGGGTGACCACGACTGCATGAAGCTCGACTTGGCGAGGAACGCGTTGATGTCGCGCGTCAGGCCCTGCGCCTTGAGGACGTCTTCGCTGACCAAGTCGTACGCCTTGGTGTTGGAGTGGCCGTAGCCGTACGCCTCGATCAGGAACTTGCCGGACTCGGGGTCGGTCCAGGCATCGATGAAGTCGTACTTCGCCTGGTCGTCGCCCGGCCCGTCCTTGAGCAGCACCAAGCCACACGCGAACGAGGCGACTCCCTCCTTCGGCGCTGGCGCGTAGACGATGGGCACGCCGGCGGCGATCAGCCGGTTGGTGACGCCGCCCCACAGGTAGGATGCGACCACCTCGCCCGACGCCATGGCGGTCTCGGCATCGGTCTCCGAGCCCCAGAAGAAGCGGGCGAGCTTGTACTGGCGCCGGATCAGATCCTCGACCTTGACGAACTCCTCGTCGGTGATCGCGTTCGTGTCCTTGACGCCGAGGACCACGGCGGCGACTGCGACCGCGCCATCGACCGAGTCCCACATGGACAGCCGGCCGGCGTAGCGCTCGTCCCACAGGATCATCCAGCTCGGATCGTCGAGATACGCCTGATCGACCATGTCGGAGCGCATCGCGACCCCGTTCGGGCCCCAATCGCACGGGATGATCCACTGGGCGCCGTCGGCCTGCGCGCCGGGGATGTTGACGAGCGCCGGAATGAGATCGGGAAAGTTGCGCAAGCGAGCCGTGTCGATGGGTTTCAGGATGCCCGCGTCGCGCCACTTCGCGATGTTGCTCATGCACGGATGGGCGACATCGGGCGAGAAGCCCGAACGAATCTTCGTCAGCGCCTCCTCCTCCTCGGCGAAGAACGAGGTGTCGGGCGAGGTGCCGTACTTGGCGATGAAGGAGCTGTGCAGTTCGGGGACCTCGTAACCGGCCCACGTCATGTACGAGATCGGCGCGGCGGCACGGCCAAGCGTCGGCGCGAGCGGCGCCGCGATCAGCCCCAGGCCGAGCGACGCAAGGGCGCGTTGGAACCCGCGCCGGTCGGTCGCGAAAAGCTCGAGCGCATGTAGAATCGACGGTTTCATGAGACCCTCCCTGATGGCCGACTCTCGATGCCCGGTCGGCGGCCCCGCGCGCGAGCCGGGCACGGCTCAGCACGCTTCACCGATACCCTGCCGGGCCTTGAACCGAGAGTCAAGATATGTTATCCAGACAAAAGATATTCTTCTACATTTTCGTAATATCAATTACTTAGCCTGCGAGCTCGGAGACGCCCATCGTTCTGGCTGGCGATCCAGGGTGGCGCAGGGAGCCGACGCGGGCGCCGTGAGGTGACAGTGTGACAGTAAGCCAAGCATCGACATCGGCGCCCACCGGCGCGGCGCGGCGGCGCCCGGCCAGGCCTCGGCGTCAGGCCGATATCGCCGAGTTCCGGCGCAAGGCGTTGATCGAGGCGGCGCTGGCGCAGATCACCGTTCACGGCATCGCCGGGTCAACCCTCCAGCGCATCGCCGCCGCCGCCGGCGTGACGCACGGCCTGATCCGCCACTATTTCCGAGGTAAGGGCGACCTGCTCGTCCAGGCGTTCAAGACCCTGATCAATGAGTTCCATCAAGCGCTCGCTGCGGACCCCGGCTTCGCCGACTCCGACCCGGCGGTTCGCCTGCGCGCCCTCGTCGAGGTCAATTTCCGCCCGCCGGTGTTCCAGCGCGAGCGGCTTGCCGCATGGGCCGCGTTCTGGGACGCGGCCCGCACCGACGGCAGCATCAGGGCCGCCAATCGCGCGTTCTACGCCGCCTATCGCCGGGACGTGGCGGCGCTGCTCACCGCCGCTGGCGTCGCCGAGGATTCGCGCCTGAATGTCGAGGCCGCCGCGGACGGGCTGATCGCCGTCATGGACGGTGTCTGGCTCGAGACGACGGTCGACCCGGATTCGTTCGAAGTCGATCGGGCGCGCAGGACGTGCTTACAGTACCTGGAGCGCATGCTGCCCGACACGGTCCAGAAACGCGACGACGCCGTTGCCCGGTCGTGACAAGCACCAGGTACTACGGCCCGGCCCTACCCGATCGCCTTGCGCGTCGCGGTGTCGAACAGGTGCATGGTCGCGAGGTCGACGTAAAGGCGCTGCTGGCCGCCCACGGCGGCGGAGAACCCGCGACCGAGCCGGGCCGCGATCTCGCGGCCGTCGGGCAGCGCGGCAACCAGCACGACCTCGGGGCCCAACGCCTCGACCGCGACGACCTTGACGTCGATCGTCGCCCGCCCGCCGGGGCCGGCGTCCTCGTAGATGTCCTCGGGCCTGACGCCGAACACGACCGCCCGGTCGCGGTAGGCGGCGTAGCCAGGCCGGTTGGCGGCGAGCGGCAAGCGAACGCCGCCGAGCTCGACCGCGAGCGGGTCGCCCGCGCCGACCAGGCGGGCATCGAGCAGGTTCATGGGCGGGCTCGCCAGGAAGCCGGCGACGAAGGTGTCGACGGGGTTGCGGTAGACCTCCATGGGCGGGCCGACCTGGACGACGCGGCCGTCCTTCATGATGCAGATGCGCTGGCCCATCGTCATCGCCTCGACCTGGTCGTGGGTGACGTGGACGATCGTGGCGCCGAGCTGCTGGTGCAGCTTGATCAGCTCGGTGCGCATGGCCGCGCGCAGCTTGGCGTCGAGGTTCGACAGCGGCTCGTCGAGCAGGAAGGCCTTGGGCTGGCGCACCAGCGCGCGCCCCAGCGCGACGCGCTGCTGTTGCCCGCCCGAGAGCTCGCGCGGCTTGCGCTTGAGCAGGGGCTCGATTCCGAGCATCCGCGCCGTGAGATCGATGCGTCGGGCGATCTCGGCCGCGGGCACCTTGCGCAGCTTGAGCCCGAAGGCCAGGTTCTGCGCCACCGTCATGTGCGGGTAGAGCGCGTAGTTCTGGAACACGATGGCGAGGTCGCGGTCGGCCGGGTCGACGTCGTTGACCCGCTGGCCGTCGATCGCGATGTCGCCCGCGCTCGCGGTCTCGAGCCCGGCGATCATGCGCAGCGTGGTCGACTTGCCGCAGCCCGAGGGCCCGAGCAGGACGACGAACTCGCCGTCGCCGATGGTGAGATCGACGCCCTCCACCGCGACCACGTCGGGCGGGAAGATCTTGCCGATGTTCCTGAGCGCGATCTCGGCCATGGCTCCTCTCAGGCGAGCGACTTCATGTAGCGGTAGAGGTAGACGGTCAACGCGATCACCAGGACGAGCAGCGCGACCGACATGGCCGAGGCGCGTCCGATGTCGAGCCCGAAGAACGCCGAGCGGTAGATGAAGTAGCTGATCAGGTCGGTCGCCGTGCCCGGCCCGCCCTTGGTCATGATGAAGATGATGTCGAACGTCTTGATCGCGAAGATCATGCGCAGGAGCAGCGCGACCGCGATCACCGGGCGCATCAGCGGCAGCGTGATGTGAACGAAGGTGCGGATCGCCGAGGCGCCGTCCATGCGCGCTGCCTCGTAGGGCTCGCGCGGCAGTGCCGCGAGCCCGGCCATCAGCAGGATCGCCATGAACGAGACCTGGTGCCAGATGTCGACCAGCACCACGGTCCAGAACGCGATGTGCTCGTCGCCGAGCCAGTTGACCGGCTTGAGGCCGACGCTCGAAATCAGGTAGTTGATGATGCCGAGCTCGGAGTGGAGCAGCATGCGCCACATCTGGCCGACGACCACGGGGTTCATGAGCAGGGGCGCGAGCAGGATGACGTAGTAGACGTTCTTGAACCGGTTGACGCGGTTGAGCGCGAGCGCGATCGAGAACCCGATCACGAACTCGATGACGACCGAGGCGACGACGAACTTGGTGGTGACCCACAACGCGTCGGTCAGGTAGTTCTCGTCCCACGCCTCGCGGAAGTTGTCGAAGCCGACGTAGGTGTCGTGATTCGGATGCACCAGCGTGAAGTCGTAGAAGCTGGTGAACAGCGTGAAGCCGAGCGGGAACAGGACGACGAGCATGAGCGCGGCGAGCCCGGGC
The DNA here is from genome assembly GCA_040905845.1 of Alphaproteobacteria bacterium. Lineage (GTDB taxonomy): Bacteria > Pseudomonadota > Alphaproteobacteria > SP197 > SP197 > VGDP01. Next base: position 4,305 of record JBBDQV010000132.1, on the reverse strand, counting down.
GCCGTCATCAGCAGCCCGAATCGCCGGTCCCGGCGTGCGAGCGCCCCCGCCGCCACCGTCACCGGTTGATACCGAGCCGAATCAGGGCCGCTTCACCGCAAGAGCCCGCTGATCGGCCTGCGCGCTCCAGCCCCTCGCGCCGCATCCGTCAATCGAGGAAGGCACGAGGGGTGGAGACGACGCAAGACGATCGAGCCAGCGATGATGCCTACGGGATCTTCCCGTCCTTGCGTAAGAGTTCGGCGAAGGCCTCCTGGGCGGCCATGGCGGCCTCCTTCGGGTCCTTCTGGCCGGAGGCGGCGAGGTTGAACTCGCGTCCGACGGCCTCGACGAACTCGACCGTGTAGGTGAACACGGGGAAAGGTTGCGCGGTCGCCACCAGCTCGCCGAGGATGGGCGCCTCGGGCCTGGCCGCGACCACGTCCGGGTCGGTGAACAGCGCGGACTGCGTCGCCGCGCCGCCGGCGATCGTCCGCTTCTTGGCGATCTCGTAGGACTCGACCCACTTGATGAAGGTCCACGCGGCGTCCTTCTGCGTGCTCGAGTTGGGGATCGCCCAGCCCCAGCCGCCGTTGAGCCCGCCTCCCGGGTTGACCGCGATGCCGAGCTTGCCGGCGACGGTCGAGGAGGCCGGGTCGTTGAGCGGCGCGTACAGGATGTTGAAGGTGACGAAGCTGTAGGCCCGGCCCTGGGCCATGACGTTGAAGGCCTCGTCGAAGCAGAAGCCCTCCGAGCCGGGCGGGCTGTACATCTTGGTCGCTTCGACGTAGTCGGTCAGGGCCTGGATCGCCTCGGGCGTGTCGAGCTGCGGGTTCCAGTTCTCGTCGTAGAAGCGCGCGCCGTTGGCGTAGAGGAAGTTCGAGGACTGCATCATGATGCAGTCGCCGCGCTGGCCCTGGATGACGGTGCCGAACAGGTCGTTGGTGCCGTCGCCGTCGGCGTCGCGGGTGAAGAACGCCATCTGCTTCTTGTATTCGTCCCAGGTCTTCGGCACGGCGAGGTCGACGCCGTACTCGGCCTTGAACGCGGCCTGCTCCTTCGGGTCCTCGAGCAGGTCCTTCCGATAGATGATGCCCATCGAGTAGTTGTAGAATGGCAGCATGTAGGTGACGCCGTCGACCTTGCCGACCAGGTCCATCAGTTTCGGCACGTAGACGCTGGCGTCGATGCCGTCGCGGGCCATCAGCTCGTCGAGCGGCATCAGCCACTTGGCGCTGGTGAACTCGGCGACCCAATAAAAGTCGACCACGATCAGGTCGTAAGCGCCCTGGGGCGCGATGAGCTGCGGCACCAGCTTCGAGTGCATGTCGATGTAGCTGATCGCCTCGATCTCGACGTCGATGCCCGTCTGGGACTTGAACTCCGGCAACAGCGCCTGGATGTAGTCGGTGTCGGGCACCGTCTCCATCAGGATGCGGATCGTGTCGGCCTTGGCCGGGACGGCCAGGGCCGTCGCGACCGTCGCGGCGGCAAGCAAGCGTTTGATCATGGGTTCCTCCCCCTTTTCGTCGCGCCCGCTCAAGGGCGCGCGCACAAGTCGCCGCCACGCTCGCCGGGGCCGTTCCCGCCCCGCCTACTTCAACGCGCCCAGCGACAGGCCCTTGATAAGGTACCGCCGCATGAACGGCAACAAGACGAATACCGGCAGGATCGCCACGATGGTCGCCGCCGCGAGCAGCGCGATCTCGACGCCCCGCTGGGTCTGGAACGACGACAGGCCGACCGGCAGGGTATTGGTTTGCGGTCCGCTCAGGATCAGGGCGAAAAGGAACTCGTTCCAGCTCAGGATGAAGGCGAGCAGCCCCGCGGCGAGCAGGCCGGGCGCGGTCACCGGCAGGGTGACGCGTACGAAGGCCTGCAGGCGGGAGGCGCCGTCCACCCGCGCCGCCTGCTCCAGAAGCCGCACGTCGCCCTGGAAGAATGCGACCAGAAGCCAGGCCAGGAACGGCAGGCACAAGGACAGGTGCGCGAGGATCAGGCCGGGGTAGGTGTTGAGCAGGGGCACCTCCAGGTTGAGGCCGACACTCAGGAACAAGGCGAACATCGGCAGCACCAGGATGACCGGCGGCAGCATCTGGCTCGACAGCACGAACAGGCGGAGCGGCAGGCCGCCGGTGTCGAAGCGGGCGAAGGCGTAGGCCATCATGGCGGCGAGCGGCAGGGCGACCGCGGTCGTGCCGAGCGCGACGATGAAGCTCGACACGAAGTAGCCGGCGAACGGCAGCGCGACGAAGATCTCGACGAAGTTGTCGAGCTTGGGCTCGACCCACTCCGGCGGCAGCTTGTAGGCGGTGACCTTGTTAGTCAGCGCGACGCGCAGGAGCCACAGCAGCGGCAGCAGGATCACGGCGCAGAACAGCGCCGCGACCCCGTGCGCGAGCAATCCGCCGAGCCGTCTCGATCCCCCCACGCGCGCCGCCTCCCGCGGTTCCAGCGCGATGCTTGCATACCGTTTCCGTCGCGGTCAACGCGCGCAGGCGCATGGCGCATGGTGCTCGCACAGGTCCCGGGGTGACGAAATCCGTTCGCGCCTCAAGCGCCGCGAAGCGGCGGTCGAAGGGTCCCACGAACGGATTTCGTCACCCCGCTCGTGCTTCGAGACGGCCCTTCGCGTGGGGAGGGGGGCAACCGCCCCCACGCCTCAGCACGAACGGCTTTCAGGGGACGATCGTCTACGTACGCATGACGACCATGCCGCCATTGCCGTGGACGAACCCGGCCCGATCCGCGACACTCCCCGCCCTTCGCCGTCATCGGGGTGCTTCGATCTTGGCGCAACGAACCCACCGCATCGCCGTGATCGCCGGCGACGGCATCGGCCACGAGGTCGTGCCCGAGGGCATCCGCGCGCTCGAGGCGGCCGGCCGGCGTTTCGGCTTCGGCTTCAATTGGGAGCCGTTCCCCTGGGGCTGCGCCTACTACCGCGAAACCGGCCGGATGATGCCGGCGCATGCGCTCGACACCCTGAAGGGCTTCGACGCGGTCTTCCTCGGCGCGGTCGGCGATCCGAAGGTGCCCGATCACGTCTCGCTGTGGGGGCTCCTAATCCCCATTCGGCGCACCTTCCGGCAGTACGTCAACCTGCGCCCGGTCAAGCTGCTCGGCGGCGTCGCCTCGCCGCTCGCCGGGCGCGGGCCGGCGGACATCGACTTCGTCGTGGTGCGCGAGAACAACGAGGGCGAGTACTCCGAGATCGGCGGGCGACTCTACGCCGGCACCGACGACGAGATGGCCATGCAAACGGCGGTGTTCACCCGCAAGGGCACCGACCGGGTCCTGCGCTACGCCTTCGAGCTCGCGCTGCGGCGGCCGAAGCGTCACCTCACCTCGGCGACCAAGTCGAACGGCATCGTGCATACCATGCCGTTCTGGGACGAAAGGGTCGCGGCGGTGGCGCGGGGCTACCCCGAGGTGCGCGTCGACAAGTTCCACATCGACATCCTGACCGCGCACTTCGTGCGCCATCCCGACTGGTTCGACGTGGTCGTCGGCAGCAACCTGTTCGGCGACATCCTGTCGGACCTGGGGCCCGCCGTCGCCGGCTCGATCGCCATCGCGCCCTCGGCCAACCTCAACCCCGAGCGCGACTTCCCTTCGATGTTCGAGCCGGTACACGGCTCGGCGCCCGACATCGCAGGGCGCGGCATCGCCAATCCGGTCGGCCAAATCTGGGCCGGCGCCATGATGCTCGAACATCTGGGCGAGGCGGAGGCGGCCTCGGCGGTGATCGCGGCCATCGACACGGCGCTGCGAGTTCCGGCCGCGCGCACGCCCGACCTCGGCGGCAACGCCGGCACGGCCGCGCTCGGCCAGGCGATCGCGGACGCGCTGGTCACGGGCTGAGGCATGGCCGCCCGCGTTCCCGTGCACGCGTGGCTTGTCGTCGCCGTCTGCTTCGTCGCGCTGATGGCCTCGTTCACCGCGCGCTCCTCCCTCGGCCTCGCCATGCCGCTGTGGGAGGCCGAGTTCGGCTGGTCGCGCGGCTTCGTCTCGACCGTGGGCGCGCTCGCGCTGGTCGCCATGGCCGCCGCCGCGCCGTTCACGGGGCGGTTGGCCGATCGCCACGACCCGCGCGTGTTCCTCGCGCTCGGCCTCGCGCTGGTCGGCGCCGGCATCCTCCTCGCCACGCTGATGAGCCAGCGCTGGCACCTTCTCGTCGCGTTCAGCGTGCTCGCGGGTCTCGGCTTCGGCACCGTCGCCATGCACGTCGTGACGACCATCATCGCCAGGTTCTTCGAGACCCGGCGTGGGCTCGCCCTGGGCATCGCGCCCGCGGGGGCGACCGCCGGCCAGCGCCGGCTGATG
>JBBDQV010000131.1:0-5012 GCA_040905845.1 Alphaproteobacteria bacterium | reverse complement strand
GCTGTCGGATCTGATGACGCCGTGGGACGCGATCGAGCGGCGCATCGAGGCGGCCGCGCGCGCCGACTTCGTCGTCGCCTTCTACAACCCGGTTTCGGCGCGTCGGAGCGCGGGGCTGGCCAAGGCGCGCGCCATCCTGCTCGGCCATCGGCCCGCAACGACGCCGGTCGTGCTCGGGCGCAACCTGGGCCGAGCGGGCGAGACGGTGCGGGTCACGACGCTCGAGGCGCTCCGCGTCGAGGACGCGGACATGCTGACCATCGTCATCGTCGGCTCGACGGCGACGAGGACGTTCGAGGCCGGCGGGCGAACGCGCGTCTACACCCCGCGCGGCTATAAGGTGGCGGGGACCGACGCGTGAAGGTTCATTTCATCGGCGCGGGGCCCGGCGCGCCCGACCTCATCACCGTGCGCGGGCTCGACCTCATCCGGCGCTCGCCGGTGGTGCTCTACGCCGGCTCGCTGGTGCCGCGCGAGGTGATCGCCGAGGCGGCATTCGGCGCCCGCGTCATCGACACCGCGCCGCTGACGCTGGATGCCATCGTCGCCGAGATGACGACCGCGCGCGGGCGCGGCGAGGACGTCGCGCGGGTCCATTCCGGCGACCCGTCGCTCTACGGCGCGATCGGCGAGCAGATGCGACGGTTGGATGCGCTTGGCATCGACTATGACGTGACCCCCGGCGTGCCGGCTTACGCCGCCGTCGCCGCCCTGCTCAGGGCCGAGCTGACGCTCCCGGGCGTAAGCCAGACGGTGATTCTGACCCGCACGGCGGTACGCGCCTCGGCGATGCCCGAGCGCGAGGACCTGGCGACGCTGGCGGCGAGCGGCGCCACGCTCGCGATCCACCTCTCGGTCAACAACCTGGCCCGCGTCGTGCGCACGCTCGCGCCTCTCTACGGCGCGGACTGCCCCGTGGTCGTCGCCCACCGGGTGAGCTGGCCCGACGAAGACCTGGTCGCCGGCACGCTCGCCGACATCCGCGCCAAGGTTAAGACCAAGGGCTGGACGCGCACCGCGCTGATCCTGGTCGGCCGCGTGCTGGGCGAGGCTCGCTTCGACGACAGCCGGCTCTACGCCCCCGGCCACCACCATGTGCTCAGGCCGCGGGCATAGTCTGCGCGCAGGACCGTTCGCGGTTCGAGACGGCGCTTCGCGCCTCCTCACCGCGAACGGTTGCAATGAGCGTTCGTCCTGAGGAGCGCGCCGAAGGCGCGCGTCTCGAAGGGCGAACGGGGCTCGGCGCCGCAAGGTGCAAGTCGCCCTTCGCGACATCGAGCCATTCCAGGGCGGCATCACGCGCCATAGACGAGCCGCCCCTCCCGCGCGGCCTGGTAACTCAGTGTCCCGACTTGTGCGCGGCGGCGTTCGAACACACTGCGTCGGCACGGAATGACGTCCGCGGGTACGCCAGGATCACGCGGAATGCACGCGGCCTTGTGCAGCGACCAGCTCGACTCGGGCGAATCGTCCGAGACGACAACCAACAGGTCGTAATCGCTGTCTGGCTTCGCGTCACCGCGCGTTCTGCTGCCGAACAGATAGATCACCTCGGGATGCAACGTGGTGACGATGCGCTCGAGAAGCCGTTGGAGTCGGGCATCGGGAACTTCTGTCATGGCATCGGAAGTCTATCAGGGATACCGACGGCCGGGCCTGGTCTTCATCGATTGGAAGCGCGCGGGACAGCAGGGACCATTCAACGACAGCGTCACCGCCGTGCCTCGAAGAGGCGTCGCAGCCACGTTATCGCCTGCTCGGGCGTGGCGACCGTGGGGCCCGCGGGCGGCGGTGGGCGGCGCACCATGACCACGGTGACGCCGAGCGCGCGCGCGGCCGCGATCTTGGCGTAGCCGGCCTCGCCGCCGCTCGCCTTGGCCACGAGGGTCGTGACGCGCTCGCACTGCATCAGCTCGATCTCGTCCTCGACGGCGAAGGGACCGCGCCCGACGACGACGCGATAGTCGTTGACCGTCAGCACGGTGTCCGGCGCCTCGACCAGGCGGACGAGGAACCGGAAGCCCCACAGGTCGCGGAAGTGCTCGAGCTCCTTGCGTCCGATGGCGAGAAACACATGTCGTTCGCGCCCGTCGAGCGCGAACCGCGCCTCGGTGAAGCCGCCGACCTCGATCCATTGGTCGCCGGGCTGCTTGGGCCACGGTGGGCGGACCACGGCGAGGCGCGGCGTTGCGGTGACGGCCGCCGCCTCGGCCGCGTGGGCCGAGATGGTCGCCGCGAACGGGTGCGTCGCGTCGACCAGGGCGCCATAGCCTTCGGCCTTCAAGTGCAGGGCCAAGCCCTCGGCGCCGCCGAAGCCGCCGGTGCGCACGCGTCCCGCGACCGGCGCCGGCGCCTTGGTCACCCCGGCGAGCGAGGTAGTGATCGCGTCGGCGCCGAAAGCCTCCACCGCGAGCGCGGCGAGCCGCCGGGCCTCGCCGGTGCCGCCCAGGATCAGCACCTTCCTAGGGTCCGGCACGGCCGATGATCCTCCCTGCCCGATCGATCACGACAACGTCGAGGCGAGTCCCGCCGGCGAGGGTGGCGAGCGCGGTCGCGCGCGCCTGCCCGGCGATGGCGCCGGCGAGGTCGAGCCCGGCCGCCTCGGCAACGCCGCGTGTCGCGCTGGCCGAGGCGGCGCCGCCAATGCGCCCGGTCGTCTCGGGGCCCGCGCCCAGCCCTTCCGCGAGGCGGGCCAATCGCTGGGCGTCGACCTGGCTCGCGCCCGAGTGGAGATCGAGGTGTCCGGCCGCGAGCTTGGCCATCTTGGCGAAGCCGCCGGCGACGGTGACCCAGCCGACCGGATGCCGGCGCAGATATTTCAACATGCCACCGCAGAAATCGCCCATGTCGATGAGCGCCACGTCGTCGAGACTATGGAGCGCCTTGACCGCGGCCTCGGAGGTCGGGCCGGTCGCCCCGGCGAGGTGATCGAGCCCCGCCGCCCGCGCCACGTCGATGCCGGAATGGATCGCGTGGATCCACGCCGAGCACGAGAACGGCACCACGACTCCGGTGGTGCCGAGAATCGAGAGCCCGCCGACGATGCCAAGCCGCGGGTTCCACGTCCGCTCGGAAAGCTTCTCCCCGCCCGGCACCGCGATCGTCACGACCACGTCGGCGCCGACGCCGTGCGCCGCGGCGAGCGCCGCGATCGCCTCGGTCATCATGCGCCGGGGCGCGGGATTGATCGCAGGCTCCCCCGGCGCGATCGGCAGGCCCGGCCGGGTCACCGTGCCGACGCCTTCGCCCGCCCGGAAAAGGACGCCGGCGCCGGGCGCGGCCCGCTCGACGGTCGCGACGACGGTCGCGCCGTGGGTCACGTCCGGGTCATCGCCCGCGTCCTTGACCACCGCCGCGCTCGCCCGGCCGGCCTCGAGCCGGGCGCGCACGAGCGGAAAACTCGGCGTCTCGCCGCCCGGCAGACGAACAACGACCGGATCCGGGAATTGGCCGGTGACGAGGGCGGTGAAGGCGGACGTAGTCGCCGCCAGCGCGCAGGCGCCGGTTGTCCACCCCTTGCGGAGCTCGCCTTCGGGTTTGCGGGCCACTTTGATCGCGGGATTCCTGGTTGCCGAGGAGCATAGCGTATAGTGCCCGGCCATGGAGCGGACGTCCTCATCCCTGCCTACGCTCGAGCCCGGCTGGGTCTGGCTGGTCGGCGCGGGCCCTGGTGATCCGGGCCTGCTGACCCGGCTAGGGGAGCACGCGCTCGGCCACGCGGACGCCGTCGTCTACGACGCGCTCGTCAGCGACGGCGTGCTCGCCCTCGCCGGCCCCGGCGCGACGCTGGAATACGCCGGCAAGCGCGGCGGCAAGGCCTCGCGCAAGCAGCCCGACATCTCGCTCCGCCTGATCCAGCTCGCCCGCGAGGGCCGGCGCGTGGTGCGGCTCAAGGGCGGCGATCCGTTCGTGTTCGGGCGCGGCGGCGAGGAGGCGATGGCGCTGGCCGCCGCCGGCGTGCCGTTCCGCGTCGTCCCGGGAATCACCGCGGGGATCGGCGGGCTCGCCTACGCCGGCATCCCGACGACGCACCGCGACACCAACGCCGCCGTGACCTTCGTCACCGGCCACGGCGCCGGCGGCGAGGTGCCCGACGGGCTCGACTGGGCGGCGCTGGCCAAGGGATCCCCGGTGCTCGTGGTCTACATGGCGCTGATGCACCTGGGCGCCATCGCCGGGCGCCTGATGGCGGCCGGGCGCGACCCGGCGACCCCGGTGGCGATCGTCTCCAAGGCGACGACGCCGCACCAGGTCGTGGTCGAGACCACGCTCGGCGACGCGGCCGAGGTCGCGGCCACGTCCGGGGTCGAGCCGCCCACCATCGTCGCGATCGGCGAGGTGGTGCGGCTGCGTGCCGCGCTCGACTGGATCGGCGCCGCCGGCGGCCGCGCGCTCGATCCCGACCCGTTGCGGGCGCGCGGGCTCGGCTCGTGATGCCGGCCGCGCCGGGTCTGATTTTCGCCGCGCCGGCCTCGGGCTCGGGCAAGACACTCGTCACCCTCGCGGTGCTGCGCACGCTTCGCCGGCGCGGTTTGCGCGTCGCGCCGTTCAAGGTCGGGCCCGATTACATCGACCCGGCGTTCCTGGCGGCGGCGGCCGGACGACCCTGCCCGAACCTCGACGGCTGGGCGATGCGCCCCGCCTCTGTCGCGGGGCTCGTCGCGGCGCTCGGCGCCGACGCCGACTTGATCGTCGGCGAAGGGGTCATGGGGCTGTTCGACGGCGCGGCCCACGGCGCCGGTTCGACCGCCGAGCTCGCGGCCATGACCGGCTGGCCCGTCGTCCTCGTCGTCGACGCCAAGGGCATGGGCGCCTCGGCCGCCGCGCTCATCGAGGGCTTCGCGCGACATTGCCCGGCGGTTCGCCTCGCGGGAGTCGTGTTCAACCGGGTCGGTGGCGCGCGACATGCGACGCTGCTCGCCGAGGCGTGCCAGGGCCTCGCGGGCGTCGGCATGATCGGCGCCCTGCCGCGCGACGAGGCGATCGCCCTGCCGTCGCGCCACCTCGGGCTG
>JBBDQV010000130.1:24827-29634 GCA_040905845.1 Alphaproteobacteria bacterium | reverse complement strand
CGCCGAACTTTCGGGTCACGGTGGCCATCGACGGGATCGGCGCCGCCAGCGCCACCGGCCCGTCGAAGCGCGCGGCCGAGCGCGCCGCCGCCGAGGCGATGCTGGCGCGGACCGAGCCGACGTGACCGAGGACAAGCCGCGCTGCGGTTTCGTCGCGATCGTCGGCGCGCCCAACGCCGGCAAGTCGACGCTGCTCAATGCGCTGGTCGGCGCCAAGGTCTCCATCGTCACCCACAAGGTGCAGACGACGCGCATGCGCGTTACCGGCATCCGCGTCGTTGGCGCGGCGCAGATCGTGTTCGTCGATACGCCCGGCATCCTGGCGCCGCGCCAGCGGCTCGAGCGCGCCATGGTCCAGGCCGCCTGGGCCGGCGCGCGCGACGCCGACGTCGTCGTGCTCGCCATCGACGCCGTGCGCGGGCTGACCGACGAGGTGCGCTCGATCGTCGAGGGCTTGAACGCCGCGCGGCGCACCGCCGTGGTCGCCCTCAACAAGGTCGACCTGGTCCGACGCGACACCCTGCTGCCGCTCGCCGCGGCGATCGACGCGACGAAGATCGCCCGGCGTGTCTTCATGGTCTCGGCGCTGACCGGCGACGGTGTCGGCGACCTGCTCGGCTTCCTGGCGGGCGAGGTGCCCGAAGGGCCGTGGCTTTACCCCGAGGACCAGCTCTCGGGCCTGCCCCTGCGCCTGCTCGCCGCCGAGATCACCCGCGAGAAGCTGTTCCTGCGCCTCCACGAGGAGCTGCCCTACAGCTTGACCGTCGAAACCGAATCGTGGACCGAGCACAAGGACGGCGGCGTGCGCATCGACCAGATCGTCTACGTCGCGCGCGAGAACCACCGGCCGATCGTGCTCGGCGCGGGCGGGCGCACGATCAAGGCCGTGGGCAGCGCCGCGCGCGCGGAGCTCGAGGCGTTCCTGGGGCGCCGCGTGCACCTGTTCCTGCACGTCAAGGTCCAGCCCGGCTGGACCGACGACCCCGAGCGCTACCGCGACCTCGGGCTCGAGTTCCCGCGCTGAGGCCCATGCACTGGAGCGACGAAGGCTATGTCCTCGCGGCCCGGCGGCACGGCGAGAGCTCGGTCGTCGCCAGCCTGTTCACCAAGATGCGCGGCCGGCACGCTGGGTTGGTGCGCGGCGGCGGCGGGCGCAAGCTGCGGCCGGTCCTGCAGCCGGGCAACCGCGTCGCCGCGACCTGGCGAGCCCGGCTCGCCGATCACCTGGGCTCGCTCACGGTCGAGTTGATCCGGGCCGAGGCCGCGGCCGTGCTCGACGATCCGCCCCGGCTCGCCGCGCTGGCCTCGGCGTGCGCCGTGGCCGAGGCAAGCCTGCCCGAGCGCCATGCCTACCCGCGCGCGTTCGCCGCCTTCGAGTCCCTGATGGCGGCGCTGGCCGGGGACGCGGGTTGGGCCGCGGCCTACGTGCGCTGGGAGCTCGCGCTGCTCGGCGACCTCGGCTTCGGGCTCGACCTCAGGACGTGCGCGGTGACCGGGCGCAGCGACGGCCTGGCCTACGTCTCGCCGCGCTCCGGCCGCGCGGTCACGCGCGAGGCCGCCGGTCCATACCGCGACCGGCTGCTGGCGCTGCCGGGGTTCCTGGTCGGCGACGGCCCAACCGACGCCCAAGCCATTCGCGACGGCCTCGCGCTGACCGGGAGCTTTCTCGAGCGCCACGCCATGGCCGCCCTGGGCCGGCGGATGCCACGGGCGAGGGACCGCCTGTTGGGGTACTTTTCAGACTCGACCGCAACATCTGGTACACTAACCGGCGACCGCTGAGCCGATCGAGATGGCCCGACCCAAGACGCTTCCGCCGGCGCCGCGCCCGCCCGAGGACGTGGCACTCGACAAGGCGCTGAGCGAGCGCTACCTGAGCTACGCGCTGTCCACAATCATGGCGCGCTCGCTGCCCGACGTGCGCGACGGGCTCAAGCCGGTGCACCGCCGGCTGCTCTACGCCATGCTGCAGCTCAAGCTCGACCCGGCGCAGGGCTACAAGAAGTGCGCCCGGGTTGTCGGCGACGTGATCGGCAAGTTCCATCCCCACGGCGAGGTCGCGGTCTACGATGCGCTGGTCCGCCTCGCGCAGACCTTCGCCGCGCGCTGGCCCCTGGTCGACGGCCAGGGCAACTTCGGCAACGTTGACGGCGATAACGCCGCGGCCATGCGCTACACCGAGGCGCGCCTGACCGCGCCGGCGATGGCGCTGCTCGGCGGGCTCGACGAGGACGCGGTCGACTTCCGCGCGACCTACGACGGCGAGGAGCGCGAGCCGGTGGTGCTGCCGGCGGCGTTCCCGAACCTGCTCGCCAACGGCGCCGCCGGCATCGCGGTGGGCATGGCGACGAGCATCCCGCCGCACAACGTCGAGGAGCTCGCCGACGCGCTCGCCCACCTGATCGACCACCCCAAGGCGACGATCGAGAAGCTCGTTGGCCTGGTGCCCGGGCCGGACTTTCCGACCGGCGGCGTGCTGGTCGAGCCGAGGGAGCAGATCGTCGAGGCGTACCGCACCGGGCGCGGCTCGTTCCGCCTGCGCGCGCGCTGGACGGTCGAGACGCTGAGCCACGGCCAGTACCAGGTCATCGTCACCGAGGTGCCCTATCAGGTGCCCAAGGCGCGGCTGATCGAGCGGATCGCCGACCTGCTGGTCAACAAGAAGCTCGCGCTCTTGGACGACGTGCGCGACGAATCGGCCGACGATGTACGCCTCGTCCTGGTGCCGAAGAGCCGGACGGTCGACCCCGCCATGCTGATGGAATCGCTGTTCCGCGCGACCGAGCTCGAGGTGCGGATAGCCCTCAACCTCAACGTGCTCGATGCGCGGAACGTGCCGCGCGTCATGAGCCTCGGCGAGGCGCTGAGCGCGTTCCTCGATCACCGCGACGAGGTGACGGTCCGGCGCACGCGCCACCGGCTCGAGGCGGTCCTGCGCCGGCTCGAGATCCTGGCCGGATACCTGATCGCCTATCTCAACCTCGACGCGATCATCGCGATCATCCGCAGCGAGGACGAGCCGAAGCCCCACCTGATGAGTCGGTTCAAGCTCACGGACGCGCAGGCCGAGGCGATCCTCAACATGCGGCTGCGCTCGCTGCGCAGGCTCGAGGAGACCGAGATCCGCGCGGAAAAGAAGACGCTGGAGGCGGAGAAGACGACGCTCAAGGAGCGGATCTCGGACCCGGCCAAGCGTGCCAAGATGATCAAGGCCGAGCTCGCCGACCTCAAGAAGCGCTTCGGCAAGGGGACGCCGCTCGGCCGCCGGCGTACCGAGATCGGCCAGCCGCCGCCGGCGGTCGAGATGCCCGTGGAGGCGCTGGTCGAGCGCGAGCCGATCACCGTTCTCTGCTCGGCCAAGGGCTGGATTCGCGCGCTCAAGGGCCAGGGCGAGGCCGGCGACGTCAAGTACAAGGAAGGCGATCGCGAACGCTTCGTCGTGTCGGCCGAGACGACCGACAAGCTGTTGCTGCTCAGCACCAACGGCCGGTTCTATACGCTCACCGGCGACAAGCTGCCGCGCGGGCGCGGGTTCGGCGAGCCGGTGCGCCTGATGACCGACCTCGGCAACAACGACGACGTGGCGGCCCTGGTGGTGCACCGGCCGGGCGGCAAACTCCTGGTCGCGGCGACCGACGGGCGCGGCTTCGTGGTCGAGGAGGACCAGGTCGTTGCCCAGACCCGCGCCGGCAAGCAGGTGCTCAACCTCGCCGGCGGCGCCGAGGCGCGGCTCGCGTGCCCGATCCCGGTGGGCGCCGACTGGGTCGCGGTGATCGGCGACAACCGCAAGCTGATCCTGTTCCCATTGTCCGAGGTGCCGGTGCTCGCGCGCGGGCGTGGCGTCATCCTGCAACGCGCCAAGTCGGGCGGGCTCGCCGACGCCAAGGTGTTCCGGCTGGCCGACGGGCTGACCTGGCGCATCGGCGACCGCACGCGGACCGAGACCGACCTGCGCCCGTGGCTAGGCAGCCGCGCCCAGGCCGGGCGCCTGCCGCCCCAAGGCTTTCCCAAGGGCAACCGCTTCGGGTGAACGAAGTCCTCGTCCTTCGACGGGCTCAGGACGAGGGCGCGCCGATGTAGGATAGGGTCTCATTTCCGGGCAGGGCGGGTCCGATGACCAAACAAGACGACGGCGCGTACGAAGGCGGTTGCACGTGCGGCGCGGTGCGCTACCGGATGACGAGGTCGCCGATCTTCGTGCACTGCTGCCATTGCCGCTGGTGCCAGCGCGAATCGGGCTCGGCGTTCGCGCTCAACGCGCTGATCGAGGCCGACCGCGTCGTCCTGCTGAAGGGCGCGCCCGAGGCGGTGATGACGCCGTCCCACAGCGGCAAGGGCCAGAAGATCGTGCGCTGCCCAGTTTGCCGCGTCGGGTTGTGGAGCCACTACGCCGGCGCCGGCGACGCGGTGTGCTTCGTGCGCGTCGGCACGCTCGACGAGCCCGATCGCCTGCCGCCCGACATCCACATCTACACGGCGTCGAAGCAGCCGTGGGTCGTGATCCCGCCCGACGCCACGGCGGTCGCGGAGTATTACCAGGCCGGCAAGGTGTGGCCCGAAGCGAGCCTCGCGCGCCGCCGCGCGATCCGAGGCTGATATCGGCGAGCCTATGAGCTGATCCTCCGGAGTTTCCCTCACCCTCCCATGGCTGCGCCCTTCGACGCCGCCTGCGGCGTCGCTCAGGACAGGCTTTGGGCCCCTCCCTCTCCCACGAGGGGAGAGGGTAAGTTCTTGCCGCTACGCCGTAATCCCCCTCTCTCCCTGTGGGAGAGGCGCGACGCGGGATGCCCCCCCGTCGCGGAGTCAG
>JBBDQV010000130.1:0-24817 GCA_040905845.1 Alphaproteobacteria bacterium | reverse complement strand
GGGGGGGGGGGGGGGGGGGGGGGTCGGCGCGCCGCCACTCAAGCGTGGGCGCGCTTGTGGAGCTGCCAGGCGAACGGGCAGTGCGGCTTCTGCGCGGTCCGCTCGTTGGTGAGCGCCTTGGCCAGCGCGCGGTCGGGCGCGCGCAGGGCCGCCTCGATCAGGGTGCGGTGGACGATGTCGCGCTGGGCGTGGCTGCCGCCGAAGATGTGGGCGCGATAGCGCACCGGCATCAGGAGCTCGATGACCTCGGCGTACTTGGCGCGGCCGGACGCCTCGATCGCGCGGACGATCGGCAGTCCGACCTCGCGCGCCATGGTGCCGTTGGTGTTTCCTTCCTCGGCCGATCGCTCGACGGACTTCAGAAGCGCCTTCGCGGCCTTGGTCTTGCCGGTGGCGACGAAGGCGATCATCGCGTGCATGTCGTTGAACGCGTAGAAGCCGTTCTCGTCGCCCCGTTCGTACGTGCCGGCGAGCTCGCCCCAGCGCCCGCCCACTTCGATGCCGCGGAGGTGCATCCGCCACAGCAGCGCCGCCGCGTCGAGCATCGTGAGGCGGATCTCCGTCGGCTCGGGCCGGACGCCCGCGTCGTAGATGGCGAGCGCGCGGTCGACGTTGCCCTGGTCGAGGTTGTAGAGCGCGGTGTGCCACCAGTTGTGGAAGGCGAACCCGTTGTCCGCCTGCGCCCAGTGCGCTTGCCGTGATTCCATGAGCGCGATGCCTTCGGCCTGGCGCGCCTGCATCTCCATGACGTGGGCGAGCGCGTGCTGGGCCCAGCAATCGTCGGGCTCGAGCTCGATCGCATGCCGGCCGGTTTCCTCGGCCGGGCCGTAGCCGCCGCACTCCTCGAGGCCGAAGGCGTGCATGCCGAGGAGGAAGCCGTAGCCGCGATCGGCGGCGCTCCACGCCGGCAGGGCGCGCGCGACGCGGCCGCGCAGGTTGTCGCGGTCGCCGTGGAAGAAATCGGCCACATGACCGATCTGGAGCGCGAGCAGGTCGCGCGGGTACTCGGCTTGCAGGCGGTCGAGCGTGGCGCGGTGCGCCTCCCAGTCGCCGGCGGCCCAGGCCTTGATGGCGCGGGCGTGGCGGCGCTCGCGGTCGTTGCTCCGGTTGCCGAGCTCGTCGAGCCGGGCCGCGCTCGCGGCGACGGCGGGAAGGACGCCGCGCTCCCACATGGTGATCTGGACCTGGGCGCGCAGGACGTGGCCCATGACGAAGTCCGGGTCCGCTTCGAGCGCCTTGTCGATGATGGCGACCGGGTCGCCTCGGTAGACGTTCAGGGCAGCGAGCGCCCGCTCGTAGACCGCGAGCGACGCGCCGTTGCTCGACGACGTGGCCACGCCACGCGCATCATCCATGACCCTCTCCACTCAATCGCGCTTCAGGGCTCCCCGGCGCGCGGCTCCATCGGCCTCCAGCCGTCCGGGCCGAGCGCCTCGATCGGGCGGTAGTTGGCCTTGTAGGACATCTTGCCGCAGCCGGAGATCCAATAGCCCAGATAGACGTGAGGCAGGCCCAACGCGCGGGCACGCTCGATGTGCCACAGGATGATGGCGACGCCGGGGCTGAGCGCCGCGCGCGCGGGGTCGAAGAACTTGTAGATGCCCGAAAGCCCGTCGGCGACGACATCGGTCAGCGACACAGCGACAAGCCGGCCCGCGGGATCGCGGAACTCGACGATGCGGGTCGCGACGCTCGTCTCCTCGACCATGTCGCGGTAGTCGCGCGTGCCCATCAGCGCCATGCCGCCGTCGGCATGCCGGCTGCGCTGATAGCGGCGGAACAGCTCGTACTGCTCGCGCGACGCGCGCGGCGGGCACTCGTGGGCGACGAGGTCCCGGTTGCGTCGCGCGATCCTGCGCTGGGTGCGATCGGGCCTGAAGCCCGCGACCGGAACGCGCACCGGCACGCACGCGTCGCAGCCCTTGCACGCCGGGCGGTAGGCGAGGCCGTGGCTGCGCCGGAACCCGGCGCGGACGAGGCGATCGTGCAGGCCCGGGGCGGTCGGGCCGGCGAGCTCGGTGATGATCTTGCTCTCGACGCGGCCGGGCAGGTAGGGGCAGGGCTGCGGCGCCGTGCCGTAGAAGACGACCAGCGGTGGCGCGAGCGTCCAGGACAAGTTCACCGGGGGCGGAGCCTCCGGGCCAGTAGGCCCTAGGTGAGATTGTAGTACCAGGGCGCCGCCAGCGAGAACACGATCCACAGCAGCAGGTTCAGGGGCAGCCCGGCGCGCACGTAGTCGACGAAGCGATAGTGACCCGGCCCCATGACCAGCACGTTGGTCTGGTAGCCGATCGGCGTCGCGAACGAGGAGTCGGACGCGAAGATGGTCGCGAGCAGGAAGACGAAGGGATCGACCCCGACGCTGCCGGCCAGGCCGATGCCGACCGGGGTGAACAGCAGCGCCGTGGCGTTGTTGCTGAGCACGTTGGTCATGACCATGACGACGAAGTAGTACGCCGACAGCGCGAGCGCGGGGCTCGCCTCGGCGCCGACCGCGTGGAGCAGGGTCAGCGCGATGTAGCGCGAGCCGCCGGTCGCCTCAAGCGCGGTCGACAGCGCGACGGAGCAGGCGATCAGGAAGACGATGCGCCGGTCGATCGCGCGCGCGGCCTGCCGGACATTGACCGCCCTGATCAGGATGACGAGCACCGCCGCGCCGACGGCGGCCACGACCACGGGCAGCGCCTCGGTCGCGATCAGCGCCAGCATGGCGGCGAAAACGAGACCGACGCGGCGCGCCAGGTGCGGCGAGGGCAGCTCGGTCTGCGACCACTCCATCAGGATGAAGTCGGCATCGCCCCTGAGCGCGCGCACGTCCTGGCGATGGCCTTGGATCAACAGGACATCGCCCGGCTCGAGGCGGATCTCGGTGATCCGGGTCCGGATCATCCGCGAGCGGCGCTGGATGCCGATGACGATGCAGCCGAACTGACGCCGGAACCCGATCATCTCCAGGTTCTGGCCGACGATGCGCGAGGCCGGCGCGACCATGACCTCGGCGAGCACGCGCTGGGCCGGCGGCTTGCGCTCGCCGTCCGACGGCGGCTCGGCCACCGAGACGTCGAGCTCCGCCGTCAGGCCGGGGTCCTTGAGCACGGCATCGGTCAAGGCCTTGCGCGTGGCCGCGACGATCAGCACGTCGCCGGCGGCGAGGGTGAAGCCGTCGAACGGCGGCAGCTCGGCGTGCTCGCCGCGCTGGACCAACTGCACGGAGACGTCCGGCAGTCCGGGGAACATGCCGGCGACGGCGGTCGTGCCGACCAGGGCCGACTTCTCGCCGACGACGATCTGCGACAGGTACTGCCGGCCCGAGTCCGCGACCAGCGCGCTCGCCATCGACGCGCGGTCCGCCAGCAGCCTCGGCGCGACGAGCAGGACGTAGGCGATTCCCGGGACCGCGAGACACAAGGCGAGCGGGGTCATGTCGAACAGCCCGACGGTCCGCCCTGTCATGCCCTGGTAGAGGCCGGCTGCGAGCAGGTTCGTGCTCGAACCGATCAGCGTCGTCATGCCGCCGAGGATGAGGGCCATGTTGAGCGGCATCATGATCTTGCTCGGCGAGACCCGGAGCTCCGAGGCCACCGCCTGCATGATCGGGATGAAGATGACCACGACGGGCGTGTTGTTGATGAAGGCACTCAGCGTCATGCCGAACACGAGCAGGACCCAGATCGACCAGCGCCAATGGGCGCCGGTTACCTGGAGGATCAGGCTGACCAGGCTTTGAAGGGCATGGGTGCGCACCAGCGCCTGCCCGACAACCATGAGGGCGAGCACCGTGATGAGCGCGGGCTCGGCGAAGCCGGCGAGCAGCGCCCGAGCGTCGAGCACGTCGCGGCCCTCGGCGTCGGTCACGGGCGCCAGATGGAAGGCGACGAGCATGACGGCGAGGATGCCGATACCGACGAGCTCGATCGGGTAGCGCTCCCACGCGAACAGCGTGATCGCCAGGACGATCAGCGCGAAGGTGAACCCCATGGCCAGGGTCGGCTCGACGACCAGCATGGTCCGATGACAGACGGTTTCGGGTTGTCGGGGAAGATGGGCTCAGGGCGAAGTGTGCCGCGCGGCCAAGCGCCGTGCAAGGTCGGCGTGGGGGCTTACTCCGGGTCCGTCTGGGCCTCGGGCTCGGTCGGGGTGGACGCCGTTGCTTCGGCCGGATGATCGGCGGGAACCAGAGGAGTCAGGTGCCGCAGCACGATGGTAATGCGCCGGTTGACCGCGGCGAACGGGTCCTCGGGATCGTAGGGTTCGGTGTCGGCCTGGCCGACGACTTCGCGGATACGGAACTCCGGCATGCCGGTCGCCACCAGGGCACGCCGGCTGGCGTTGGCGCGGTCGGCGGAAAGCTCCCAGTTGCTGTAGGTGCTCGATGACGGATAGGGCTTGGCGTCGGTATGGCCGCTGATCTTGACCAGGTTGGGCAGGCTGGCCACGGCTTCGGCGACCTGGCGCAGGAGCTTGGCCGCCGTGGCCGAAAGCTGGGCGCTGCCGGCCGTGAACAGCGGCCGGCCCTCGAGGTCGACGATCTGGATGCGGAGCCCTTCCTCGGTCATATCGACGACGACGTGCCGGGCGAGGTCCTGCATCTCGGGGCTGCTCCGCAACGCCTGCTCGAGCTGTTCCTTGGCGCCTTCGAGCCGGGTCTCGTCCGCGGCGCGGGCCTGCTCGGCCGCGTCGGCGGCGGCGCCCATCTCGGTCGCGTCGGGGTCGGCGTTGGCGATCTTCGAGGCCGGCATGCCTTCGCCTTCCGACGGCCCGTCGCCGTAGACGTCCTCGGCGTCCTCGTTTTCCTGGACCTGGCTCGGGTCCGAGGTGTTGGACATGGCGCCGGCCTGGATGCCGACGGCGGCCTGGGAGTCCTGCATGGCGCCGTCCTCGACCATGTCCGTGCCGCCCAGAATCCCGCCCGCGCCGCTCTTGGAGTAGCTGACCGAGGTCGGCGCGAAGTAGTTCGAGATGCCGACCATCTGCTCCTCGGTGACCGAGTTGAGCAGCCAGAGCAGCAGGAAGAACGCCATCATGGCGGTGACGAAGTCGGCGTAGGCGATCTTCCACGCCGTGTTGCCGTGACTTTCCTCGTGGCCGCCGCTCTTCTTGCGGATGATGATGATCGGCCTCTGGTTCGCCGCGGCCATGGAAATCGCCCTCGATGCTCGCGCACGATTGGCCGGCGCACAAACGCGCGCCAGCACGACCGCGAGGGTGATGCCCGCATGCTGAAGAAAGCGTAAAGCGCCGGGCGGGTCGGCGAGGCGAGCGCCGAACTCCAGTCGCTAGAGCGGATTGCCCCGGCGCGTGCCCCATTGGGCGAGCATGACGCCCACAATGACGATGCCGCCGCCGACGAGCTCGAGCGCGTGGGGCACGATCCCAAAGGGCGCCGCCGCCGCGACGGTGATCACCGGCACCAGATTGCCGTACGCGGCGCCGACGGTGACGCCGAGCCGCTTGACGCCCCGCAGCCACAGCACCACCGCGATCGCGGTCGCCGACAAACTGACCGTCACCATCAGGGCGATCGAGCCGGCCGAGAGATCGATGCTGAGCGGGTGCAGGCCGAGGGCGCCGATCGCGCCAACGGCGAGGACCAGCACGACCGCCGCGACGAGATAGGTGATCGCGGTCGCCTGCAGGTGCGGCACGTCGGCGAGCCATTCGTTGATCCTCATCGAGTACCACAGCCACGACACCGAGGCGCCGAGCACCAGGAGCTCGCCGCCGCGCAGATCGGCGATGGTCCCGCCGCGCCCCATGGCGACGCACACGCCGCCCGCCATGGCGAGCGTGGCCGCGACGACGATGATCGGCCGGATGCGCGACTTGTAGAGGACGCGGCCGAGCACGGCGGCGCTGACCGGCCCGGTGGTCGCGACGATCGAGGCCGAGATCGGGCCGGCGATGGCGACGCCGAGCGTCATCAGGATGTTGAACGAGGCGATGCCGAAGACCGCGAGCGCGAGCACGCGGCGCCACGGCAGGCGCGTCCTGAACACCGACGTCCCGTGCCGCGCGGTGGCCATGGCCAGCAGCGCCAGGGCGCCCAGAGCCGCGCGCCCGGCGGCGTTGCTGTACGGGTCCCACGTCTGAAGCAGCTTCGCCATCAGCGGGAAGAACGAGCCCCAGATGACGATGGCGCCGAGCAGACTCAGGTTCGCCCCGAGCACGCCGCGCGCCGTCTCGCTCATTTCCCGTCCCGACGGCGGCGTTTCAGGCCGCGCGCTCGACCTCGATCGCGCGGACGCTCGGGCGATCGTGCGGGCAGACCGAGTAGGCGACGGCGGTGTCCACGGCGGGGTTCCTCGGGCGAAGCCGCCACTCTAACCAGCCGGCCGCCGGGCGTCGAGCCGGCGGGGCTCGACCCCCGGGTCGTCGTCGGATAGCGTTCGCGGGAACGGATGGGAGCGGATCGTGGCAGACCCGGAGATCGTGGTTCGCTTCTGGGGCGTGCGCGATCACATCGCGGTGCCGGGCCCCGAGACCGCCGGCTACGGCGGCAACACGCCGTGCATCGAGGTGCGCTGCGGCAATGCCCTGCTGATCTTCGACAGCGGCACGGGCATCCGTCCGCTCGGCCAGCGCCTGCTGCGCGAAGGGCCCATCCAGGGCGACATCTTCTTCACCCACGCGCAGTTCGACCGCATCTCGGGGTTGCCGTTCTTCGCCGCCGCGTTCAGCCCGACCAACGCGTTCAGACTCTGGGCCGGGCTCGGCGACGGCGTGCCGGGGATCGAGGCGGTGCTCAGGCGGCTCATGACGGACCCGATCTTCCCGGTGCCCATCGACGTGATGAGAGCCCGGCTCGAGTTCCACGACTTCGTCACTGGGAACGCCCTGCGACCCGCGACCGACGTGGTGGTCCGCACCCACGGGTTTGGCGCGGCGCGGCGGGTGACGGGGTATCGCGTCGAGCACGCCGGGCGCGCCGTCTGCTATGTCACCGATGTCGCTTCGTCCGACAGCGCGAGCACGGCGGCGATCGCGCGCTTCATCGCGGGCGCCGACCTCGCGATCCTGGGCGCCGATACCGAGACGAGCGATGGCGCCAGCCGCACGGAGCGAAGCTGGCGCTGGGCCGTCGGGGTGGGCGAGGCCGCCGGAGTGCGCCAGCTCGTCCTCAGCAACCACGCCCATGACGACGGCGACGTGGTGCTCGACCGGCTCGCGGGGTTGCTCGCCCGGTCGCATCCCCTCGCCACGCTCGCCCGCGAAGGGCTCGAGATCGCCGTGTAGGCATCAGCCCGCGCCGGCCAGGGCGTCGAAGGCGTCGCCTTCGGCGCGCCGACCCTGCACGTGGCGGCGGTGCCAGAGGGCATAGAACAGAAGCGTCCACGCGGCGGCGCCCCGCCGGCGGTCGGTCGCGGCGCCGAACAGGGCCATGACCCGGTCGGGCCGGCAGACGGCGGCGACGCCGGGCTCGGCGGCGACCAGCGGGCCGAGGCGCGCGCCGTGGCGCGCGATCCACGCTCCGGCCGGGACCGTGAAGCCTCGTTTCGCGGCGAACGGCCGGGATTCGGGCAGCGCCTCGGCGAGCCAGCGGCGCAGCAGCCACTTGCCGACGCGGCCGCGCACCTTGAGCGAGTCGGGCAGCCGGAAGGCGAGCTCGGCGACGACGGGGTCGAGGAACGGCGTGCGGCCTTCCAGGCCGTGCGCCATCAGGCAGCGGTCGATCTTGAGCAGCAGGTCGTTGGGCAGCCACGCGGCGATGTCCAAGGCCTGCTCGGTCTGCAACGCCGTGCGGCCAGGCCGACCGGCGAGCGCGCGCGCGCCGTCCAGACCGTCGCGCCACGTCGCCGGGGATGAGCGCAACAGCCCCAGCCCGTCGAGCAGGGCACGCCGGCGCGGCGTCCGGCCGCCGAGCCACCAGGGGCGCAGGGCGCCGCGATAACGCCCGTAGCCGGCGAACAGCTCGTCGCCGCCCTCGCCGGTCAGCACGACCTTGAGCTCGCGCGCGGCGGCCTCGGCGAGCTTGAACGTCGGCACCGCGGCATAGTCCGCGGCCGGATCGTCCATCGCCTCGACCACGCGCGGCAGCAGCGCCCAGAAATCGCGCTCGCCGAACGGCACGGCGAGGTGGCGGACGCCGAACCGCCGCGCGACGGACTTCGCCGCGTCGGCCTCGTCGCGCGCGGCCGTGTCGTCGAAGGTGACGGTGAAGGCGGCCGCCGGCCGCAGCCCGCCCTTGACCATCGCGGCCAGCACCGAGGTGCTGTCGACGCCGCCCGAGAGGAACAGGCCGAAGGGCACGTCGGCGCGGCAGTGGAGCGCGACGCTCTCGACCAGGGCCGCGTCGAGGCGCCGCAGGCAAGACACTTCGTCGGATTCGAGCAATCCCGTGTCGAGCAGGGCCGCGCGCCGCCGCCGCTCGACCACCGCGCCGGCCGAGACGACGATGGTCTCGCCGGGCGCCACGCGCCGGATGCCGGCGAGCGCCGTCTCCTCGCCGATGGTGAACCGCAGCCCGAGCAGCTCGTCGCGCGCGCCGGCGGCCTCGCGCGCGGGCACCAGGCCCGCCGCGATCAGGGCGCCGGGCTCGGACGCGAACGCGAATCCGGCGGCGGTCTCCGCCGTGTAGAGCGGCTTGATGCCGAACGCATCGCGCGCCAGCACGACGACGTTCCGGCCCGGGTCGTGGATGGCGAGCGCGTACATGCCGCGCAAGCTCTCTGCGAAGCCGACCCCATCGCGGCGGTAAAGCTGGAGCGGGACCTCGTTGTCCGAATCCGTGGCGAAGCCGATGCCGGCGAGCGCGTGGCGTTGCTCGATGTAGTCGTAGATCTCCGCGTTGGCGACGATCGCGGTTTGGTCCGGCGCGACGATGGGCTGGGCGCCGCCCGCGAGGTCGATGATCGCGAGCCGGCGATGGACCAGCAGAACGCCGTCCCGCTCGCGCGCGCCGACGCCGTCGGGCCCGCGGTGCGCGAGCGCGGCCGACAGGCGTTCGGCCAGCCCCTTCGGCACGCCGTGTCCGGGCCGGGCGATGAACCCCGCGATGCCGCACATCAGGCGGCCAGGCCGCGGAACAGCGCGACGGCGCGCTCGACCACGATGGCCTCGCTATGCTCCTGCTCGTAGGTACGCCGGCCGGCCGCGACCAGGGAGCGCGCATGGGACGCATCGCCGAGAACGCGGCGCAGGGCCGCCGCCAGGGCGTCGGGGTCGTCGATGGGGACGAGCACGCCGTCGGCTTCCGGCGTGATCAGCTCG
This sequence comes from Alphaproteobacteria bacterium, assembly GCA_040905845.1. GTDB lineage: Bacteria > Pseudomonadota > Alphaproteobacteria > SP197 > SP197 > VGDP01. Next base: position 15,610 of record JBBDQV010000130.1, on the reverse strand, counting down.
GCCGGCCCGGCGGCCGCGGCCGCGACGACGGGAACGCCGTGCGCCCAGGCCTCGAGCACCACGTTGCCGAGCGGCTCCCGGCGCGACGGACAAACGAGGACGTCGGCCGAAGCGAGCAAGGCTCCCGCGTCATCGCGCCAGCCGAGAAACCGGATGCGATCGGCGATGCCTCGGCGCCGTGCCAGGTCCTCGAGCGGGCCCTGCAACGGCCCCTCGCCGGCGAGCCAGACCACGATGTCGGGCAGGCGGACGACCGCTTCGATCAGCACGTCGAACCCCTTGGCGGGGTGCAGCCGGCCGAGCGCGAGCACGACCCGCGCGCGCTCGGGCGTCGCCAGCGCGGCGCGCGCGATCGGCGGCGCCGGCGCCTCGTCGGCGAAGTTGCCGAGGACGTGGACCTTGGCCGCCGGCCAGCCTTGTCCAACCGCCCAGTCGCCGAGACCCCGCGTGTTGACGACGAGGTGGTCGCAGCGCCGGAACCGCCGCAGGTCATAAGGCCCGCCGAGCCTGCCGACGTGGACGAAGCGTCCGCGCGGGCACGCGGCGCTGGCCCGACCAAGCCAGGTCATCACGATTGCGGGGCGAAACCGACGGATCGCGCGGGCGAAGCGCAACGCCGTCACCAGGTCGAACGGGCCGCCGAAGCGGGCCGCATCGGCCGGGGCGCCGGCGGTGGAGAGCGCGGCCAGGCGCGCGGGCTCGGCGCGCACCAGCGCCCGCTGCTCGACGCCCCGGCGGGCGAGCGCGCGCACGAAGCGCGCGAAGAAGGCCTCGGCGCCGCCACGCCGCGCTCCCGCCATGGCGTGCAGCACGCGCATCGCTCACCGCCCGAGCGCGATGCGCGCCTTGAGGTGGGCGAGCAGCGGATAGAGCCCCGCGCACAGCGCGTTGAGGAAACCCAACGCGCCCTCGCGATAGCCCCGACGCGCGACATAGAGCTTGAGGAAACGGGAGAAAAGCCGCCGCACGTTGCCGACGAGCGAGCCGATGTCACCGCCATCGACCAGATCGAGCGCGCGCGCCGTCGAGTAGCGATCGAGCCGGCGCAAGAGGTCCGAGGCGTCGGCCGCCATGCGGTGAACGATCGGGTTTGTCAGGCGACCGGGCGGTCCGGTCAGCCGCACGCCGGGATGAACCCGCGCGTCGCCCCAGCGCTTGCAGCCCTTGGCGAACAGGCGGACCGTGGCCGCGACGCCCCACGACGCGCCCCAGCCCCAACGCACGTGCCGCGCGCCGACGTAGTTGGCGTAGGGGACCAGGAAGTGCCCGGCCGGCGCGGCGGCGATGACGGCCCGAACCTCGTCCGCGAGCGCCGGCGTCACGCGCTCGTCGGCGTCGACCTCGAGGATCCAGTCGCCCGCGCACGCGTCGATGCCGGCGTTGCGGCGCGCGCCCTCGCGCTCCCAGGCGCCTTCCAGGATACGGTCGGTGAAGCGCGACGCGATCTTCTTGGAGCCGTCGGTCGTGCGGTCGAGCACGACGACGATCTCGTCGGCGAAGCCGAGCCCGGCAAGGCAGTCCGCGAGCCGCGCCTCCTCGTCGCGCGCGACGACCAGCGCCGAGAGCCGCGTCATGCCGCCGCGCCACCGGCCTCGGCCAGCAGGCCTTCGCACGCGGCGAGAACGGGCTCGACGGCGAGGCTCGTCATCAAGCTCCCGGTCGTGAGCCGGTCGTAGCCGGGCGGGAACAGGGCCTCGTAGGGCTCCGGCGTACGTACCGCGCGGGCGCGCGGGCCCCACGGCGCGTAGCGCTCGACCCGGCTGGGCCCGAACAGCCCGACGGTCGGGGCTCCCGCGGCGGCGGCCAGATGCATGAGCCCCGAGTCATTGCCGACGTAGAGCGCCGCGCGCTCGAGCAGCGCGCCGGCGATCGGCACCGAGGTGCGGCCGACCAGGTCGACGGCCCCCGGCAGGCGTTCGAGCAGCGGGCGCGCGAACGATTCCTCGCCTGGCGCGCCGAGCACGACCACCGATGCGCCGTGACGCACGCCGCCCGGCCCGACGAGGGCGGTCGCGAGCGCGGCGAAGCGCTCGGCGGGCCAGATCTTGCCCGGCCAGTTCGCGGTCGGCCCGAGCGCGAGGAACCGCCCCGCCGGCACGAGCCGCGCCGCCGCGTCGCGCTCGACATCGGTGAGCCAAAGGCGCGGGCCCGGGGGCGTCGAAAGCCCCAACGCTCCGGCGAGCTCGGTCAAGCGGTGGCCGTTCGCTGCCCGCGGACGGTAGACCATGCGCTCGCGCGCACGCAGGGCGTAGGCGAGCGCGGAGCCGCGCAGATCGACCACGCGATCCCACGATGCGCCGACCGTCGCCGCCCAAAGTCCGAGCCAATGGAGCGACAGCGCTCGCTTGCGGACGGCGAGCCGGCGGGCGATGCCCGGCGCGTGGCCGAACAGGGCCAAGGCGAGCGGGCCGCAGGCGATCGTCAGGGGTGTGCCGGTTCGTGCCAAGTGCTCGACGAGCCCGGTGACGAGCACCCCGTCGCCGAGCCGGGTCGGCCCGATGAACAGCGTGCCCTCGGCCACGGCGCGCCTCAAGCCGCGAGCGCTTCGAACTCGCCGGCCGCGTCGTCCCAGGCGCGGCCGCGCTGCAGCGTCCGGCAGTCCCGGCTGCGGGTCGAGAACACCGAATCGTCGTTGAGGATGAGGGTTGCGCAATTGGCGAACGCCTCGTCGTCGGGCACCAGGTAACCGGTGCGGCCATCGCGCACCCGCTCGGGCACGGCGCCGCGCTTGCGGCCGACCGCCGGCAGCCCGGTCGCCTGGCTCTCGGCCAGGGTCGCGGCGTAGACCTCCTTGGCGTGCCCGGGGTAAAGGTGAACGCGCGCCGCGCGGTACGCCTCCGCCATGTCGGGGTCGGCCAGCGGGCGGGCCAGGCGGACGCCCGCCTCGTGGGCACCGATCGCCTGGCGGAAGATCGGCGTCAGGTCATCCGCGATGTCCGCGCCAGCGGCCGCGGCCGCGAGCGCGCCGGAGTAGACCATGAGCTCGGCGTCGGCGACACGGGGAGCGACGCGCTCGACCCACAACCGGATCAGCCAGTCGAGGTCCATGCGTGGGTGCGTCGTCACCACGGCGCGCGGCGGGTGGTAGGGGGTCATGGCGTCGGCCTCGAGATAGGGCTTGGCGACCCCCGGCGCGATGATCGCGACCCGCGCCGGATCGCCGTGCCACGAGCCGCGATGAGTCTCGCCGAAGAAGACGAGGCGGGCGTTCGCGTGCCGCTCGATCGGCGCGGCGTGGGCGGGCTCCTTGAGGTAGAGCGCGGAACCCGCGAGCCACAGCAGGCGGTGCGCCGCCTCGGGCACGAGGTCGAGCAGGCTCGGCCGGCGCCCGACGGTCAGCATATCGAAACGCGCGGGCGCCTGGTCCCCGAGCGGACGCCAGGCGACGCCGGCGAAGTCGAGCGGCGCCGCCGCGCGGTTCAGGACAACGACGTCGTTGCCGCGCCGGGCCAGCGCCTCGGCCAGGCCGCAGATCGCCTTCTCGGGCCCGCCGAGCGGCAGGTTGCGCGGCGTCGTGCCGTCGAACGGCACGGAGTCATCGGCGATGACGACCTGCATGAGGGCATGGTGCCGGACCGGACACCGCCTGCCAAGGGACCCGTCGCCCCTTGCCCGGCGGGCGCCCCGGGACTACCTCTGGGAGGCAACCCGAAGGGTCACGATGATGGCCGCAGCGCAATTTTCCCCCTTGCCCGACCGCGCCGTCCTGCTCGTCGGCGGCGAGGACGCCCGCGGCTTCCTCCAAGGGCTGGTGTCCAACGACGTCCGACGCGTCGCGCCGGATCGCGCCATCTACGCCGCGCTGCTGACGCCCCAGGGCAAGTACCTGTTCGATTTCTTCATCGCCGAGCACGCCGGAACCCTGCTGCTCGACGTCGAGCGCGCGCGCAAGGACGAGTTGGCGCGCCGGCTCGTCCTCTATCGCCTGCGCTCGAAGGTCACGATCGAGGACGCGACCGGCGCGCTCGCCGTCGCCGCCGTGCTCGGCGAAGCCGGCTCGGCCGCGCTCGGGACGGGTGCCACGCCGGGCAGCGCGCGCGCCTTCGACGGCGGACTCGCGTTCACCGACCCCAGGCTCGCCGCGCTCGGGGCGCGTGTCGTCCTGCCCTTGGCCGATGGTTTCGGCGCGCTCGCCGCGCTCGGGCTGGCGCGCGTCGACGGCGCCGAGTACGACCGCCTGCGCCTCGTCCTCGGCGTGCCCGACGGCAGCCGCGACCTCGTGGTCGACAAATCTTTCCTGCTCGAGAACAACTTCGAGGAACTGAACGGCGTCGACTTCGACAAGGGCTGTTACGTCGGCCAGGAGTTGACCGCGCGCACCAAGTTCCGCGGTGTCGTGCGCAAGCGCCTGTTCCGCGTCGACGTGGACGGGCCGCTGCCCGAGCCCGGCACGCCGGTTCGCCTGGGCGACAAGGAGATCGGCTGGGTGCGCTCGGGGCGTGACGACAAGGCGCTCGCGTTTCTGCGCCTCGAAGGGGTCGAGGAAGCGGCCGGCGCGCCGCTGATGGCGGGTGCCGCGCTTCTGAAGCCGGTCAAGCCGGACTGGGCGCGGTTCTGACGGTCCGCAGGGGAATCGCATTTGGGTCCGGACCACGAAGTCCGTTCGCGCCTCTAGCGCCGCGAAGCGGCGGTCGAAGGGTCCCACGAACGGATTTCGTGGTGCCGTTCGCTCTTCGAGACGGCCCTTTGCGTGGTGACGGGGGGCAACCGCCCCCACGCCTCAGAACGAACGGCATTCCATATGCGATACCCCTGTGACAACCTGGACATTTCGAGCAATTTCGTCTAGAATTTCCAATCAGAGGGAATCCTGACTTGGCGGCAATTCCGTGCCGGCGTCGACGATCATCGACGCCGCGAGGGAGGCTGGCATGGCCAACATCACCGGGACCAACGGCAACAACTCGATCAACGGCACGAACGGGATCGATACCCTGCTCGGGCTCGGCGGTGCCGATACCCTGGTGGGGCGTGACGGCGACGACCGCCTCGACGGCGGCTCGGGCAACGACTCGCTTCGAGGCGGCTTCGGCAACGACCTTCTCATCGGCGGCTCGGGCGTCGACTCGCTCAACGGCGGCGCGGGCAATGATCGGCTGATCGGCGGCTCGGGCGGCGACAGCCTCGTGGGTGGCACCGGCAACGATAGATTCTATGTCGATTCGGCAGGCGATGTCGTGGTCGAAGCCCCCGACGAAGGCACCGACACGATCATTGCGACGGTCGCCATCGACCTCTCCGCCGTGGGGCTCGACCTGCCCGACGTCGAGAACATCACGCTCGAAGGCGGCTCGGACCTGAACGCCGTCGGCAACACGGTCAAGAACGTGATCACCGGTAACGCCGGCGACAACGCCACCCTCTCCGGCGGCGAGGGCAACGACACGATCCTGGGCGGGGCCGGCACCGACAGTCTGCTCGGCGACGCCGGCGACGATTCGCTCAACGGCGGTTCCGGCGCCGACGCCATGTCCGGCGGCGCGGGCAATGACACGTACACCGTGAACAGCCAGCTCGACACGGTCACCGAGAATGCGGCCTCGGGCACCGACACCGTGCGCTCCTCGGCCAGCCTGAGCTTTCTGGACAATATCGAGATCATCGTCCTGACGGGGTCACGGGACCTGACGGTCGTGACCATCGCGACGGGACAGACCATCACCGGCAATGACGGCGACAACATCCTGAGCGCTCCCGACGCACTGACGCTCAACGGCGGCGCGGGGAACGACACGCTCGATCTGTCCAACGCGAACGCGGTAGGCATGCTCATTGGCGGCTTCGGCAACGACACCTTCGTCATCAGTAGTGCCGGCGTGACGATCACGGAACTTGCCGGAGGCGGCACCGACACCGTGATCCTGCGCGACGACTTCAACTTCGCCACGCCGACCGGCGTCGAGAACATCATCGGGTTCAGCGATGCGACCTCGACCCAGACGCTCACGGGCAGCGCGGGCGTCAACACGCTGATCGGCGGCGCCGGCCCGGACGTGCTCGAAGGCAACAACGGGAACGATCGTCTGGAAGGCAACGTCGGGGCGGACGACCTGTTAGGCGGCGCCGGCAACGACCGGCTCATCGGCGGCCTCGGTTTCGACGAATTGATCGGGGGCGCCGGCCGCGACGTCATGACCGGTGGTACCGGCACCGACAGTTTCCGCTATCTCGTACCCGGCGACGGAACCGGGGTCGGTACGAACGTCCCGCGCGGCGCCGTGACCGGCGACACGATCACCGACTTCACCGCGCAGGACGTCCTCCTTGTCGTTGGCACGGGGTTCGATCCCGATGCTAGTAACGTCGGCCTGCCGACGAACGGGAATCTGACCCTGGGCGAGAGCTTCTCCGTCATCGACAGCCCCTACGCCGGAACCCTCGCGGCCGGCTCGAACACGAACTGGGACAATGAACTCCCGACCTTCGTGTTCTCGACCGCCGACTCGACGCTCTACTTCGACGACGACGGCGTGGGCGCCGGCTACACCGTGATCGCGACGCTCCAGGATGGCGCGGCGGTCACCGAATTGGACATCTCGATCGGCTGACGGCGGGTCGCGCCGGTCCCGCGCGGCACTCTCCCCACCGGGGGAGAGAGGGCAGGGTGAGGGCGGGCGGCTCCGGCTCGACCGATTTGCCGCGCGCTACACCAGGTCGCGCGCCGGGTCGGCCGCGTGGCGGTCGTCCGACGGTTCGTGTTCCGACGCCCGGCCGACGCGCCACGGGCGCCCGACGTGGAAGCCGTCGCCGTCGATCGCGTAGGCGCGCGGGCCGCGCTCGTGCCACGAACCGCGCACCTTGAGCACGTCGATCAGGCGCAGGCGCTCGCCGCCGTCGTCCTCATCGCGCAATGCGATGACCGCGTCGGCCGCCGTGGCGAGCTGCGCTTCCAGTTCGTCACCACCGAGGACGCGGCGGTCAGGCCAGGCGAGCAACCCCGTGACGCCGCGCTGGCGCAGTAGGGCCGTGAGGTACGCGAACCCTTGGGCGAGCAACCTCGGCCCTGCGATGCGGGCGAGCTCCGCGAGGCCAGCGACGGCGACCCGCTGGGGCTCGAACCGGTCCAGGATCGTCTGGATCAGATAGAGGTGCTCGGCCAGGGCCGCGCCGCCGGGGCGGGCGCAGACGATGGCGAGCCGCCGGTCGGCCTCCATGCGCTCCATGTCGATCGCGAACGCGGCCGCCTCGGCGACGAGGCGCGCGCGGCCGTCCTTGAACGTGACCAGGGCGCAGCGGTCGCCGGAGCCGGCGCCGCCGGCGAGGAACTCGGCGACGAGGAGCGATTTGCCGCTGCCCGGCGGGCCCTGCAGCAGCAGAATCGAACCGCGGAACGGGCCGCCACCCATCATGCGGTCGAGCCCGGGATTGCCCGACGGCACCCGCTCGGCCGCCGGGGCTTCGTGCTCGAAGCCGAGCGGCGCGAGGACCGCGACCCCTTCGCCTGGCACGACGACGAGGGGATGGCGGCCGGACAAATGCGCCGCGCCACGCAGCGTCTCGACCTCGATCGCGAGCGCCCAGGACTCGGAATCGTCGCCGCGCGCGAGGCGGATCACGCCGTCCGCGACGCGGCGCGGACCTCGGACCGCCTCGGCGAATGTCGGGGTGGCGGTGAACAGCGCGGTCGTGTCCAGGCTCTCGAGCGTCGCGGCCAGCCGGCGCAGCTCGTTCTCGACGACCGGACTTGGCGGCAACTGGGCGAACAGACCGTCGAGCGAATCGAGGACGACACGCCGCGCGCCGGTGCGCACGGCCGCGGTCTCGATGCGCGCGATCAGCGCGCCGAGGTCGAAATCGCCCGCGAACACGGTCTCCTGAGCGGGATCGGGCACGCCATCGACGAAGGCCCAGCGCCCTTCGCGCTCCCAGGCCGCGATGTCCCAGCCGAAATCGAGGGCGGCGCGGCGGAGCGCCTCGGGGGATTCGTCGTAGGCGACGAACACGGCGCCACCGTCGCCGCCCTCGACGCCGGCCGCGAGGACCTGGAGCGCGAAGATCGTCTTGCCGGTGCCGCGCGCGCCCTCGAGCAGGGTCAGCCGTCCCCGCGGCAGGCCCCCGCGCGTCACGGCGTCGAAGCCGGGCACGCCCGAGGGGAGCTTGGCCGCGGGCACGGTCATGCGCCGGCGTCCGCCGACGCCGAGCCCGCGATCGGCAGGTCGAGCGCCGTGCGCACGGCCGCGCCGTCCCCGGGATCGCCGACGATGCGGCGCACGGGTGGCGGAAACTCTCGGATCAGGGTCGGCGTCGCCGCGACGCGGTCGCGCGGGGCCAGCTGGGGCTGGTCGAGCACGTCGACGATGGCGAGATCGTAGGCGTCGCCGAACGCCTGGTCGCACAGCCGCCGGGTCACGGCGATCGCCCGGTGCGCCCGCGCCGTGCCCCCGGTGACGTAGAGGCGGAGTCGAGTCTTGCCCAACGCCCCGTCGCTCACGCCTACCTCTTGGCGCCGGCGACCAGACCCTCGGGGCGTTCGCCCACGGCGCCGGCCCTGAACTGGGTCGCCAGGAGTGTCAGGGCGGCGATCAGCGTCAGGCGGCCGTGATCGAGCATGCGCCGGGTCCGGTCCGGCTTGGCCAGCTTGAGCCGCGCGGCGAGCGCGGCCCGGTGCAGCCGGATCATGTCGCGCGCGCTCGCGCGCAGGAATCCCAGGCGCTGCACCAGATCATCGAGCACGGGCGTCGCCATCGACAGTGATCGATCCTCGGCCGCGGCCGCCAACCGCTCGAGTTCGGCGCCGTAGTCGGCGACGAGCTCGGCGAAGACCTCGGGCATGGTTTCCTCGAGGCCGCCCTGGCCGAAGGCGTGGCGGGTCCGGGACGCGCTGGCCGGTCCGGCGATGCGGTCGAGGGTCTCGAACTCGACCACCGCGGCGCGCGTCTCGGCGGTGACGTCGCGCCCCATGCCGCGGTAGCCGCGGAAGCCGCCGTCGGCGCCGACCATCGGCTGCCCCGTCAGGAGGACGGTACGCATCGCCTGACGCTCGTCGCGATAGGCGAGCACGAGCCCGCCGAGCGCGCGCCCGGCCGCCATGTCCGAGGCGATCGTCGCCGCGTCCTCGTCGTCCTCGGCATCGAGGCCGTTCCACGGCGCGCGTCCGAGCAGCCGCGCGGCATCGAGACCCAGGCGCTCGCCAGCCGCCTCGGACAGGTAGATCAAGCGGTGTTCCGCGTCGGTCTCCCATTGCCAGTCGCGCGCGGCCAGCGCGAAGTCGCGCAGACGTTCCTCCGCCGTGGACAGACCGATCCCCTCGCCCGGCCCCGAGACGTCCTCGGCGTGCATGACGAACCCGAGCGTCTGACCGCGCGCGTCGGTGTCCGGGACGGTGCGCAGCCGGACGCGCCGAAGCCCCAGGTCGCCCAAGCCCAGCTCGCAGTCCACGGTGTTGGATCGCCCGGCGAGCGCGGCTTCGACGTGGGGGGCGAGGCGCACGTAGTCCTGGCCGAACACCTCGTCGATCCGGTGGCCGGCGAGGTCGCGCGCGCCGCGTCCGAACCAGGCGTTCGCCCGCCGGTTCGCGAATTCGAGACGACCCTCGCGGTCGACGTAGACAAGCCCTGTGGGCGCGAGGTCGGTGGTGGTTCCGAGCCGAACGGCCCGGTCGCGCAAACGACGCACGCGCCCGGCCCGCCACAGCGCGTGGCGCAGCGACCGCTCGAAATCGGCGATGACCAGGGTGTCGCGGTCGAGCACGTCGGCGGCGCCCGCCTGCATCAGCAGGTCTTCCTCGGCGCGGCCCGCCCCGCTGGTCAGGACGATGATCGGCGCCGGCGGACCCAGGTCGTCGCCAACGAGGACCTCGGGCGTGCCGCGATGACCGGCGCGCAACGCGACCAGGCACAAATCGGCCCGTTGCGTCGCCAGGGCGGCGCGCGCAGCCTCGCCCGTCGTGACCCAATCGAGCTCGACCTCGAGCCCGGCCTCGGCCAGGAGACCGCGGATCGCCGTGAAGTCGCGTCCCCGCTCCGCGACCAAAAGAACGTGTACCGCCACCCCCGTACCCTGGTCGCGGGACCGTGCTGCCCCGCACCCCCAAATTAGTTAACCAAGTATGAACAATTCCCGGAGTCGTGACCAGGGGATTTATGCCATGAATCAAACATTTTGAGGAAGACGTTCATCCAACCCCACGATGTAGGGGATCACGATTCCATGGTGTTTTGAATTGGGACAGACACTATCACGTCAGGTCATCGATCTCGGCATCGGTCAGAGACCCTGGCACAATGGTGATCGGCACGCGCAACTTGCCCGACATCTTGCCGACGAGATGGGAAACGAGCGGTCCCGGCCCCTCGGGCCCGGTTCCGGCGCCGAGCACGAGGATCGAGATGCCGGGGTCCTCGTGGAGCAGCTTGACCAGCTCCTCGCGTCGGGTCCCTTCGCGCAGGTGCAGAACGGGGAAGCTCCCGGCCATGTCGTACACCGTGCTCGACAGGGACTGGAGCAGGCGTTCCGCCTCCTCGCGCTGCTCTTCCTTCATCAGGTCGCCGATCGCCGACCACTGCTGGAACTCGGGCGGCTCGAGGACGTAGAGCAGGTCGACCCGGCCGCCGGTCGCATGGGCGCGCCGCGCCGCGTAGCGCAGCGCGACGCGCATCTCCTCGGTCTCGTCGATGACGACCAGGAAGACGCGCCGGTGGGGGGCCTCGATTTTGTCGGTCATGGGCGATCACCCCTTGCGGAAGACGAAGCCCGCGAGCCACCCCGCGGCCACCGCGATGAGCACGGCGACGACGCCGTAGATGGCCGCATGGTCCCGGGCGAAGTCATAGATCTCGGCGCCGAGGCCGAGCCGGCTGACGCTCAGCGGCGTGGTCTGCGCGCTGATCACCTCGCCGTCGCGCACGAAGAAGACCTCAACCAGGTAGGTCCCCGTCGGAACGGTCGAAGGGAACCGTACGATCGTGCGGAACAGACGGTCGCCGAGCACCGAGACCGGCTCGATCTCGGCCGGGAACAGCGCCTGATTCCGCTTGGCGTTCACCAGGGCCACGCGGAACGGCGCCGCCGCCGCCGGATCGCGCTCGGTCGGCGCGATGCGCAGGTTCTCGATGCCGAACTGCAGCCGCTTGAGCAGGTTCGGCGGCGCCGCCTCCTTGAAGCCGTCGGTCGCCGCGAGGCCGTAGAACGCGGGCACGCTCTCGAACACCTCGCTCTCGCCGTTGACCCAGACGCCGACGACGCGCGCCTTGCGGCGGACCGTGACGCGCTCGTTTGGCCCGCGCACGACGAGCGCGATGTCGCCCTCCTCCATGACCGCGCCGAACAGCAATAGCTCCGCCCCGGTGAAGCCGGTGGTGACCGCGACCAGATGGCTCGACAGGTCGGCGACGATCGGCGCCTGGGCGTCGCCGCGGCCGCCGAGCAGGACCACGGCGAGGAGCGCGGCGAGGGCGAGGCGGGGCGCCTTCACGACACGCTCCCCACGGTCACGGTGAAGAGTTCGGGCGGCGTCGCCACGAGGTCGTAGGCGAGCCTGAGCGCCACCGCGACGACGACGGACGCGAGCAGCGCGCGCAGATGCTCGCCCGGAAGCCGCGTGGCCCAGCGGCTGCCGATCTGCGCGCCGATGACCCCGCCGACGAGCAGGATCAGCGCCAGCACGATGTCGACCGATTGGTTCGTCAGCGCCTGGAGAAACGTCACGCTGGCGGCGACGAAGGTGATCTGGAACAGCGACGTGCCGACCACCACCGAGGTCGGCATGCCGAGCAGGTAGATCATCGCCGGCAACGTGAAGAAGCCGCCGCCGGCGCCGAGGATCGAGGCGAGGATGCCGACCAGCAACCCGAGTCCAAGCGGCAGCAGGGCCGAGATGTAAAGCCGCGACCGGCGGAACCGCATCTTGAAGGGCAGGCCGTGGAACCACGAGTGCTCGTGCAGCTTGCGGCTCGGCCGGCCGCGCTGCCGGCGCAGAATCGCGCGCGCCGATTCGACCCCCATCACGCCGCCGACCAGCCCGAGAAAAGCGACGTAGGCGAGCCGGATGACCAGGTCGATCTGCCCCAGGCTCTTGAGCAGGCCGAAGATCCAGACCCCGATCCACGAGCCGACCAGCCCGCCGGCGATCAGCACCAGCCCCATCTTCACGTCGACGTTGCCGCGCCGCCACTGAGCCATCATGCCCGAGACCGAGGAGGCGACGATCTGGTTGGCGGCGGTGCCGACCGCGACGGCGGGCGGCACGCCGATGAAGATGAGCAGGGGCGTCAGCAGGAAACCGCCGCCGACGCCGAACACCCCGGACAGGAGCCCGACGCCGAAACCGAGGCCGAACAGGATCAGGGCGTTGATCGAGAGCTCTGCGATCGGCAGATAGACGTGCATGGATGCGCCAGGGCCCCGCGGCTACCTTGGCCGGTCGCCGAGGCACTTAGCATCGCCCAGCCCGACTCGGCAAGGCAAAGCGCCGCGTTTTTGCGGCCTCTGGCCTATCGATTGCCGGTGCGCGCGGGCTTGTCGCCCATCGCCGGCGCGCAGAAGGAGTCGTAGAGGGCGGCCATGACGGTCACCGCCTCGTCGCTGGCGAGCGAGTAGTAAATCGTCTGAGCCTCGCGCCGGGTCGCCACCAGGCGATCGCGGCGCAGCCGCGCGAGATGCTGGGAAAGGGCCGACTGGCCGAGCCCGACCAGGCTCGCCAGCTCGCCGACCGACAGCTCGACGTGGCGGACGAGCTGGCAAAGGATCATCAGCCTGCGCTCGTTGCTCATCACCTTGAGCAGGGCGCTCGCGCGACGCGCGTTCCGCTCCAGGGCGGCGACGTCGCCCGAGAGCTTCGCGGCGAGTTCGGCCCGGCGACCGATTGACGAGGTGGTGTCGTGTTGCACGGCAGGGTGGCAAGATGGTGGCGACCAGGGTCTTATTCTAGCCCCGGGCGCCGATCGCCGTCACTTGCCGACGGTTCCAGGGCGCGTGCCGGCGCTGGCGAGGTGACATGAGTGAGCGGGTCGTGCTCGACGCCAAGGGCCTGAAGTGCCCGTTGCCGGTCCTGAGGGCGCGCAAGGCGATCAAGGCGTTGCGGCCCGGCGATGTGCTCGTCGTGCTCGCCACGGACCCCGGCGCGGGGCCCGACTTCGAGAGTTTTTGCCGGGTGACGGGGCATCGATTGCTCGACGTGCGCGACGACGCCGGTGCCCTGGTCATCGAAATCGAGAAGGCGGCCTGAGCTCGGCTCGGGTCTTCGCGGCGCCCTTCGGATCGGGTATGCTGTGGGCACAGGGAGAAGACCATGGCTAAGTTCGACGTCCGCAAGGGTCAACGCTACTGCAACGCGGACGCCGCGTTCATCGTCTGGGTCGTCGACGACCTGCTGACCGACTCGGCGGGCGTGCCGCACGCGCGCCTCAGGCGGGCCAACGATCCGAGCACCCAGAAAACCTTGTCGACCAGCGCGCTGCGCGATGCGCGCCTCTACCGCTTCATCGGCGACGCGCCGGAGGACACGCGGGCCGCCTGAGCCGCCGCCTTCCGGGCGTGGACGAACGCCGCCATGTGGAACGCCGCCTGAGCGGGGCCGTGCCGGTGCGTCCCCACCGGGCAGGCGCGGCGGGCGAGGCAGCCGTTCGTGGCGCACGAACCGCCGGCCGATGACGCGACGTGGCCGACGCAGGCATCGACATCGTAGCCCCGGTCGGTGAACGCGGCGACCGGGCAGGTGTCGAGGCACGGCCGGTCGGCGCACGTCGCGCACGGCGACGGGCGCTCGCCGCACGCCGGGACGTCGAGGGCCTCGGCGAACGCGAGCGCACCGCGATAGGCGTGCCACAGCCCCCAGTCGGGGTGAATCAGGATGCCGACGGGCGAGGGGTGAACCGGCTCGGCCCGCCGCGCCCAGCGCTGGAACGGGTGGTAGGGCGGGCCGTCGAACGGGAACAGGGCGTGCCCCCCCGTCGCCGCCGCGACCCGGCCCAGAACCTCGCGGGTCCAGGCATCGAGCGGGTCCTCGCCCGTGTAGCGGGCGCGCGCGGCCTCGAACACCGGCCACATGCGCTCGCCCACGTCCCCGGCCAGGACGACCGCGGCGGCGGCGCGGCCGTCGGGCAGCGGCGGCACGGCGTCCTCCGGCGCGGGCCGGAAGCCGCCGCGCGGGGCCAGCCCCTCGGCCTCGATGGCGCGGGCGACGTCGGCGTAGCGCAAGGGCATCAGCGCGCGGCCCCACCCCCGCCGCTCGGGGGCGGGCGGTGTCCTCCCGGTCGGCGGCCCAGCACCGTGGCCAGCGAGGCAACGACCAGCGCGAGCGCCGCGAGCTCCTGCCAGCCGATGGGCTCGCCCAGCACCAGCAGGCTCGTGCCGACGCCGACCACCGGGATCGCGATGGTGCCGATGCTCGCGACCGAGGCCGGCATCAGGCTGATCATCTTGAGCCAGGTCCAGTTGCCGACCATCACGCCGACGAAGAAAACGAACGCGAGCGCTCCCGCCTCGCGCCAGCCGAACGCCCCGATCGTGCCTTGATCGGCGAGGATGGCGCCAACCGCGATGGGCACGCCGCCGAGGACGAGCTGCCAGGCGCTCATCGTCCCGACCGGCAGGTCCCAGCGGATGCGCTTCAGCAAGACCATCGACAGCGCGACCGAGAAGGCGCCTAGCGACATGATCGCGGTCCCGAGCGGCGCGCGCCCGAGCTGGACCAGATCGTCGCCCATCAGGACGCCGAGTCCGCCGAGCCCGAGCACCAGCCCCAACGCCCGGGGGCCGGTGATGCGCTCGCGCAGGAACACCGCGCCCAACAGTACGGCCCACGCCGGCATGGTGTAGGCGATGATCGCGGAGCGTCCGGCGGGCAGGAGCTGGAGCGCGAAGGCCGAGCACAGCATCCACGCGGTGATGTTGAACAGGCTCACCATGGCGAGCGCCGGCCATTTCCGGCGGGGCACCAGGATGCTGGTGCCGGAGGCGCGCACGATCGCCAGCATGAACGCACCGGCGACGAGCGTCGTCAGCATCCGGAAGTTCCACGGCTGGAGGGACTCGACGCAGATTTTCATCAGGGGCCAACTTGAGCCCCAAATGAATGTCAGTAGCACGGTCAGTGCGATGCCGAGGGCCGGGATACGTTCGTTCGTCGCGGCCGGCGAGGCGGCGCGCGCGGCGTCAGGCAAGGGCGTTCTCGAGATCACGGATCAGGTCTTCGGCGTCCTCGACCCCGACCGAGAGCCGCACGAGCCCGTCGTCGATGCCGAGGCGCTGGCGTATCTCGGGCGGCAGCGAGGCGTGGGTCATGATCGCCGGATGCTCGACCAGGCTCTCGACCCCGCCGAGCGATTCGGCGAGCGCGAACAGCTCGGTCCGCTCGAGGAACCTTCGCGCCGCCGGCAGCCCGCCCTTGACGATCGCCGTGACCATGCCGCCGAAGCCGTTCATCTGGCGCTTGGCGAGCGCGTGGTCGGGATGGCTCGCGAGGCCCGGGAAGATCACGCGCTCGATCCTCGGATGGCGCGCGAGCCGTTCGGCCACGGCCGCCGCGTTGGCGCAATGCCGCTCCATGCGGAGCGCGAGCGTCTTGAGGCCGCGCAAGGCGAGGAAGCTGTCGAACGGCCCGGCGATGGCGCCGACCGCGTTCTGCAGGAACGCCATGCGCTCGGCGAGCTCCTGGTCGTCGCAGCCCCCG
>JBBDQV010000129.1:0-5193 GCA_040905845.1 Alphaproteobacteria bacterium | reverse complement strand
ACGACGGCAGCAAGACCAACTTCGCCAGCAGCATCAACTACTCGCTTCAGGAGTACGCCAACGACGTGATCTACCACGTCAAGGAGACCTGCGACGCCGCCGACGTGCCCCACCCCACCGTCATCAGCGAGTCCGGCCGGGCAATGGTCGCCTATCACAGCGTGCTGGTGTTCAACGTGCTCGGCTCGTCGGGCTTCGACAAGTTCGAGTTGCCCGGCGAGCTTGCCGAGGAAGACCGTGATGCGCTGCCCAAGCCGGTGCAGATGCTCTTCGACTGCTTCCACTACATCAAGCCGGACAACTTCAACGAGTATTACCACGACGCCCAGCTCGCCCGCGACGAGGTGCTCAACCTGTTCAACCTCGGCTACTGCTCGCTGAGCGATCGCGGTCTCGCCGAGCGGCTCTACTACGGCGTCTGCTCCAAGGTGCTCGGCATGATCCGCGAACTGCCCTACGTGCCCGAAGAGTTCGAGGGGCTCGAGTCCGGCCTCAGCGACACCTACTTCTGCAACTACTCGATCTTCCAGTCAATGCCCGACTCCTGGGCGATCGACCACCTGTTCCCCATCATGCCGATCCACCGGCTCAAGGATGAACCGACCTGCCGCGGCATCCTCGCGGACATCACCTGCGACAGCGACGGCAAGATCGACCAGTTCATCGGCCAGCGCGACATCAAGCCGGTGCTCGAACTGCACCCGTACAACGGCGGCGACTACTTCATCGCCGCGTTCCTCGTGGGCGCGTACCAGGAGATCCTCGGCGATTTGCATAACCTGCTCGGCGACACCAACGCGGTGCACATCAGCCTCGATGAGACCGGCGAGCCGGTGATCGACGAGGTGGTCGAAGGCGACAGCGTGTCCGAGGTGTTGCAGTACGTGCAGTACAACACCGAGGAGCTTCGCCGCAGCTTCCGCAAGTCGATCGAGCAGGCGCTGCGCGACAAGAAGCTGACGCTGGAGGAGTCGCGCGTGCTTCGCCGGTTCTATGAGGAAGGGTTGCAGGGGTACACCTACCTGACGTAAAGACTCCTACTCCTAATCCTGGTTCCGTAGGCGACGCGCGGCCCGTTGGGCCGCGGCTAAACGGGGTTGCGATTTTTCTCTGCGACGCATCGCGGCCGCGCTTTGCCCGCCTCGCACCCCTGCGATACGCTTGCGCCTCGTGCCGGTGAACGGTGGGATCAACGATCAAAGGCGGTTGCGATGAGCGAGCAGAAGATGCGGACCGAGCGTGATTCGATGGGCGAGATGCAGGTGCCCGATTGGGCCCTGTGGGGCGCGAGCACGCAGCGGGCGCGGGAGAACTTTCCCATTGCGAACCGCGGCGTCCCGGCCGAACTGGTGCATGCCTTCGGCCACCTCAAGGCCGCCTGCGCCCAAGCCAACGTCGACCTCGGCAAGCTCGACAAGTCGGTGGCAAACGCGATCATCGCCGCCGCCGACGAAGTCGCGCTGGGCAAGCTGGACGAGCATTTCGTGGTCGACGTCTACCAGACCGGCAGCGGCACGAGCACGAACATGAACGCCAACGAGGTGATCGCCCACCGCGCCACCAGCCGCTTGCGGCTTAGCGAGAGCGACGACGCCGCCACGGTTCACCCCAACGACCACGTCAACATGGGGCAGTCGTCGAACGACAGCTTTCCCACCGCCATGCACATCGCGGCGGCGACGGAGCTTCATCGCCGGCTGCTGCCGGCGCTCCGGCATCTGCATCGCGCGCTCAAGGCCAAGGCGAGACGCTTCGACCGGATCATCAAGATCGGCCGCACGCACTTGCAGGACGCGACGCCGCTGACCCTCGGCCAGGAGTTCTCGGGCTACGCGGCGCAGATCGAGCTCGGCATCGCGCGGGTGCGCGGGACCATGCCGAACCTGCTCGCGCTCGCCCAGGGCGGCACGGCCGTGGGCACCGGGCTCAACGCACGCAAGGGTTTCGACGTTCGCTTCGCCCGCTCCGTCGCCAAGCTGACCGGGTTGCCGTTCAAGACCGCCCCGAACAAGTTCGAGGCGCTGGCCGCCCACGACGCGATCGTCGAGGCCTCGGGCGCGCTCAACGTGCTGGCCTGCTCGCTCAACAAGATCGCCAACGACATCCGGCTCTTGGGCTCGGGGCCGCGCAGCGGGCTCGGCGAGCTGATCCTGCCCGAGAACGAGCCGGGCTCCTCGATCATGCCGGGCAAGGTCAACCCGACCCAGTGCGAGGCGCTGACCATGGTGTGCGCCCAGGTCATCGGCAACCACGTCGCGGTCACGGTCGCCGGCGCCCAGGGGCATTTGGAACTCAACGTGTTCAAGCCGGTGATGATCCACAACCTGTTGCAGTCGATCCGGCTGCTCGCCGACGCGAGCGTGAGCTTCACCGACAACTGCGTCGTGGGCCTGCGGCCGAACTCCCAACGCATCGCTCGCCTGCGCGACGACTCGCTCATGCTGGTGACCGCGCTCAACCCCCACATCGGCTACGACAAGGCCGCGACGGTCGCCAAGAAGGCGCATAAGGAGGGAACGACGCTGCGCGAGGCGGCACTCGCGCTCGGCTACCTCACGGCGGAGGAGTTCGACCGCTGGGTGCGGCCGGAACGCATGATCGGGCCGCGGTAGGGACCGCGCGACCTCAGTTCTGGCCGCCGAGCACGCCCTGGAGCAGGTCCTGGAGGAGCTGCTGCTCGGTCGTCTGACCCTGTTGCGCGGGCTCGGGCAGCTCGTCCTCGCCCTCGGCCGGAAGTTCCGCGGAGGGCTCCGGAAACTCCGGCAGCGGCAGCTCGCTCGAGTCCTCGGGCGGCAGCAGCTCCGGCAGCGGCAGCGGCTCAGGCGCCGGCTCCGAGGCCGACGGCTCGCCGGTCAGGATGTCGAAGATCGTCTTGGTCTTGTCGTCCCCGAACGTCTTGATCGCGGTGCCGACCACCCGCTTGGCGACAAAGGCCTCGAGCGCCTTGGTGTCGAACGAGGTCCTGGGGTCATCGAGCGGCCCCTTGATGCGCACGCCGAGCGGCGGCGACTCGCGATGGCCGAGCAGGAGCGCCTGGCCCGTCGCCGCCACCGTCCAGCGCGGCAGGTCGATGGTCGCCTCGCCCTGGGCCTCGGCGCCGTCCATCAGCGCGCGCAGATCGGTCGAGCGCGCCACGCCGCGTTCAATCGTGAAAGTCCCGTCCGCTGCCCGGATCGGGGTCGAGCCGCCCTGCAGCGAGGTGCCGATCAGCGCCGCGAAGCCGACCACGTTGTCGAGGTTCGACAGCCTCTGGTTGATCGCGGTCAGGTCGTAGCCGTCGATGACCCCGTCGGCCAGGGCGACGCGAGCATCGCCGGCCAGGTTGCCGACCAGGTCGGCCTCGCTTTGGCCGAGGCTGTCGAGCCTGGCGTCGAGGTCGAGCCGGCCCGAAAGGTCATCGTACCCGGCGATCTCGGACAGCGCCCGCCTTGCGTCCACCCCGGCGAGCCTGATGGTCGCGTCGAGCCCGTGGAGCTCGCCCGCCGCGAGGCGACCCGAGGCCTCGAGGGTGCCGCCGAACGTCCGGCCGGCGAGGCGCGTCACGGTCAGCACGCCCACCTCCAGCGTGGCTTCGATGACGGCGTTCTCGAGGCGCAGATCGCGCGCCGCGATCGAGGCGGCGCTGAGCGTCGCGTGCCCGTCGAGCGAGCGCAGGCCATCGAGCGCGAGCGGCTCGGCCGACCAACGTGGGCCGCTGTCCCCTGTGCCATCGGGCGCGCCGAGGAACGGGTCGAGCACCAGGTCGCCGGTCTCGAACGTCGCATCGACGAACGGCACGGCGCCGTCGAGCCGGGCGGTCATGGTCCCTTTCAGGTTGGCCGGGCCGAGCGTCGCCTCGATCGCCTCGGCGCGCGCCTGGGCGCCGTCGCCGACGATGCGGAGCGCGAGTCCTAAGGGCCCCGCCGCCCCGGTGCCGCCGGCCCCGGCCAGATCGCGCAGGAAGCCGTCGAGGTCGGGATGATCGACGGCGAGGGCAAGGTCGTAGGACGGAGCGCCGTCCAGGCCCTTGAGCTCACCCGTCGCGGACGCGGTCGCGCCCGCGCTGGTCAGCGTCGCCGCCACGACGACCGCCGCGAGGCTGCCCTTGGCCGTGGCGTCGATGGCGTAGCCGCCGTCCGGCCCATCGAGCGCGAGCCCGAGCGCGGCCAACGCGCTGGCTCGGCTGTCGCCGGAGCCCTTGGCCTTGACGTCGAAGGCGGCGGGTTGGGCGGCGAGATCGATCGTCCCCGAGGCATCGAGCACGCCGAACCCACCCGCGGCCTTCAAGCGCCCTTGGCCCGCTTTGCCATCGCCCTTGTAGGTGCCGTCAAGGCCGAGCGCCCCCAGCCTGATGATCGCCTCGGGCGCGGCGAGCGCGAACGCCTCGAACGCGCGCGCCGCATCGCGCACGTCTCCGGAATAAGTGATGTCGCCCGATGGTGTCGCGCCGGACAGCGCAAGCGTGCCGTCGATGCGCGCGTCGAACGGCTCGGTCTTCGCCGTCGCGTGCAGCTCGGTCGCGCCGCCGTCGCCCTTGGCCGTGCCGGCGAGCGCGACCCGACCGAGTCGGTCGAGCCGCCAGGCCGGATCGACACCGGCGAGGCGGGCGATCCCGCTTGCGTCCGCCGCCGCGATTTCGAAGGTCGCGTCGTAACGCGGCGTGAACGGATCGAGCGTGCCGTCAAAGCCGACCTTGGCGCCGGCGACGTCCTCGGCCGCCAGACGCGTGACCGTGAGAGCTCCGCCGGAAAGCCGGGCCGCGAGCGCGACGCCGTTCACCGTTTCGCCGCGTACGGTGAGCTGCTCGGCCGCGAGCGCCAGCGTCGCATCGACGTCGGCCGGCAGCACCGGCGTTCCGCCCGCGTCGGAGCCGGCCGGCAGGTAGGCGTCGACGTTGAGCTTGTCGAGCGCGAGATCGGCGTCGAGGCCGAGCGGCACGCCGAGGCCGACCGCGAGGCGTCCGGTGACGCGGGTCGTGTCGAGCCTGAGGTCGATGGCCTCGAGGGTGACCGCGTCCGCCGTGGCCGCGACCTGCGAGGCGTAGGCGAACCGGCGCAGCCGCTCCGCCGGCACGGTGTCGGCCTCGACGCCGGCCCAGGCGAGCAGGGTGCGCAGGTTGTCCGACGCGAGCTCGACCTGCCCGTCGAAACGCGTAGCGCCCTCGACGCGCTCGATGACGCCGAACAGCGCGACGTCCGAGCCGCCGGGCAGTTG
>JBBDQV010000128.1:0-30051 GCA_040905845.1 Alphaproteobacteria bacterium | reverse complement strand
GGGCAACCCGGGGGGGCGTCGTCGTTCACGGCCGTCCGGCGGCGATCATGCGGAAGATGCCCGAGAAGTCCTCGGCGCCGTGGCCCGCGTTGCAATGGAGCGCATAGAGCGCCGCGGCGGCCGCGCCGAGCGGCGTCGCCGCGCCGGCCTGGCCGGCGGCGAGCTCGGCGAGCCTGAGGTCCTTGAGCATCATCGCCGCCGTGAAGCCCGGCCGGTAGTCGCGGTTCGCCGGCGAGGCCGGCACCGGCCCGGGCACCGGGCAGTTCGTCGTCAGCGCCCAGCACTGGCCCGACGAACGCGAGGCGATGTCGAACAGCACCTGCCGATCGAGCCCCAGGCGGTCGGCGAGTGCAAACGCCTCGCTGACGGAGATCATCGTGACGCCGAGGATCAGGTTGTTGCAGATCTTGGCCGCCTGCCCGCTGCCCGTAGGCCCGGCGTGGACGACCGCCTTGCCCATCGCATGCAGGATGGGCTCGGCGCGGGCGAACGCGGCCGCGTCGCCGCCGACCATGAAGGTCAGCGTCGCCGCCTCGGCGCCGCGCACCCCGCCCGAGACCGGCGCATCGAGCATGGCGAGGCCTTGCTCCGCCGCCGCCGCGCCGACGGCGCGCGCGGTCGCCACGTCGATCGTCGAGCAATCGATCAGCAGCGCGCCCTTGCCGGCGACCGCGTGAACCCCGGCCTCGCCACGATGTACGGCGTCGACCTCGGCGCCCGAGGGCAGCATCGAGATCACGATGTCCCTGTCGCGTGCCGCCTCGGCGGCGGTCGCGGCGAGGGCGCAGCCGTTGGCGCGCGCCCGGTCCCGCGCCGCCGGCACGGGATCGAAGGCGGTCACCGCGTGCCCTGCCTTGACCAGGTTGGCGGCCATCGGCCCGCCCATGTTGCCAACCCCGATGAAGCCGATCCTTGTCACCGCCGCCTCCCTCAGTCTTCGTAGGTCATGTCGCCCTCGGGCATGGGCGCGAAGAGCGCGTCGATCGCCGCGTCATCGATGTCGGCCAGCGCGGCCGGGCGCCAGCGTGGCTGGCCATCCTTGTCGATGACCACGGCGCGGACGCCCTCGGGAAAGTCCCAGCCTTCGACGAACCGCTGGGTCAGGCGATACTCCAACCGGATCGCGCTTTCCAGATCGAGCGAGGCGCCGAGCCGAATCTGCCGGAAGGTCACGGCCAGGCTGGTCGACGACTTCGACGCCAGGGTCGCCAAGGTCTGTCGCGCCCAGTTGCTCCTTTCCCGCTCCAGCGCCCCGAACACATCGGCGAGCGCGCGGCCCGAGAAGCAGCGGTCGATCGCCGCGCGATGCTCGGCTAGCGGGGCCGGTCCCGCGAAGGTCGCGAGCCGGGCGAGCCGTGCCTCCAGGGACCCCGTTTCATCGGCGAGCGAGAGGCGCAGCTCGCCCCAGCGGTCGCTCGGCACGGTGTGGGTCGCGAAGCCGGCGTAGAGCGAATCCGCCGCGCCGAGGCGCGCGCCCGTCAGCCCGACGTAGAGGCCGAGCGCGCCCGGCATGCGCGGCAGGAAGAACGTCGCTCCGACGTCCGGGAACAGCCCGATCCCGGTCTCCGGCATGGCGAACACGACGCGGTCGCCGACCACGCGGTGCGAGCCGTGAATCGAGACGCCGACCCCGCCGCCCATGACGACGCCGTCGACCAGGGCGATGTAGGGCTTGCCGTAGCGCGCGATGCGGCGGTTGAGCCGGTATTCGTCGCGGTAGTAGTCCCGGGTTGTGCGCCGGTCGCCGGTCCGCATGGCGTGGTAGAGCGCCCGGACGTCGCCGCCGGCGCAGAACGCTCGATCGCCGGCGCCCTCGATGACCACGGCCGCGATCCTGTCGTCCGCCGCCCACGCGCGCAGCCTGGCATCGATGGCCAACGCCATGTCGTGGGTCAACGCGTTGAGCGCCTTGGGCCGGTTGAGCACGATCCAGCCCGCGCGCCCCCGGCGCTCGAACAGCACCGGCTTTGTCACGCCAACGCCGCGTTCTCGTCGATGATCCGGCGCGCGATGATCAGCCGCATGATCTCGTTGGTCCCCTCGAGAATACGGTGGACCCGGGTGTCGCGCACGTGGCGTTCGAGCGGGAAGTCCTTGAGGTAGCCGTAGCCGCCGTGGAGCTGCAGTGCCTCGTCGCACACCTGGAACGCGACGTCGGTGGCGAAGCGCTTGGCCATGGCGCAGCGCAGCGTCGCGTCCTCGGCCCGGCGATCGAGCGCGGCCGCGGCACGCCAGACCATGAGCCGCGCGGCCTCCAGCTCGGTCGCCATGTCGGCGAGCCGGAAGCGCAGCGCCTGGAACTCCGCGAGCGGTGTGCCGAACTGCCGCCGTTCGCGCAGGTAGACACGTGTCCGTTCCAGGGCCGCCCGCGCGGTTCCGATCGCGCACGCCGCGATGTTGACCCGGCCGCCGTCGAGCCCCGCCATGGCGTAGCGGAACCCCTCGCCCTCCGGGCCGATGCGCTGACCGGCCGGAACCCGGCAACCCTCCAGGACGACCATCGCCGTGGGCTGGCTGTTCCAGCCCATCTTGCGTTCGGGCGCCCCGAACGACAGGCCGGGCGTGCCCTTCTCGATCGCCAGGCACGAGATGCCCTTCGGCCCGGCCGCGCCGGTCCGCGCCATGACGAGGTAGAGCTCGCTCGCGCCGGCGCCCGAGATGAACGCCTTGGTCCCGTCGAGGACGTAGTCGTCGCCGTCCCTGACCGCGCGGGTCGCGAGCGAAGCCGCGTCCGAGCCGCTGGCCGGCTCGGTCAGGCAGTAGCTCGCGAGCTTTGTCATCGGGATCAGGTCGGGCAGCCAGCGCGACCGCTGGGCGTCGTCGCCAAACTGGTCGATCATCCACGCCACCATGTTGTGGATCGAGAGGTACGCCGCGGTCGAGGTGCAGCCCGCCGCCAGCTCCTCGAAGATCAATGCCGCGTCGAGCCGCCCGAGCCCCGGGCCGCCTGACTCGGGCCGGACGTAGATGGCCCCGAAGCCGAGCTCGGCCGCCTTGCGCAGGGTCGCCACGGGGAACTCGTGCGCCTCGTCCCAGTGCGCGGCATTGGGCGCGAGCTCGGCCTCGGCGAAGCTCCGCGCGAGCTCGCGATACGCGATCCGGTCGTCGCCGAGCTCGAAGTCCACCGACCCCTCCCGCCCGCGATGATCGTCGGCGCGCCAAGGCGGAGTCAACGCGGCGTCTCGATTTGGACGGCCAGGTGTATGGAAAAGTTGACGAAATGGTCGCTTTGGAAAGTCGACGAATCAACGAACGCCTTGAACTCGCGACCTTATTCGACTTGGGCACGAGTCTTGCCTCACGATGTCGTGAGGTGCGCTCAAAGCCTCGACATCCGCCCGTGGGGGCGTTCGAGGGTGCTGGCCGCAACGCCCCTGCTCGCTGGGAGCCAATCCAATCGACTCGGCTTGGCGACCCGTGCTCGCAACGTGTCCGGGTGGAAATTGCCATGCACGTACCCTGCCAGGTCCACCCCGCCAGGGTGGAGGTTCAACAATGAAGTTTCGTGTCACGCTCGGCTGCGCCACGGCGCTGGCCTGCCTGCTGTCGATCTCGGATTCCAAGGCCAGCGTCATCCTCGATTGGAGCGAGCAGCTCCTCGACGCCATCCGCATCTCGGGCCAGGCGGTGTTCATGCCGCCCGACGCGACGCGGACGGCGGCCCTTGTCCACACCGCCATGTTCAACGCGACCAACCTGGCGACGGGCAAGCAGTTCCAGAATTACGAGCTCGACCACGCCGCGGTTCCCGACGCGTCGGCCGAAGCGGCGGCGGCCCAGGCCGCGTACGACGTCCTCGTCGGCAGGTTCGCGGCCACGTCCTCGTTCGCGACGCTCAGCCCGCTGTTCGACGCCCAGCTCGCCGCCAGCCTCGGTGCGATCGCCGACGGTGCGGCGAAGACGAACGGCATCGCGCTCGGCAGCCAGATGGCGACCCACATCCTCGACCTCCGGGCCAACGACGGCGCGACCACGGTCGTGCCGTATACGCCCGGCCAGGGCGACACCGGAATCTTCAGCGACCCGAACTTGATCGAGAACGGCGAGTGGCGCCCGACCGGCTCGGGCGACGCCCTGTCGCCCAACTGGCCGACGGTAACGCCGTGGTCGATGATCGCGGGCGACCAGTTCCGCCCCGGCGGCCCGCCCGCACAGGACAGCCTCGAGTACGAAGAGGCCTACAACGAAGTTAAACTGGTGGGCGAGCTCAACAGCGCGACGCGCACCGCCGTCCAGACCGAGATCGCTCTGTTCTGGGCCGACGGGCCCGGCACCGCGACCCCGGGCGGCCACTGGCTCAGTCTCGCGGCGAGCCTGCTCTCCACCCAATTCGATCTTGTCCTGATCGATGAGTCGCGCCTCCTGGCGCTCATGAGCATCGCGCTCGCCGATGCCGCCATCGTGTCATGGGACGCCAAGTACGCCTTTCACGACTGGCGCCCCATCACCGGCATCCACGAGGGCGACACCGACGGCAACCCGAACACGGTGGGCGACCTGAGCTGGGAACCGCTGCTGGAAACCCCTCCGTTCCCGGATTACACCTCGGGGCACAGCACGTTCAGCGGCGCTGCCTCGACGGTCATGGCGCAGTTCTTCGGCGACGACGCGCTCAACTTCTGCACCGAATCGGACGGGCTGCCCGGCGTGATGCGGTGCTTCACGCATTTCTCGGACGTCGCCGAGGAGGCCGGCCTCAGCCGCATTTTCGGTGGCATCCACTGGCATTTCTCGAAAACCGACGGCGTCGAATCCGGGGGCGAGCTCGGCCAGTTCGTGTTCCTGACCCAGCTTCGCCCGGTGCCGGAGCCGGCGACGCTCGGCCTCGCGGCTCTCGGGCTCATCGGCCTGGCCGCGCTGCGACGCAGGACCGCCTAAACGCGCGACACGGCGGCGGGAGATTGCTTCCCGCCGCCGAGCCTGCCGCCTTGACAGGGTCCGACCGACCGTGTTCGGTTCGGGCCGGCGCCGATTTGAGGTTCAGCTTGCGGGCGCCTTAAAAATGCGGCTAAAGCGAGCGGTCAACCCGCCCGGCTCGGCCGTGGCGGTTTTTTTGTTTCGTGGCCCGACGCGAATGGGGGGACGACATCACCATGGCTGCCCAGTGGAAGAATCCCGAGACGATCGTGCTCCACGCCGGCTATCGGTCGGACAGCGCGACCAACGCCGTGGCCGTGCCGATCTACCAGACGACCTCGTATCAGTTCCGCGACACCGAGCACGCGGCGAGCCTGTTCGGCCTGCGCGAGCTCGGCAACATCTACACGCGGATCATGAACCCGACCTGCGCGGTGCTCGAGGAGCGGGTCGCCGCGCTCGAGGGCGGCGTCGCCGCGCTCGGGCTCGCCTCGGGCCAGGCCGCCTCGCTGTTCGCGATCCAGAACATCTGCCACGCCGGCGACAACTTGGTCTCGTCCACGGACCTTTACGGCGGCACGTGGAACCTGTTCGCCAACACGCTCACGACCATGGGGATCGAGGTCCGATTCGTCGACCCCACCGACCCGGAGGGCTTCCGCAAGGCGACCGACGCCAGGACGCGCTGCTACTACGCCGAGACCCTGCCGAACCCGAAGCTCAACGTCTTTCCGATCAAGGAGGTCGCCGACATCGGCCGCGCGCTCGGCGTGCCGCTGATCATGGACAACACCGCCTGCCCCGTGCTGTGCCGACCGCTCGAGCACGGCGCGACGGTCGTCGTCTACTCGACGACCAAGTATATCGGCGGTCACGGCACCTCGATCGGCGGGCTGGTGGTCGACGGCGGCAACTTCGACTGGGAGGCGCACGCCGAGCGGTTCCCCATGCTCAACACGCCCGACCCGAGCTATCACGGCGCGGTGTGGACCCAGGCGGTCAAGCCGCTCGGGCCGATCGCCTACATCCTCAAGATGCGGGTCACGTTGCTGCGCGATATCGGCGCCGCGATGAGCCCGTTCAACGCCTTCCTGTTCATCCAGGGGCTCGAGACCCTGCCGCTCCGCATGCGCCAGCACTGCGCCAACACCAAGGCGGTGGCGGACTTCCTAGCCAGCCACCCGAAGGTGACCAAGGTGATCTATCCGGGCCAGATGGCGGGCTAAACGCGGCGCCGCGCCGACGCCTACCTCAAGGGCGGCTACGGCGCGCTGGTCGGCTTCGAGCTGGCGGGGGGGCGCGAGGCTGGGCGAAGGCTGATCGATTCGCTCAAGATGTTCTATCATGTGGCCAACATCGGCGACGCCCGCAGCCTGGCGATCCATCCGGCGACCACGACGCACTCGCAGCTTTCGCCGGAGGACCAGCTCGCGACGGGCGTCTCCGACGGCTACGTGAGGTTGTCGATCGGCATCGAGCACATCGACGATATCCTGGCCGATCTCAAGCAGGCGCTCGTCGCGGCCTGATCGCCCTCGTGCCTCGACAAGCTCGTGCTTCGACAAGCTCAGCATGAGGGTTCCAGAAAACCGCCTCGCCCTGAGCCTGTCGAAGGGCGAGGCCCGGCGGGGTAGCTGATCATGGCGGACATCCGACACGCACGGCCGATCGCGTTCTCGGGGCTCGGCGCGTTTCCGCGCGTGCGCATGCGGCGCAACCGGCGCGACGACTGGTCGCGCCGTCTGGTGGCGGAGAACAGGCTCAGTTCGGCCGACCTGATCTGGCCGGTGTTCGTGCAGGACGGCCACGGCAAGCGAACGCCCGTGCCCTCGATGCCGGGCGCCGACCGGCTCTCGATCGATCTGGTCTCGGCCGCGGCCGCCGAGGCGCGCGATCTGGGCATCCCGCTGATCGCGCTGTTCCCCGCGACGCCCCCCGAAAGAAAGACGCCGGGCGGCGACGAGGCCTTGAACCCGCACAACCTGGTCAATCGGGCGATCCAGGCGATCAAGCGAGACGTTCCGGGGCTCGGCGTCCTGTGCGACGTGGCGCTCGATCCCTACACCGATCACGGCCACGACGGGCTCGTGCGCGACGGCCAGATCCTCAACGACGAGACGCTCGAGGTGCTGGCGCGCCAGGCCGTGGTCCAGGCGCGCGCCGGCTGCGACGTGATCGCGCCCTCGGACATGATGGACGGCCGCGTCGGCGTGATCCGCGACGCGCTCGACGCCGCCGGGTTCCAGCACGTCCGCATCATGTCCTACGCCGCCAAGTACGCCTCGGCGTTCTACGGGCCGTTCCGCGACGCGATCGGCTCCAAGACGAACCTCGGCAAGGGCGACAAGCGCACCTACCAGATGGACCCGGCCAACTCCGACGAGGCGCTGCGCGAGGTCGCGCTCGATCTCGCCGAGGGCGCCGACATGGTCATGGTCAAGCCGGGCATGCCCTATCTCGACATCGTCCGGCGCGTGAAGGACACGTTCGGCGTCCCCACCTACGCCTACCAGGTGAGCGGCGAGTACGCGATGCTGATGGGCGCGATCGAGCGCGGCTGGCTCGACGGCGAGCGGGTGATCCTCGAGGCCCTGCTCGCGTTCAAGCGCGCCGGCGCCGACGGCATCCTGACCTACGCCGCGCTCGCCGCGGCCAAGCGGCTCAAGGCGGGTTGACCGTGTCCCTCCCTGCCCTGTTCATCTCCCACGGCTCGCCGATGACGGCGATCGAGCCGTCGCCGACCCATCACTTTCTCAAGCGCCTGGGCAAGGAGCTGCCGAAGCCCAAGGCGATCCTGTGCGTCTCCGCGCACTGGGAGACGGAGAAGCCGCGCCTCACCATGGCGCGCAACCCGGAGCTGATCTACGACTTCCATGGCTTTCCGAAGGCGCTCTCCACGGTGAAGTACCCGGCGCCCGGCTCGCCCGAGCTCGCCGCGCGCGTCGCCACCCTGCTCGCCAAGGCGGGGATCGCCAGCGTGCTCGATGCTCAACGCGGGCTCGATCACGGCTGCTGGGACCCGCTCTACCTTATGTATCCAGCGGCCGACGTGCCGGTGGTCCAGCTCTCGATCCAGCCGAACGAATCGGCCGACCATCACCTCGCCGTCGGGCGCGCGCTCGCGGCACTGCGTGACGAAGACGTGTTGGTCATGGGCAGCGGCAACGCGACTCACAATCTCGCCGCGTGGCGCGGCTCGGGTGCCGCGCCGCCCGGTTGGGTCACGGCGTTCAGCCGCTGGCTCGATGGCGCGGTGCTGGCGCGCGACACCGAATCGCTCGCGAAGTACCGCGACGTGGCTCCCTACGCGCGCGAGAACCACCCGACCGAGGACCACTATTTGCCGCTGCTGCCCGCGATCGCCGCCGGCGGCGAGGCGCGCAAGATCCACGAGGGCTACGACGGCCCGCTCGACATGGCGGCCTACGCGTTCGGGTGAGCGCCTATCGGCTTTCGTCATTGCGAGGAGCGCAGCGACGAAGCAATCCACGCGGCGGCCCCTGGATTGCTTCGCCTTCGGCTCGCAATGACATTGAACAATAGGCAACGCCCCTACGGATACTGACTCGTTTCCCGGTCCCAACGCTCGAAGAACGCTAAAACTGCGGCCGGCGCATCGCCCGACCATTCGGCGGCGCCTTTCTCCGCGATGACGCAGAGCACGTCGCTGTCGATGAAGCTGTTGACGTAGGTCGCGCGGAAGCCGTTGACGGCGAGCAGCGCCTGCAGCGTCCGCGCCGAAAAATGGAACGGATGGATGTCCGGGTTGCCGGGGCCGAGGTAGTAATCGAGCGGCTTTTTGAACGGCACCAGGACGCGGCTCCCCGTGGCGACGCACAGCCGGCCGCCCTCGGCGAGCATCCGGCTTGCCGTCGCCAGCATGGCGCGCGGGTCAGGCGTGTTCTCGAGCGTCCAGGCGATCGTCACGAGGTCGTGCTGGTCCTGGCCCGCGTAGCTCTCGACCGTGCCTTCGTGGCAGGCGTGGCCACGCTTGCGCAGGCGCGCGCAGTTCTCGGCCGACGGCTCGATGCCGAACGCTTGCGCGCCCCACGCCGCCGCGAGGTCGAGCAGCACGCCCGTGCCGGCGCCGATGTCAGCCAGCCGCTTGCCGCTGAGACCTACGTGCTGGTCCAGCGTCTCGACCACGTAGGTCATGCGCGCCAGCACGGCGGGCAGCGTCGGCTGATAGAGCACGCTCTTGGGATCGGGGCTTTCGCCGTAGAGCTCGTCGGACCAGACACGCGCGATCTCCGCCGCCGGCCGCCGCTCGCGCACGTGGACCAGTCCGCAGCCTGCGCAGACGTGGATCGGCCAGCCATGGGTGTAGCGCCGGCCGCACGGGATCTCGTGCGCCGCCTCGCCACCGCAGATCGGGCAGGCGGATGGCACGAGCATCACGACGGCCGTTCGCCCTGCGAGACGGGCCTGCGGCCCTCCTCAGGACGAACGGCGCCAGGTTGGCGGGAAAGCAGAAAACCGTTCACCCTGAGGAGAGGTCCGCGCGACCGCGCGGGCCTCGTCTCGAAGGGCGAACGGGCGGTCGCGCGGATCATCCGCTTCCCAGCAAGAACCCCCGAACGGTGGCGATCTGCTCAGGATCGACCAGCGCGGGGGCGTGACCGATGCCCGGGAAGGTCGCCACCAGCGCGCATGGCCCACGACGCGTCATCTCGTCCGCGGTCTCGGCCAGCAGCAGGCTCGACTCACCGCCGCGCAAGGCGAGCGTCGGGCACGCGATGTCGTCCCAGGCCTTCCAGAGATCGAGGTCTTGGTCGATTCCCTTGGCGAACGGCACCCGGATCGCCGGGTCGTAGTGCAGGCGAAAGCCACCAGCCGGGTCGGGCCGCACGCCGTGCCGGGCGAGGTGGCGCCACCACCCGTCGGGCAGTTGACCGAACTCGGCGTGGGTGCGGCGCAGGTAGGCCTCGGCCTCGTCGAGGTCGGCGAAGCGCGGGTGCTCGCCGACGTAAGCCGCGATCGCCTGGAGCGCGGCCTTGGGGATGAACGGCCCGATGTCGTTGACGACCATGCGCTCGATCGGCGTCCCGGGCGCCGCCGCGAGCAGCATGCCGACGATCCCGCCCATCGACGTGCCGACCCAGCCGATGCGCGCGATGCCGAGCGCCAGGAGCAGCCCCTGGGCGACCGCGACGTAGGTCGGCCCGGCGTAGCCCGCCGGATCGGCGAGCCACGCGCTGCCGCCCCGGCCGGGCATGTCCGGGCAGATCACCCGCGCGTCGGCCGCGAGCACCTCGGCCAGCGCGTCGAAGTCGCGGCAATGCCGGGTCAGCCCGTGCACGCAGACGATCGTGCGCGCCGCGCGGGGATCGCCCCAGTCCGTGTAGGCGATGCGCACCGGGGCTTCGGCGAGGGCGACCTCGGCGGACGCGCTACGCATCGGCGCCATCGAGCTCGACGAAGGTGTCGGTGAAGAAGCCGTTGAACCGGGTCGCGTTGGCGTTGCTGTACGCGCCGACCTGCTCGAGCTCGATCCAGTCGCCTTCGCGGATGTCCTCGGGCAGCCGGAACGGATTGGGCAGCACGTCGACCGAATCGCAGGTCGGCCCATTGAGGATGAACGGCGCCGTCCGCTCGCTCAAGCCGCCGTCGAGCCGGATCGCGCGCGCCGGCAGCATGATGTTGGCGACCTTAGTCTCGCTAAGTCCGCCATAGAGCCCGTCGTTGATGTAGATCTGGCCGTCCTTGCGCAGCTGCACCTGGACGATCAGCGACATGCCGTCGGCCACCATGGCCCGGCCGGGCTCGCACATCAGCACGCAGTCGTTGCGCAGCTTGAGCGCCTTGGCGGCGCGCACGATCTCGTCGATGTAGACCTCGAGTGGCGGCGCCTGGGTGCCGGGGTAAGCGGCCGGGAAACCGCCGCCCACGTCGAGCACGTGGATCGGCACGCCCGCGGCCGCGATGACCTCGCCGGCCAGCTCCATCGCCTTGGTGTAGGCGAGCGGGGTCGTGCACTGCGAGCCGACGTGGAAGGCGAGGCCCGCGGTCAGCCCCTCCTTGGCGACGCGTTTGAGGAGCACCACCGCCTCCTCTGGCGGGGCGCCGAACTTGGCCGAGAGGTCATAGAGCGCCTCGGTCTTCGGCGTCTGTACGCGGACGACGACGGTGAGTCCCTCGCCGCCCGCCTCGTCGAGCAGCTTGGTAAGCTCGCTCTCGTGGTCGATCACGTACTGGCGCACGCCGTAGACCTCGCGCGCGCTGCGGATCACCGCGCGGCCCTTGACCGGGTGCATGAAGTAGGGCTCGGCGTCGCTGAACATCTCGCGCACCTGGGCGATCTCGGGCAGCGACGCGGTGTCGAAGTGCCGGATGCCCGCGTCGTAGAGCGCCTGGACGACGCGCGGGTGCGGGTTGCACTTGATGGCGTAGAGCACGCGGCCAGGGAACAGCTCGAGGAACCGGCGCGCGCTGGCCTCCAGCACGGTGGGCTTGACGCAGTAGACGGGATAGCTCGGGGTCAGCGCGCACACGACCGCGAGCGCGTCCTTGAACGTCTGCCTCGGCCGACGCGAGGACATCCTGGATCCGCCGCGCCTCAGAACGGGATGTCGTCGTCGAGCTCGTCCTGGCCCTGCGGTCCGCCGCCGCGCGCACGTCCGCCACCCCGCTCCGGGCCGCCGCTTTCCTGCTCGGCACGATCCTCGCCGCCGCCACCGGGGCGGCCATCGAGCATGGTGAGTTCGCCCCGGAACTGTTGCAGCACGACCTCGGTCGAGTAGCGCTCCTGGCCCTGCGGGTCGGTCCATTTCCGGGTCTGGAGCTGGCCCTCGATGTAGACCTTGGAGCCCTTGTGCAGGAACTTCTGCGCCACCTCGCACAGCCGCTCGTTGAAGATGACGACGCGGTGCCACTCGGTGCGCTCCTTGCGCTCGCCGCTCGATTTGTCCTTCCAGGACTCGGACGTGGCGAGGTTGAGGTTGCACACCGGCCGGCCGTCATTGAGGTGGCGGACCTCCGGGTCGCGCCCCAGATTGCCGATCAGAATGACCTTGTTGACACTGCCGGCCATGGTCCCACCTCCCGCAACTCTCGCACCCGAGACCGGCGATTTAATCGGATTCGAAGTCTTCTGGCCACTGGCAACCTTACAGGGATGTCACGAACCGTTAGGGGCCGTGGAAGGCGCGGGTACCCATGTTGGAGGCCGACGGAGTCCTGTTCGGGCTCCCCGACCACGGAGCACAGCCATGACCAAGACCATGTTAGCCGCGACCCTGGTGGCGGGAACCAGCGCGCTTGCCCTGCCCTTCGGCGTCGCCCACGCCATGCCCGACGGCTTCGCCGACCTCGCCGCCGAGGTCACGCCGGCCGTCGTCAACATCTCGACCGTCCACCATGTCGCGGCGGCCGAGGCGCCGCCGGTGCCGTTCGACGTCCCCGAGGGCTCGTTGTTCGGTGAGTTCTTCAAGCGCTACTTCCATGGCCAGGGCCAGCCGGGGAGACCGGGCGACGAGGCGCGCGCGCTCGGCTCGGGCTTCGTCGTCGATCCGGCCGGCTATGTCGTGACCAACAACCACGTCATCGACGGCGCCGACGCGATCACGGTGACGCTCGAGGACGGCACCGAGCTTCCGGCGACCCTGGTCGGGGCCGACCCCGCGACTGACCTCGCGGTGCTCAAGGTCGAGACCGATCATCCCCTGACCGCCGTAGCCTGGGGCGATTCCGGCGCGGTTCGCGTCGGCGACTGGGTGCTCGCGGTCGGCAATCCGTTCGGCCTCGGCGGCACGGTCACGGCGGGCATCCTGTCCGCGCGCGGCCGCGACCTCGGCAACGGGCCGCTCGACGACTATCTGCAGATCGACGCTCCCATCAACCAGGGCAACTCGGGCGGCCCGACGTTCGACGGGAACGGCAAGGTCATCGGCATCAACTCTGCGATCTACAGCCCGAGCGGCGGCAGCGTCGGCATCGGCTTCGCCATCCCCTCGGAGCTGGCCCAGACCGTCGTCGCCGACCTGATCGACGACGGCCATGTCGAGCGCGGCTGGCTCGGCGTGCAGATCCAGGAGGTCACGCCCGAGATCGCCGAGGGCCTGGGCCTCGACGAGACGCGGGGCGCCTTGGTCGCGAGCATCATGCCCGACAGCCCCGCGGTCGCCGCCGGCGTCCAGGTGGGCGACGTGATCGTCACGTACGACGGGCAGCCGGTCGCGACCATGCGCGACCTGCCGCGCCTGGTCGCCACGACCACCGCGGGCCAGAAGGTGCGCATCGGCGTCGTGCGCGATGGCAAGGAGCGGACGCTGGACGCCGTCATCGCCGAACGGGATACCGGCCAGCAGGTCGCTGTGAATGAAAGCGCCGCCCAGCCGGCGGAGCAAGGACGCCTCGGCCTCGCGCTCGCCCAGGTCAACGACGAGACGCGCCGGCGGTTCGGACTCGGCGACGAGGCGACGGGAGTCCTGGTGACCGGCGTCGACCCGGCCGGGCCGGCCGCCGAGCGCGGCCTGCGCCCCGGCGACTTGATCGTCCAGGTCGCCCAGCACGAGGTGACCAGCCCCGATCAGGTGGTCAAACTAGTGGACCAGGCCGTGGCTGAGAAGCGTGCCTCGGTCCTGATGCTGGTCGAGCGGAACGGCGATGCGCACTTCGTCGCGGTGCCCGTCGTCAAGGCGTAGCGTCCTTGCCTCGCTTGTCTTACGGCGCCGGCGGCGCGCTTGACGCGCCCCCGGTGCCGGCGCGACGAATCGAGCCAACACCACCACGAACATCGCCGGGAATGCGCGTTCTGGTCATCGAGGACGACGACGAAACCGCCGGCTATCTGGTCAAGGGCCTGACCGAGAGCGGCTACACGGTCGATCGGGCGGCGGACGGCCGCGACGGGCTGTTCATGGCCACCGAGAACACCTACGACGCGATGATCGCCGACCGCATGCTGCCCAAGCTCGACGGGCTCGCCGTCATCCGCGCGCTGCGCGATTCGGGGGTCGGCACGCCGGTGCTCGTGCTCAGCGCGCTCGCCCGGGTCGATGAACGGGTGCGCGGGCTCAAGGCCGGCGGCGACGACTATCTGACCAAGCCGTTTGCCTTCGCCGAGCTGCTCGCGCGCCTCGAGGCCCTGATGCGGCGCCCGCCGCCGTCGGAGATCGTGACGCGCCTGGCCGTCGCCGACCTCGAGATGAACTTGCTGACCCGCGCGGTGACCCGGGGCGGCGCGACCATCGAGCTCCAGCCCCGCGAGTTCAAGCTGCTCGAGTTTCTGATGCGCCACGCGGGCCGCGTGGTCACGCGCACCATGCTGCTCGAAGGCGTCTGGGACTACCACTTCGACCCGCAGACCAACGTCATCGACGTCCACATCAGCCGGCTCAGGGGCAAGATCGACAAGGGGTTCGACCGCCCCCTGCTCCATACGGTGCGCGGCGCCGGATACTGTCTGCGTGCGGCCGATTAGCCCGCTCCAGAGCTCGGTCTTCCGGCTGACGCTGCTCTATGCCGCGGCGTTCGGCGCCTCGGCCCTCGCCTTGCTCGGCTTCCTCTACGTGCGCACCGGCGACGTCCTGGACAGCGAAGCCGACGCCGCGATCACGGCCGAGGCGGAGGGCCTGGGCCACGAGTTCCAGGGCAACGGGCTGCCCGGCCTCGTCAACGAGATCCGCGGGCGGTTGGCCGACGAGCGGGGCCGCAACACGCTCTATCTGCTGATCAACCCCGCGGGGCGCCCGGTCGCCGGCAACCTGACCGGCTGGCCGCGCGAGATCGAGCGCGACGGCCCCTGGGTCCTGTTCGAGCTCCAACGCATCGAGGCTGGCGGCGCCGAGCCGGCGCGCGCCCGCGCGCGCGTCTTCGACCTGCCGGGCGGCTTCCGGGTCTTGGTCGGCCGCGACCTGCGCGAGCGCGTCGTGTTCGACCGCGCGATCATCGAGGCGCTGCTGTGGGTGCTCGTCGCGACCGTCACCCTTGGCCTCGGCGGTGGCTACGTGCTGGCCCGACGCGTGCTCGGCCGCATCGCGGCGATCGAGCGAACGGCCGCCACGATCATGGCCGGCGACCTGTCGGGGCGCATCCCGCTCCGGGCGCGGGACGACGAGTTCGATCGGCTCGGCGCACGGCTCAACGCCATGCTCGCCGAGATCGACCGCCTGCTGCACGCCATGCGCGAGGTCGCCGACAACGTCGCCCACGACCTGCGCCGGCCCCTGACCCGGCTGCGCGGCCGGCTCGAGGACGCCTTGCGCGGCCTGGCCGAGGGCGATCCGCGCCGCGAGTCGATCGAGCGCGCGTTGATCGAGACCGACGCCGTCATAGCCACCTTCAACGCCCTGCTGACGATCGCGAGCGCCGAGGCGACGCTGCCGGAATCGATGGCGGATATTGATCTCGGCGTGGTCGTCACCGACGCGGTCGAGCTCTACCGCCCGCTCGCCGAGGAGAAGTCGCTCGCGCTCGCGCTGGACGCCGGCGGGTCGGTCCAGGTGCGAGGCCATGGCGACCTGCTGGCGCAGGCAGTCGCCAACCTGCTCGACAACGCGATCAAGTACACGTCCCCAGGTGGCCACGTGACGGTGTCGGTGGCCGCGACCAAGAGCGGCGCGGCCGTGACGGTCGCCGACGACGGGCCCGGCATCGCCGAGGCCGAGCGCGGCCGCGCCGTCGAGCGCTTCGTCCGCCTCGACTCGAGCCGCACCACCCCCGGCAGCGGCCTCGGGCTATGCCTGGTCCACGCCGTCGCCCGGCTGCACGGCGGCGCGCTGACGCTGGAGGACAACGCGCCGGGACTCAGGGCGACGCTGACGGTGCCGTTGGCGACCAACACAGCGTCTGGCGACGCGCCGGCCCGCGGGCCTCACCCGTCGACAAGCTCAGGGTGAGGAAGGTTTTTCGTCGGTCCTCATGCTGAGCTTGTCGAAGCACGAGGATGCGGTTCGCTGTCGATCGTCGTGATGGTTCCCTCGCGCGGGGTCCGTCGCCTATAGTGCGCGCCGCGAACATCACCGGAACATCGATGCAGTCGTTCATTAAGATCCGCGGCGCGCGCGAGCACAACCTGAAGGGCATCGACGTCGACCTGCCGCGCGACAGCCTGGTCGTGATCACCGGGCTTTCGGGCTCGGGCAAGTCATCGCTCGCCTTCGACACCATCTACGCCGAGGGCCAGCGCCGCTATGTCGAAAGCCTGTCGGCCTATGCGCGCCAGTTCCTCGAGCTGATGCAGAAGCCCGAGGTCGAGTCGATCGAGGGGCTGTCGCCGGCCATCTCGATCGAGCAGAAGACGACCTCGAAGAACCCGCGCTCGACCGTGGCCACGGTCACCGAGATCTACGACTACATGCGGCTGTTGTGGGCGCGCGTCGGCGTGCCCTACTCGCCGGCCACCGGGCTGCCGATCGAGAGCCAGACCGTGAGCCAGATGGTCGACCGGGTCATGGCGATGCCGGCGGGCACGCGGCTTATGCTGCTCGCGCCGATCGTGCGCGGGCGCAAGGGCGAGTACCGCAAGGAGCTCGCCGAGCTGATGAAGCGCGGGTTCCAGCGGGTCAAGATCGACGGCAAGGTGCACCCGATCGAGGACGCGCCCGCGCTCGACAAGAAGCGCAAGCACGACATCTCCGTCGTGGTCGATCGCGTGGTCGTGCGCGCCGGGCTCGAGACCCGACTTGCCGATTCGCTCGAAACGGCGCTCGGTCTCGCCGACGGCCTGGTCTTCGTCGAGAACGCCGACTCGGCCGAGACGACGACGTTTTCGGCCAAGTTCGCGTGCCCGGTCTCCGGCTTCACCATCGACGAGATCGAGCCCAGGCTATTCTCGTTCAACAACCCCTACGGCGCCTGCCCGGCGTGCGACGGACTCGGCACCAAGCTGTTCTTCGACACGGACCTGGTCGTGCCCGAGCCGAGGCTATCCTTGCGCGACGGCGCGGTGGCGCCGTGGGCCAACTCGTCCTCGGCCTACTACAGCCAGACGCTCGACAGCATCTGCCGCCACTTCAAGGCGAGCGCGAGCGTGCCGTGGGACGACCTGCCCGAGAAGGTGCGCGCGACGATCCTGCACGGCTCGGGCGACACGCCGATCACCATGCGCTACGACGACGGCTTGCGCGCCTACGAGACCCACAAGCCGTTCGAGGGCGTGCTGCCCAACCTCGACCGGCGTTGGCGCGAGACCGAGAGCGAGTGGGTGCGCGAGGAGCTCGGGCGCTTCCTCGGCAACGCGACGTGCGAGACCTGCGCGGGCTTTCGCCTGAAGCCCGAGGCGCTCGCGGTCAAGGTCGGCGGCCGGCACGTCGGCGAGGTCGCCCAGTTCTCGGTCGCCCACGCGGCCGAGTGGTTCGGCGGCCTCGACAAGGAGCTGACCGCGCAGCGCCGCGCGATCGCCGAGCGAATCCTCAAGGAGATCAACGCCCGCCTCGGCTTCCTCAACAAGGTCGGGCTCGATTACCTGACGCTCGCGCGCAACTCGGGCACGCTGTCGGGCGGCGAGAGCCAGCGCATCCGGCTCGCCTCGCAGATCGGCTCGGGCCTCACGGGCGTGCTCTACGTGCTCGACGAGCCATCGATCGGGCTGCACCAGCGCGACAATGACCGACTGCTCGACACGTTGAAGCGGCTGCGCGACCTCGGCAACACGGTCATCGTCGTCGAGCACGACGAGGAAGCCATCATGTCCGCCGACCACGTGATCGACATGGGGCCCGGCGCGGGCGAGCACGGCGGGCACATCGTCGCCCAGGGCCGGCCGGCCGACGTCAAGGCGAACCCCGACAGCCTGACCGGCCAATATCTGACCGGTCGGCGCGAAATCCCCCTGCCCGACCGGCGCCGCGCCGGCCACAAGGGCCAGTGGCTCAAGATCGTCGGCGCGCGCGCCAACAACCTGCAGGGCGTCACCGCGCGCATCCCGCTCGGCACTTTCACCTGCGTCAGCGGCGTCTCGGGCGGCGGCAAGTCGAGCCTGATCATCGAGACGCTCTATCGCGCCGTCGCCAAGGCGCTCAACGGCGCGCGCGAGCAGCCCATGGCGCACGACCGCATCGACGGCATCGAGCGCCTCGACAAGGTTGTCGACATCGACCAGTCGCCCATAGGCCGGACGCCACGCTCGAACCCGGCGACCTACACCGGCGCCTTCACGCCGATGCGCGACTGGTTCGCCGGCCTGCCCGAGGCCAAAACCAGGGGCTACAAGCCGGGCCGCTTCTCGTTCAACGTCAAGGGCGGCCGCTGCGAGGCCTGCCAGGGCGACGGATTGATCAAGATCGAGATGCACTTCCTGCCCGACGTTTACGTCCAGTGCGATGCCTGCAAGGGCAAGCGCTACAATCGCGAGACGCTAGAAATCCACTTCAAGAACAAATCGATCGCCGACGTTCTCGACATGACGGTCGAGGAAGGCGCCCAGTTCTTCCAGGCCGTCCCGACGATCCGGGACAAGCTTGTCACGCTGCAGCGGGTCGGGCTCGGCTACATCAAGGTCGGCCAGGCGGCGACCACCCTGTCGGGCGGCGAGGCGCAGCGCATCAAGCTGGCCAAGGAGCTGTCGCGCCGCGCCACGGGGCGCACCCTCTACATCCTCGACGAGCCGACCACCGGGCTCCACTTCGAGGACGTGCGCAAGCTGCTGGAGGTGCTGCACGCCCTGGTCGAGACCGGCAACACGGTCATTGTCATCGAGCACAACCTCGAGGTTATAAAGACCTCCGACTGGATCATCGACCTGGGCCCCGGTGGCGGCGACAAGGGCGGACGCCTGGTCGCCGAGGGCACGCCCGAGCAGGTCGCCGCCGCGCCCGCGAGCTTCACCGGGCAATACCTCGCCGCCTACCTCGATCGCGCGCGCGGCCGGAAGCGCAAGCGGGCGTGATCCGTACCGACGCGTCCCTGGCACGACTTCCCGAGTCGCCGACCCCTTGACTGTCGGAGAAGTTTACAGACCTGCTCCGGCGCTCCCTGTGCGGCCCGACCCAAGCCATTGAAACACAACGAAACCCAGGCCGAATCCCGGGTTGGCACGACATCTGCTTAGTTAATGGCGACTTAAAGGTCACGTCTCTCGCGCCAAGGGGGGGAAAGCGCCAGGGCCGGGCTCAGGCCGTCGTTGCGGGAGGTGTTCGCATGGCCTCGAGAACGCTGGTTTCGGCGCTGGTTCTGCTTGCGTTCGCTGGTGTGACCACGACCGCGTCGGCGGGCGTCATACGCCACGACGTGGCCGACAGCCTCTATCTCTCGCTCGGCGCGAACGCGAAATACAAGAGCGTCGGCCAGGTCACCGGCACCACGGCATCGACGAAGTTCTTCGCCTCGGGAACGCTGATCGGGAGCCATTGGGTGCTGACCGCCGCCCATGTCGTCGACGATGCGACATCGCTCTCGTTCAAGCTCGGCGGCCAGACCTTCACGGCCAGCGAATGGGTGGCGTTCCCCGATTGGGACGGCGATCTGTTGGCCGGTTATGACCTCGGCCTGATGCGCTTCGACGTCGATCTCACCGCCGCGACCGGGGTCGCTGCGGCGAAGCGCTACAAGGGGACCAGCGAATTCGGCAAAACGGGGGTCTCGGTCGGCTACGGCATGACCGGGACGGGCCTGACGGGCGCCACCACGTTCGATCAGAAGAAGCGCGCCGGCCACAACAAGATCGACGCCGTGCTGATGACCGAGGGCGAGATGAACCGCATTCTGCTCTCGGACTTCGACTCTGGAAAGTCGGCCGATAATTCGATGGGCAGCGCCACGCCGCTCAGCCGCGAGTTCCTGATCGCGAAGGGCGACAGCGGCGGCGGCTTGTTCATCTCGGTCGGCACGAAGACGTTCCTCGCCGGCGTGCATTCGTTCGGCTGGGCGTTTCTCGATGGCGTGCTCGATTCGGACTACGGCGACCTGTCAGGGCATAGCCGCGTCTCGGCGTTCAATTCCTGGATCGACGGCGTGATCGCGGGGCTGATCGCCATGGGGCCCAGCGACGGCTCCGTCATCACGAACGGCGGCCCGATCGGTGCCTTCAACGGCGTTTTCGTGCGCCCGGTCCCCGAGCCCGCAGGCCTCGGCATGCTCGCGCTCGGCGCCCTCGCGAGCCTGGTCGCCCTTCGCCGGAGACGGCTCAGAACCACTTGAGCCGCTTGAGCAGCCACAGCTCGAGCGGGACGATAACGAGCACGATCAGGCACAGGATCGCGAACGCCCATGGCTTGCTGGCCCCCGGGATGCCGCCCAGGTTCGCGCCGAAGATGCCGGCGATCAGGCTGGGCGGCAGGATCACCGCGGCCAGGATCGAGAACCGGTGCGAGGCCTTGGCGATCTTCTCGGTGGCCAGCGCGGTCAGGTCTTCGTGCAGGATCGTGGCGCGGCCGCGGATCGCATCCAGGCTCTCGACGTAACGCGCGACGCGATCGGCGCACTCGCGCAGGTGCAGGCGGTTCTTGCGCGTGAGCCAGGCGGCCTCCTCGGCCTGCAGATGGATCAGCGCCTCGCGCTGCGGCGCGAGGTAGCGCCTGAGCTCGACCGCGGCGTGGCGCACGTCGGCGAGCTGCGCGCGAACCCCGGCTGGTTCGAGCTCGTGCAATCGATCCTCCATGTCCTCGATCGACGCCTCGAGCTGGTCGACGATGGGCTCGGCGTACTTGACGAGCTTTTCCGACAGCTTGACCAGCAGGCCGCCGGTGTTGCTCGGACCTCGACCCTGGGCCAGCGCTTCGCGGATGTCGCGCAGCGCGATCAGATGATGGCCCTTGTCGCGTAGGCTGATCAGCCGAAACGGCTCGGCCCAGATGTGGATGGGCACCAGATCCTGGTCCGGCGAGACGTCGTCGGGATCGTCGTCGATCCCCAGGTTCACCCCGCGCAGCACGACCATGAGGCAGTCGCCGACGTCCTCGACGCGCGGGCGCGACTCCTCGGCGAGCAGGGCCCGGCACGACAAGGAGTCGACGCCGCTCTCGTCCATCAGCCAGCCTTGCGCGGTCGGATCGTTCCGCTCCAGGTGAAGCCAGAGCACGCCGTCCTCGGGCTGCCACCGACGCACGCCGTCCCAATCGAGCTCGCGGCAGTTCCCGGCGCCGTCGAGCACGCACGCGAAGCGCAGCCCGGCCTGCCGCCCCGCCGTTCCTATTTCGTCGTTCATGGACACGCTCCGTCGCCGTCGCGGGCCCTGATCGGGTCCTTCGGCCGTGCTAGTTTACCCGCCATGACGACGATGCGTGAGCGCGGCATTGCACGGGTGCGCGACATGGTGCTGGCGGCCCTGGGGAGCCGGAAGGCGCGTGTCTGGCTGTTCGGCCGTTGGCTGAGCGGTATGGAGCGGCGACTCGATGCCGTCTGATCCGCGCCCGATCCACGTCATCGGCGGCGGGCTGGCCGGGTCCGAAGCGGCGTGGCAGGCCGCGCGCGCGGGCGTACCCGTCGTCGTCCACGAGATGCGGCCCCGGCGCACGACCGAGGCGCACGTCACCGGCACGCTCGCCGAGCTGGTCTGCTCGAATTCGTTTCGCTCCGATGATGCCGAGACCAACGCCGTCGGCCTGCTGCACGAGGAGCTGAGGCGGGCTGGCTCGCTCGTGCTCGGCGCCGCCGACCGCAACCGGGTGCCGGCGGGCGCGGCGCTGGCGGTCGACCGCGTGGGATTCGCCGCGGCGGTCGAGGCGGCGCTATTGGCCGAGCCGCTGGTGACCGTCGATCGGACCGAGATCGCAAGTTTGCCGCCGGCGGACTGGGACTCGGTCATCGTCGCGACCGGCCCGCTCACCTCGCCCGCCCTCGCCCAGGCGATCCGCGCGCTGACCGGCGAGGACTCGCTCGCCTTCTTCGACGCGATCGCGCCGATCGTTCACGCCGAGTCGATCGATTTCTCCGTCGCCTGGCGCCAGTCGCGCTGGGACAAGGGCGACGGCGCCGACTACGTCAACTGCCCGCTCGACCGCGACCAGTACGAAGTCTTCATCGACGCCCTGCTCGCCGGCGACAAGGCGCCGTTCCGCGATTGGGAGAAGGACACGCCCTACTTCGAGGGCTGCTTGCCGATCGAGGTGATGGCCGAGCGAGGCCGCGACACGCCGCGCTTCGGACCGATGAAGCCGGTCGGCCTGACCGACCCGCGCACCGGCCGCCGGGCGTGGGCCGTCGTCCAGCTGCGCCAGGACAACGCGCTCGGCACGCTCTACAACATGGTCGGGTTCCAGACCAAGCTGAAGCACGGCGAGCAGGTCCGCGTCTTCCGGGCCATTCCGGGGCTGGCCGAGGCGCAATTCGCTCGGCTCGGCGGGCTTCACCGCAACACCTTCCTCAACAGCCCGAAGCTGCTCGACGGCGCCCTCCGGCTGAAGGCGACGCCGCGCCTTCGCTTCGCCGGCCAGATCACCGGGGTCGAGGGTTATGTCGAGAGCGCGGCGATCGGGCTCCTCGCCGGGCGCCTCGCCGCGGCCGAACGCCTGGGCGCGGCGGTCGCGGTGCCGCCGTCCACGACGGCGATCGGCGCGCTCCTGGCCCACATCACCCACGGCGCGGACGCGGCGAGCTTCCAGCCGATGAACGTCAACTTCGGCTTGTTCCCGCCACTCGACCGCGAACTGCCCAAGTCGCAGCGGCGCGCCGCGCTGATCGCCCGCGCCCGCGCGGACTTCGGACACTGGCTCGGCGAGCGCCGGGCGGCGTGAAGCTCATACCATCGGCCCTTGATGCTGACCCGTCCGCTTCCTTTCGGCGCGTCATCGCGAGCCGAAGGCGAAGCGATCCAGCGGCCACCACGCGGCTCTGTGCGAATCCTGGATGGCCGCGTCGGGCTGCGCCCTCCTCGCCATGACGTCCGCCATATGCAGAAGTCAGCGACAGGAGCCGCCAGTATCAGTCGAGCAGCCCGGCCTTGCGGAAGCCCGTGAGCCAGTTCTCCTTGTCCTCCGGTCGCTTGTACATGCGCGCATAGGCACGCAGCGCGCCGATCCGGTCGTAGCCGGGTGGCAATCGCTTCAGGTAGGCGGCGGCGGCGGCGCGGGCCTCGCCCGCGCGACCCGCCTGGGGATGGGCCGCCGCAAGCGTGGGGTAGGCATGGAAGCTCGGCGCGCGCCATCTTTGAAATGTCGCGACCACCTCGTCGTAGCGGCGCAAAGCGTAATGACCTTCCATGATGCTGTCGTGACGCGCGCTCTCGGGAGAAATCGGATCGAGACTTTCCACCCTCAATATCCATTCAAGTCCCTTGGCTGCGTCGCCCAGCGCGGTAAGGACGACGCCGCGGGTATGGATGGCATAGATGTCGTTCGGATTTTGGGCGATCGCCCGTTCGCTGAGGATTCCCGCGAGATCGTGGTCGCCGCAAAGTGCATAGGTCATCGCGGCAAACGTCTGGATAAACGGATCACCGCCATCGAGCGAAAGTGCCAGTTCGGCGTGTCGTCGGGCCTTGACGATCAGGTCGTCGATTTCGATGCCGAGGGTCCAGACCCCATAAGCGTAGAACGCAGCGAGTTGGGCGTGCGCGCTCGCCAAACCCGCATCGATCGAAATGGCCCGCCGCAGGAACTCGAGCGCCTCGGCGGCGCTACCGTTCCATCCCGCCCAGCGGCCGCGCAGAAAGCAATCGTACGCGGTCAGGCTCTCCGGCGGCGCCCTGCGCGAACGCGCCAGCGCCGCGTCGCTCAGTCGCACCGGCAGCGCGCCGACGATGGCCTGGGTCAACTCGTCCTGGACGGCGAAGACGTCCTCGAGCCCGCGGTCGTAGCGTTCCGCCCAGATGTGCTCGCCGGTCCCCGCCTGAACCAGCTGCGCCGTGACTCGAATGCGGTTGCCCGCCTTGCGCACGCTGCCTTCCACGATGAACCGCGCGCCCAGCCTTTGGCCGATCTCCTTGACGTCGA
The DNA here is from genome assembly GCA_040905845.1 of Alphaproteobacteria bacterium. GTDB lineage: Bacteria > Pseudomonadota > Alphaproteobacteria > SP197 > SP197 > VGDP01. Next base: position 6,385 of record JBBDQV010000128.1, on the reverse strand, counting down.
CGGACTTGCCCTTGAACGCGAACGAGGAGTTGCGCGCGATCACCGCGAGGCTCTTGAAGCGCGCGAGCTCGGTGATGATGTCCTCGGTGATGCCGTCGCTGAAGTATTCCTGCTCGGCATCGCCCGACATGTTCACGAACGGCAGCACGGCGATCACCGGGTGGTCGAAGGGCGACCGGTCCGAGCCGGAGCCCTGCCCAACTGCGGCGTCCGCGGCCACGACGATGTCGACCCGGTACGCCCGCACCGGCTCGGCGATGTTCTTGAGTCGCTGCTCGCCGAGATACGCGAAACTCAGCGGCAGCTTGCCCTTGACCTGATCGTAGACGCCGCGCGAAACGCAGACCCCGCCCGGTTCCGCGAGCGCTTCGAGCCGCGCCGCGACGTTGACCCCGTCGCCGAAGATCGTGTCGCCCTCGACGATCACGTCGCCAAGGTTGATGCCGATGCGGAACGCCATCCGCCGATCCTCCGAAAGTGCCGCGTTGCGCTCCGCGAGTTCGCGCTGGAGGGCAACCGCGCAGGCGACGGCCTGGACGGCGCTGGTGAACTCGGCCAGGACGCTGTCGCCGGCGGAGCCGGCCACTCGGCCACCATGCTCGGCGAGCTTCACGTCGATCAGTGCGCGGGAGGCGACCAGCAGGGCGAGCGTCCCCTCCTCGTTCGCACCCATCAAGCGGCTGAAACCTTCGGCGTCCGCGCTGAAGATCGCCGCGAGGCGCCGCTTCGGGCCCAGGTTCGCCATGCGCCTTCCCGGGACGCCTATTCGGCGGCGATGAATTCGCGCGCCTGGTCGAACACCGCGTGGGGGCGGAACGAGAAGCAGCAGAACGCGTGCTTGGCCGCGCTCGCCAGATGGACCCAGCGGAACGGCGCGCGCGTCGCCTGGTATTCCTCGTAGGCCGCCTGCTGCAGCTTGTAAGCGTGCATCTCGGAGGCGTCATCGGTCGCGGTCAGGCGCGCGAGGTCGGCGAAGATCGGCGCCGCGTCGAAGCCCCGCGACTCGTGGCGCTGGGCCAGCGCCATGACAGTCTGGACGTCCTCGGGCAGGTGGAAGTGGTTAGGGTCCGGCTTCGAATCCAGGTCGAGCACCGGGGCGGCACGTATGGACGCCTCCAGCGCGGCGCGCAGCGCCGGCGCCTGGTCAGGCAAGGCCGCGAGCGTCTCGCCGGTCGCCGTGGCGGGCCACACCATGGTGTCGCGCATCAGCCGGACCTCGGGCCCCTGGCTCCACGACAGGAGCGCGCGCAGGCGCGTCCGGCGCCCGATCCCATCGCGCGCGAGCAACCAGCGACGCGCGTTGATCCCGGTGTGGAAGTGGCTGTTGAACAAATTGCCGCTGTTCGAGCGGAGCGACAGCAATCCGGCGCCGTACGAGAGCGCCTCGGCCGCGCCGTGGAGCGACAGGCCGCGCCCCATGGCCTCGGCCACGGTCCTCGGAACCGCTTCGTAGTCGTCGAGCGACCCGATCGCCTCGCCCAGGCGCCCGATCGACGTGGCCTCGTCGGCGCCGGTCTCAATGCGCCGGTCCGCGCGATCGAGACCTTGCTCGTCGATCAGCGCGTCGATCGCGGGGAACGTCCGGTAGGCGGCCAGGTTGGCCGCATAGTAGGAATCGTAGGTGCCCGCGCGGCCCGGCGTATCGAGCAACGGATTGCCGGCGAGGTAGCGCACGCACGGTCGCAGCACCACGGGCGCCCAGTCCCACCCGAGCGCGTCGAGCGCGCGCGCCGCATAGACGGGGTAGAGGAAGTAATGGTCATCGAGCGCGTTGCGCGGCACGCCGACGTCGAGCAGGAGGTCGAGCACCTCGCCCGACGGCAGGCTCCGCAATCCGCCGAGCAGGAGACGCTCGGCCGCGAGCGGCTTGCGCGTCCACAACGCGTCGAGAACGTCGGCCTTGCCCGCGTCGTCGGCGGTCACGGCGAGCGGTTCGAGCGCCGCCATCGCCGTCGGTCCCATGGTGTCGCTGTGTACGTGCCTGTTGGCCAGGGCGACGCTCTGGACGATCGGCACCCAAGAATCCCGGCCGCCGAGCCGGCGCGACAGCGCCAGCACCGGATGGAGCCCGCAGACCGGATGCACCGGGCCGCCGTGGTGATCGGGCGGCAGTTCGGTCGAGCGGCTGACGGCGATGGCGGCGGCGGCGAGCAGGCGTATCGGCTCGGCACCCCGAGCGAGACGATCGATCGCCGCGCCGACGATCAGCCCCGGCGGCGTCTCCTCGACGAACCGGACATCGACTTCCATGTCCTGGAGACATTCGACCAGTGGCCGCATGGCTCGACCTCCGCAACGGACCGGCGTGATCTCATGATACGCCCCGCTGCATACAGTGTCATGCCGGTCAACGCGCCGGTCAACGCGCCGCGGCCGACGCGCTCGCGCGAATTTCGTCGACGGCGCGCACGCCGCTGAGCATGGCGCCGTGGCACGTCGCGAAGAACTCGGTCGAGGTCGCCTCGCCGGCGAAGAAGAGGCGCCCGTCGATCGGCTTGGCGAGCTCGGCGCGTTTCCAGCCGGTACCTGGGGTGGCGGCCGAATAGCTGCCGAAGGTGAGCGGGTCACCGCCCCAGGCGGTGACGATCGAGCGCCCGAAGCCCTTGGCCACGTCGTTGCCGAACACGGCCTTGAGCCGGCCCACCAGGTGATCGACCGCGGCGCCGACCCCGGCGCGCTCGAGCCAGGCGCCAAACCGGCCGCCGGTGACGCCGACGACGTAGGGAAGCCCAAAGGGCCTGATCTGGATATGCATGGGCTCGTGGCCCGCGTCGGCGTGGATCAAACCGCGCGCGACGTCCGGCCCGAACGGATCGCGGTCGAGCGCGATACCAATTCGGTTGTGGACGCCGAGCGGCAGCGCCTCGTACGCGCCTCGCTTCCACTCGGGCAACGCGGGATCGAACCGGATCGAACCGTTGGCGAGCACGCCGGTCGAGACGGTGACGATCGCGGCGCGCGCGCGCACCGTTCCCTTGGACGTCGTCGCCTCGACGTGGCGGCCGCCCCAGGCGATCCGTTCGACCGGGGCGTTGAGCGCGACCGGCACGTCGGCCGCCCAACGCGCGACGAGCGCGCCGTAGCCGTCCCTGACCGGCCAGTTTTCCTCCGTGTCGTTGTAGTTGACGCTGTCGAGCACCGAGATCTGGTCCGAATCAACCGACGCCATCAGCGACGCGACGTAGTCGAAGAACGGTGTCCAGCGCGAGTCGCGCTCGGTCGCATCGGCGAACGAGACGTCCCGGCCGGCCGCGCCGGCGGCATGGATCGCTTCGAACGCGGCGTCGAAAAACCGCTCGCGCTCGGTGCTCTCCTCGGCCGCCGCCCAACGGCCATCGACGTGGAGCTTGCGCTCCCAGGCGAAGTCGTTCTCGTAGGCGAAGCCGAGCTGGTCGGCGATCTTCGTGAACGGGTTGATGCTCGCCGAGTGCAGCCAGTGGCAACCGAGATCGAACGGCACGCCCGGCGCGATCTCCTCGGCATAGGCGCGCCCGCCGATCCGATGGCCGGCTTCGAGCACGACGAAGCCGAGCCCGCGCTCCCCGGCCCGCTTGGCGGCGCCCAGCCCCGCGGCCCCGGCGCCGACGATGACGACGTCGACCTCGCCCATGAACCACCTCCGGCGCGCAAGCTAGCCCGGGGCGCGAACGCCCGGCCAGCCCTAATATCGGCCCACCGCGGCCCGCCAGGTGACCGTCAGCCGGCGGCCGAAGGCCCCGCGCGCCAGCGCCGGATCGAACGGGTCGTAGCCGGCGCGGCGCAGGGCCGCGAGGTCCGCCCCGGCGAGCGAGCCGACCAGCAGCGCCGGAACGGCGGCGCGCGGCACCGCGTTCCTCAGCCGGCGCGCGGCCAGGAGGTGCGCCTCGGCGACCTCGCAGACGCTGGCGACAACCTTGGCCAATTCGCGCGGGCGGCGCTCCCGGCCGATGTCTTCGGCCGCGAGCCCTTCCTGCGCCATGACGTTGGCCGGCAACAGGACGCGGCGCGCGCGGGCGTGGTCGGGAATGGATCGCATCAGCCCGGCGAGGCCGAAGGCGATGCCGGCATGGCGTGCCGCTTGGCGCGCGCTGGTGTCCACGATGCCGAGCGTCGCCAGCGCGAGCAGCGCCAACGCTCCGGCCGTCGCCGCGACATGGTCCTCGAGAGCCCTGAGATTCTCGGGCGGGCCGTCGGCGAAGTCGCGCTCGCGAGCGTCGATCAGGGCCAGGATCGCGTCCTTCGGCCAGGCGCGGCGCGGCGCGCCTGCCGAGACGGCCCGCGCCACGGGGTGGCGTGGCGGCGTGCCCGCATGGATCGCCTCGATCGCATCTCGCCACCATTGCAGGCGCATGACGCCGATCAAAGCCTCGCTCGCCGCCTCGCGGGCGCGGGCGAGCTCGTCGTTGAGCGCGTAGAGCGCGAACAGGTCCTCGCGCACCGCCGCCGGCGCGAACAGCGCGGTCAGAAACCGGTCCGGGTCGTTGCGGCGGACCTGCTCGGCGCAGGGCGACAGGGGTGTTCGGGTGACCAAGGCGTCTCGCCAGGGTTGGGTACGCGGGAACCTGTGGCCTATGATCGCCGCCCCGAGCCCAGGAAGCGAGCGCGCCCTTGAACCGCGTCGTCATCGAAGGCAAGACGACGAGCGACGAGAACTTTCCCGTGGCGTCCTGGCTGCTGCCCGAGGACGTGCGTCCGCATGTCCTGCGCTTCTACGCCTTCGCCCGCGCCGCCGACGACATCGCCGACAGCCCGACGCTTGATGGCGCGGCGAAGCTCGCTGGGCTCGCGGGCGTCGGCGCCGCGCTCGACGGCAAGCCGCCGACTAACTCGGCGGAGGATGCCGCCGCCGCGCTCGCCGCGGACCTGGCGGTCACCGGCGTTACGCCGCTCTATGCGCGCCAGCTCCTGCAGGCGTTCACCCGCGACGCGCGCAACGATCCGACCCGGACGTGGAGCGACCTGTTGAACTATTGCCGGTTCTCGGCGGCGCCGGTCGGGCGTTTTCTGATCGACAGCCACGGCGAATCGCCCGATGCCTACCCGGCCTCGGACGCGCTCTGCGCCGCGCTCCAGATCCTCAACCACCTGCAGGACATCAAGGACGACTATCGGCTGCGCCAGCGCGTCTACCTGCCGCTCAAGTGGCTCGAGGCCGAAGGCTGCTCGGTCGAGGAGCTGGGCGCGTCGACATCGAGCCCCGCGCTCCGCCGCGTCATCGACCTCACACTCAATGGTGTCGATGGCCTGGTGACCGCCGCCCGGCCCTTGCCGCGATCACTCGCCCGCCGCGGCTTCCGGGCCGAGGCCGCGGTCATCGTCGTGATCGCCGAGGCGTTGGCCAGGCTGCTGCGCCGGCAGGATCCGCTCGCCCGCCGCGTCGTCCTGTCCAAGGCCGGCAGAGTGCTGTGCGCGTTGCGGGGCGTCGCGCGGTCCGTGCTGTGAGCGGCCGAGCCGCCGGCACCGTCCACGTCGTCGGCGCCGGGATCGCGGGTCTGTCGGCGGCGGTTATGCTCGCGGAAAGTGGCATCCGCACCGTTCTCTACGAGGCGGCCGGCCAAGCCGGTGGCCGCTGCCGCAGCTACGATGACGCTGTGCTCGGTTGCCGTATCGACAACGGCACCCACGTCCTGGTCGGCGCCAACCAGGCGGCGTTCCGCTTCCTCGGCCGGATCGGCGCCCTCGACCGCCTGGCCGCGCTCGGCGCGGACGGCGTGCCGTTCATCGACCTCGGCACGGCCGAGCGTTGGCGCGCGCGCATCGGCGGCGGCGCGTTCCCCTGGTGGGTCGCGCTCCGCTCCCGCCGCATCCCCGGCACCGGCGCGCACGAGTACTTCAGGCTCTACCGGCTGTTCGGCGCACCAGCCGATGCCACGGTGGCGGGCTGCCTCGGCAATGGCCCGCTCATGGACCGGCTGTGGCGTCCGTTGACCGAGGCGGCGCTCAACACGGCGCCGCATGAGGCTTCGGCGCGCCTGCTCGTCCCCGTCGTGCGCGGCCTGCTGCTCGGCGGCCCCGACTCAGCGCGCATCCACGTCGCCGCGGCCGGGCTTGGCGACACCTTCGTCGCGCCGGCGTTGGCCCGGCTTGCTCGCGCCGGCACGGTGCCGCGCTTCGGTGCCCGGCTGCGGGCGATCGAGCGGGACGAAGGTCGTGTGACGTCACTTGGGTTCGACGGCGCCGAGGTCCCATGCGGTCCATCCGACGCCGTGATCCTCGCGGTCCCCGGCCACGTCGCGGCCACGCTCGTCGCGGGTCTCGGCGTGCCGCGGGGCTTCAGGCCGATCGTCAACGTCCACTTCAGGCTCGATGCCGAGCCGCCCGGCCCCGAGCCCCTGGTCGGCGTGATCGGCGGCGCGGCCCATTGGTTTCATCGCCGTGGCCCGATCCTGTCGGCCACCATCAGCGC
>JBBDQV010000127.1:0-30083 GCA_040905845.1 Alphaproteobacteria bacterium | reverse complement strand
AACGTTTAGCAGAAAATCACCCGGCAACCACCGGACAGTAGTGACTCTGACCCCATTTTACAGTTTGAAAATTCACGCAGTTCCGGACACTTACGAAATTGGGGTCTGACCCTATTTCTTTCTGACCCCATTTTTATGGCGCGCCGACGTAGGCGATGCGCCAGATCGCGCCGCCCGCGTCGTCGGCGACGAGCAGGCTGCCGTCCTTGGCGATCGCCAGCCCCGCCGGGCGGCCCCAGACCTCGGCCGTGGCCTCGCCGCGCAACCAGAAGCCGACGGCGAAGTTGCGGTAGACCCCGGTCGGCCGGCCGCTCTCGAACGGCACGCGGACGATCTTGTAGCCGGTCGGCTTGCTCTTGTTCCACGAGCCGTGCAGCGCGACGAACGCATCGCCCCGGTACTCGGCCGGGAACCGGTCGGCATTGTAGAAGGCGAGCCCGAGCGGCGCCGAGTGCGATTCGAACAGCACGTCCGGCACCTTGGTCGCGGCGACCAGGTCGGGGCGGCGCGCGCCGTAGTCCGGGTCGGGGTTCGGGCCGCTGTAGGCGTAGGGCCAGCCGTAGAAATCGCCGTCCTCGATCCGCGTCAGGTAGTCGGGCACCAGGCCGTCGCCGAGCCCGTCGCGTTCGTTGACCACGACGTAGAGCTCGCGCGTCTCCGGGTGGAACGCGATGCCGACCGGATTGCGCAACCCGGCGGCGAAGGTGCGCTGGCCGCCGCCGTCGGCATCGAACACCTGGACCGTGGCGCGCGGCGGGTCCTCCTCGCCGACGTTGTCCCTGGAGCCGATGGCGACGAAGAAACGCGCGCCGTCGGGGGTAAAGACGACGTTGCGCGTCCAGTGCCCGCGCGTGCCGCCGAAGGCGCCCGCCGCGGTGACCGGTTCGGGCTCCGCGCGCGCACGCTCGTCGCCGGTTTGGTAGGGAACGCGCCAGATACCCAGGACATCTGCGACGTAGAGGTATCCGTCGTGGATGGCGAGGCCGTGCGGGCCGGCCATGCCGTCGAGGAAGGTGCGCACGAGCTCGGCCCGGCCATCGCCGTCGGCGTCGCGCAGGATCGAGACGCGCTCCTGGCGGGGCTGAGCGAGGAAGACGTCGCCGTTCTCGGCCACGACCATCCAGCGCGCATGCCCGAGCCCGTCGGCGAACAGGTTGACCGCGAAGCCCGGCGGCACCCGAAGCGTGGCGTCCGGCGGGCGCGCGATGGTTTCGGCGCCGTTGGAAACGCTCTCGGTCGCGCCGGGCGGCGGCAGGTCGGCGGGGGTGAGGCGGAACTCCTGGCCGACCTCCTGGTCGCTGCCCGGCCCGGCGAGCGCGGGACCCCCCAGCACCAGGAGAACGGCGAGTGCGCCGAGAGCGATAACTCTTGGGGGCAGTGTCGTGGTCACGCTCTTGCCCCGAATGCGTCTTGCAAGGCCCTCATGCAGCGAGCAAGACTCTCGGACGCCTTTTCAGCAGCCTCGGGCCTCCAGCCTTCGGCCATGTCACCCGCGAACTCAATGAGGCGCGCCGGATAGAGAGGGCCGACTCGACGTCCGCTGCCCTCTCGGGGAACCAGGTCTCTTCGCAGCGACGCGCGACGTGAGCGTCGCGCCAGTCCAATGAGCGCGCCCTTGGGGTCGTCAAGTCTGTCCGGGTCATTCGGCACTAACTCTTGCCGAACGCCAAGTAACGCCGCGATCCGGTCGCGATCGGCAAGCAACCAGGACTCAATGGCGCGCACGGCAACACGGAAGACCATCTTATTCGTGGGCGCCGGCAGCCAGCGCTCTCGGCAGGGCGGAGCGCAGTCACAATCTCTATCGAGGTCAATGAGGACCGCCCAAGGAGCGAAGCGGGCAGCGTTGTTGTAACCGGATAGCGCTTGCAGGAGGGCTCCCTTTCCTCGTCGCCCATGAATCGTACCGATCCGCAGCCCGAGATGAGAGGCGACACGAATCAGAACCGCCTCATCCACGATTCCTTCAACCGCGACGGTGATGTCCACCGGCGGCTCAAACGGCATCGCTCAACTCCCGAAGAGCGACAATTGTTGCGGACTCGGTGGCCGGGTCTCCGGCAACACGACGTCCGGCAGCGGAACCCCGCCTTCCACCAATGCACGCGCCTGTTCGAGCCGCATTGCGGGAACCACATCGGTTCCTTCAGTGCTCGGCTTCAAGAGAAGGACTTCATCCAGACCGATGCCCTCATCACGCAGCAGATCGGCTGAGTGCGTACTTACCAGTACTTGCCGACCGGTTCGCCTTTGCATCGTCGCGAACATCGCCGGAAGAAGGCGCACGACATCGGGATGAAGCGACAGCTCCGGCTCCTCGAGGAGCAAAGGACCCGTTCCATCGAGTACGGCCCAGAGCAGGCCAAGCAAGCGCAATGTCCCGTCCGAAAACTGCTCCTCGGTTTGCCATGCGCCTTGCGGCCGCCAATGCTTGTACCGCCCACGCAAATGAGGCGTTCCCTTGATATCGCGATCAAGTTCCAGGTTCTCGAGTTGTGGGACAGCGACCTTCAGGGCGGAGCCGATACGGCGTAGGCGCGCATTTCTCGTCTTGTCGGGAGTTCCCGCAAGTTGCTCCAGAAAATCAGACCCGAAGGGGTCCTGACCGCGCGATTGATAGCGATCGGGCTCGCGGACCAACTGAGGCACGATGTGGAGATAGCGCACCGTTCGGAAGAATTCCGATACCGATCGAAACTCGCGGTTCACATTAACCTGTTCGATGTAGCTCTGTTGCAATCTAACGGCGTCTTTCTCGTCTTCCAGATCGGGGCGATGAAGGACCGTGGCTCCCGAACGGCGGACAACCTCGCTCTTTATCGTGGGGCGCTGACGATTGTCCTGGGTAAAGCTGAGCTCATACTCCCATTCGGGGGTGCCATTCGCCGTGCCGATATCAACGCGAACTGCGATAACCGGATAGCGCTTCGCCGCCAAGCAACGAAGCTTCGAGACGCCCCCGCGCTTCGCCACAGCTTCCTGGAAGCCGCCACCGACCGTGACGAGGTCGTGCAGGAACCAAAAGCTGTCCAACAGATTCGATTTGCCCGAAGCGTTAGGACCGATAAGGAAGGCCCGGCGCTGGAGCGCGACGTCGACGTGCGTGAAGTTGCGCCAGTTCTCAAGGCGCAGCCTCATGAAGCACAGCGATTCTTGAGAAGCCCGAGCCAAGCGACCTCGCGCGCCTCGCATCATCCACCCGAAGGCTACGCTAATCAGGCGGGCGCAGGAACCAATCTCATCACCGCAGCCGCGGCAGCACCTGGTGGGCGACCCAGTTGGCGATCTCGATCTCGCGCACCTTGGGGTTCATGACGTCCTCGTCGATGCCGAGCGACCAGGCGAGGTCGAAGCGCGCCGGGTCCTGGTGCAGCGCCTCGAGCTTGGCGACGTGCTCGTGGGCCTGGTCCTCGGTGCGGAAGAAGCCGAGCTGCATGAGCTTGGGGATCCGGCAGTAGGTCAGCCGCGCCATCTCGTGGAGGTCGTACTCGGGGTGGTACTGGGGCGCCCAGAACGTGCCGTTGCCGTAGCTCACGCAGACCGACTGCACCGCCGAGAAGCCGTTGGACGCCAGCGCCAGCGCGCCGGGCGGCAGGTGCGTGACCTCGTCGACGTGGCTGATGAAGGCGTCGAACACGCTCGCCTTGCCGACGTACATCGGGTGCGCGCGGCCCTCGGGCGTGAGCCGCACCTTGCGGGCAAACCCCATCTCGCGGCCCTTGGGGCTCGCGCGCACGGTGCCGCCGGCCGCGACCACGGCGACCTGCGCCGCCCAGCAACTGCCGAAGCTCGGCGTGCCGATCTCGAAGATCTCGCGCACGAGCTCGATCTGGCGGCGCACGCGCTGGTCCTTGTCGTCGTAGGCGGTCAGGTTGCACCCGGTCCAGCACACGCCGTCGTAATCAGCGAGCCCGGTGCCCTTGGGCAGGCTCGCGCCCGGATCGGACGGATAGAGGATGTCGACCGCCGCGTTGCGTGCGTGCCGGCGCACCAAGCGGGCGTAGAGCTCGCCAGCGACCGAGCAGCCGCCGGCGGCGAGCTCGTCGCGGCTGTCCTTGCCGTAGCCGTCGATGACGAGGAAGCGAGGGGACGCGGCCATGAAGACTCTCCCGGGTTCAGCCCGCCAGACGATCGATGATGGCCGGCAGGTCGGCGTGGCGTTCGCACACCGCGTCCGCCGTCGTGCCGGCGCGGTCCGTGGCGCGCGTCGCCACGAACAGCACCGCCTTCATGCCGAGCGCGCGCGGTCCCTTGACGTCGTTGTGCTCGCGGTCGCCGATGTGGACCATCTCGCCGAGCCCGACGCCGAGCGCTCGCGCCACGTGGTTGAACATATCCGGGTGCGGCTTCGAGTGCCCGACCTCGTCGGAAAAGGCGAAGGCGTCGAAGTGTCGGGCAAGCCCATGGCCTTCGAGCAGCTTGCGCAGCGCCCAGCCGGGGCTGACGATCGCGTCCGAGACGACGGCGAGCTTGTAGCGCCGCCCGAGCGTCGCGAGCGCCGTGCCGATGCCTTCGACGGCATCGGGCGCGACGATGATCTCCATCTCCTGGTGCGCCCGCGCGACCTGGGCGAAAGAAGACTCTGGCAGCGATCGGCCGAGGCCCTTGAGCAGCACGCCGAGCCGTTCCTCGATGGTCCAGGTGATCGTGTGCTCGCGCCACACCTTGTTGAAGGCGGCATCCGCCACGTCGTAGGCGAGGCTCACGGTCTCGAACGGGATGGGCGCCTGGCGCTCGAGCGCGGCGTGGACCAGATGGCGCCGTTCGTCGCGCTTGGATCGCAGGCCCTTGGCCTTGCGCTTCGGCTCGTCCGAGTCGTCGTGGATGATGGTGTCCCACAGGTCGAAACTGACGGCTTTGATCGCCAAGCGCGGCCTCCCGACCCTCGATCTCCTTGCGGTCGGGCACTTTTCCCGCTCGGGCAGCGGCGCGCAACGGTAAAATCCGCGCCTGCGCCCTTGATTTGGAGCCGGGCCGACGGGCAGAGTGCCGCGCATGACGACATGCCCCGAAGAGTTCATCGCCTTCGCTCACCGGCTCGCGGACGCGTCGGGCGAGGTTCACCGGCGCTGGTATCGCCGCAACCCGGCCATGGAGATCAAGCCGGACGGCAGCCCCGTGACCGTGGCCGACAAGGAGACCGAGCGCGCCCTGCGCGCCTTGATCGCGGCGAACTATCCAGCCCACGGCGTGATCGGCGAGGAGTATCCGCCGGAGCGCGCCGACGCCGAATTCGTCTGGGTGTTCGACCCGATCGACGGCACCAAGGACTTCGTCAGCGGCAAGCCGGTGTTCGGCGCGCTGATCGCGCTCGCCCACGGCGGCCGTCCCGTCCTCGGAGTCATCGACCAGGCGATCGTCGGCGATCGCTGGATCGGCGCCGACGGCCACGGCACCCGGCTCAACGGCGCGGCCGTGACGACGCGGCCCTGCCGCGCGATCAGCGCGGCGATCGTCTCGACCAGCGGCCCCGGCGACTACGCCCGCGCGGTCGACCCGGCGCTCGCGCGCGTGCGGGAAGGCGCGCGCTGGCTCCGCTTCGGCGCCGATTGCGTCAACTACGGGCTCGTCGCGACCGGCCTGATGGACGTGGTCGCCGACGCCGGGCTCGACACCCACGACTTCGCCGCGCTCGAGGCGGTCGTGCGCAACGCCGGCGGTACCTTCACCGACTGGGACGGCGCGCCGATCACGCTCGGCTCGGACGGACGGGTGCTCGCGGCGGGCGATCGCGCGGTGCACGCCGAGGCGCTGTCGAGGCTGCGCGGGTGACGCGGCAGCCGGTTGCGTTAAGATCGGCCCCGTCATGATCAAGGCTTCCGCCGGAGCAATCCTCGTCTTTCTCGCGGCCACGCTCGCTCCTTCCGCTTCCGCCCAGGAAACCACCGTCGGGCACGGCTTCGCCATGCACGGCGATCTCAAGTACGGCCCGGACTTCACGCATTTCGAGTACGCCGACCCGACCGCGCCCAGGGGCGGCACGGTGCGCTACGAGGGGATCGGCGGGTTCGACAACCTGAACCCGTACATCCTGAAGGGCGAGGCCGCGGCCGGGCTCGGCTCCCTGTTCGAGAGCCTGATGGTGCAATCGAGCGACGAGGCGTTCTCGTCGTACGGCCTGATCGCCGAGACGATCGAGGTGCCCGAGGACCGCTCGTGGGTCGCGTTCATCCTCCGGCCCGAGGCCCGCTGGCACGACGGCCGGCCGATCACGGTCGAGGACGTGATCTTCAGCTTCAACATCCTGCTGGAGAAGGGACACCCCACCTACCGGTACTACTATCGCGACGTCGCGTCGGTCGAGGCGGCGGGCGAACGGCGGGTCAAGTTCACCTTCTCCGGCGGCGTCAACCGCGAGCTGCCGCTGATCATCGGCGAGCTGCCGATCCTGCCCAAGCACTACTGGGAGGGCCGCGCGTTCGACGCAACCACGCTCGAGCCGCCGCTCGGCAGCGGCCCCTACCGCGTCGCCGCCATCGACCCCGGCCGGTCGATCACCTACGAGCGGATCGCGGACTACTGGGGCGCCGAGCTTCCGGTCAACCGGGGCCGCGACAATTTCGACGTCATCCACTACGACTACTACCGCGACCTGACCATCGCGCGCGAGGCGTTCAAGGCGCACCAGACCGACATTCGCGCCGAGAACGTCGCCAAGGAATGGGCGACGGGCTACAACAACCCGGCGTTCCAGGCCGGGCTGTTCAAGAAGGAGCAGATCGGGACCATCACGCCCCAGGGCATGCAGGGGTTCGTGTTCAACCTGAGGCGCGCCAAGTTCCAGGACCGTCGCGTGCGCGAGGCGCTGATTCTCGCCTTCGATTTCGAATGGGCCAACAAGAACCTGTTCTTCGATGCCTACAAGCGGACCTCGAGCTACTTCGCGGGCTCCGAGCTCGCCGCCCAGGGCGAGCCGAGCGCGGCCGAGCTCGCGCTGCTCGAGCCCCTCCGTGGCGACCTGCCGCCCGAGGTCTTCGGGCCGGCCTACGTCGCGCCCGTGAGCGACGGCTCGGGCAGCGACCGGCGCAACCTCAGGCGCGCGCTCCAGCTCCTCGGAGAGGCCGGCTGGACCATCCGGGACGGGCGGCTCGTCGGCCCGGATGGCGAGCCCATGACGATCGAGTTCCTGATCGACCAGCCGGCGTTCGAGCGGGTCGCCGCCGCGTACATCAAGAACCTCGATCGGCTCGGCATCGGCGCGACGATCCGCCAGGTCGACACGGCGCAGTACGAGAAGCGAACCGAGACGTTCGACTTCGACGTCATCACCAATCGCTGGGGCCAGGCGCCCTCGCCCGGGAACGAGCAGCGCAACATGTGGACCAGCGAGGCGGCCGACACCGAAGGCAGTTTCAACTACGCCGGCATCAAGAGCGGGGCGGTCGATGCGCTGGTCGACGCGGTCGTTCGCGCGCCGGACCGCGCGGCCCTGGTCGCCGCGTGCCGCGCGCTCGACCGCGCGCTCACCTGGGGCTACTACGTGATGCCCCATTGGTACCTGGGCGCGACACGCCTCGCCTACTGGGACCGGTTCAGCCGGCCGCCGATCGATCCGTCCTACGGCATCGACCTCGCGACTTGGTGGGTCGATCCGGCGAAGGACGCAGCGCTCCAGGCGCGCGAGAAGGCCCCGTGACGGGCCGCACCTCGTGACGCCGACCACGCCGTTCTAGGCGCCCCTTGCTCGCCTATATCGTCCGCCGCCTGTTGCTGATCGTGCCGACGATCTTCGGCATCATGATCATCAACTTCGCCGTGGTTCAGGTCTTGCCGGGCGGGCCGGTCGAGCAGCTCATCGCCCAGATCCAGGGCCGCGCCGTGGCGGCGACGGCGCGCGTCTCGGGCGGCGGCGCCGGCGAAGTCGGGGGAACCACGGCCACGACGGGTGGCGAGGACGCGACCTATCGCGGCGCCCAGGGGCTCGATCCGGAGTTCATCGCCGATCTCGAGCGCACCTTCGGGCTCGACAAGCCGGCGGGCGAGCGCTTTCTCCTGATGATGGAGCGCTACCTCACCTTCGATTTCGGCGAGAGCTATTTCCAGAGCCGGTCGGTCGTCGCGATCGTGCTCGACAAGATGCCCGTGTCGGTCTCGCTCGGGCTGTGGACGACGCTGCTCGTCTACCTGATCGCGGTCCCGCTCGGCATCGCCAAGGCGGTGCGCGACGGCTCGCGCTTCGACGTGGCGACCAGCATCGTCATCATCGTCGGCCAGGCGATCCCGTCGTTCCTGTTCGCGATCCTGCTGATCGTGCTGTTCGCCGGCGGCAGCTACTTCCAGTGGTTCCCGCTGCGCGGGCTGACCTCGCCCGGCTTCGAGGACATGGCGTGGTACGAGCAGGTCGCCGACTATTTCTGGCACCTGGTCCTGCCGATGACCGCGCTCCTGGTCGGCAGCTTCGCCACCCTCACCATGCTGACCAAGAACTCCTTCCTCGAGGAGATCAACAAGCTCTACGTCGCCACCGCCCGCGCCAAGGGGCTCAGCGAGCGGCGCGTGCTCTACGGCCACGTGTTCCGCAACGCCATGCTCATCCCCATCGCCGGGTTCCCGGGCGCGATCATCAGCATCCTGTTCACCAGCGCGCTCCTGATCGAGATCATCTTCTCGCTCGACGGGCTCGGGCTTCTGGGCTTCGAGTCCGTGATCCGCCGCGACTACCCGATCATGTTCGCGACGCTCTACTTCTTCACCCTGCTCGGTCTGGTCATGCGTCTCGCCGGCGACCTGATTTACGTCGCCGTCGATCCACGCATCGACTTCGAGCGGCGCGCGGCGTGAGGCGGCCGATGGCGCGCGTCCTCGGCTTCCGCGTCACGCCGCTGACGCGCCGGCGCTTCGAGAACTTCCGCGCCAACCGCCGCGCCGTCGTCTCGACCTTCATCTTCCTCGCGCTGTTCGCCTTGTCGCTGCCGGCGGAGTTCGTCGCCAACGACAAGCCGCTGCTCGTCCGCTACGACGGCGGACTTTACGTGCCCGTGCTGCGCGCCTATCCGGAGACGGCGTTCGGCGGCGACTTCCCGACCGAGGCGGACTACCGCGATCCCTTCGTCGCCGAGCTGATCGCCGCGAACGGCTGGGCGCTGTGGCCGCTGGTGCCCTACAGCTACGACACCATCAACTACGCCCTGCCTGAGCCGGCGCCCTCGCCGCCCACGCTCGACAACTGGCTCGGCACCGACGACCAGGGGCGGGACGTGCTGGCGCGCTGCCTCTACGGCTTCCGCATCTCGGTCGTCTTCGGCCTCGCGCTCACCGTGCTGTCGAGCGCCGTCGGCATCGCGATCGGCGCGGTCCAGGGCTATTTCGGCGGCCTGATCGACCTGCTGACCCAGCGCTTCATCGAGATCTGGAACGGGCTGCCGTTCCTCTACCTGCTGATCATCCTGAACAGCGTGCTCGTGCCGAGCTTCTGGACGCTGCTGATCCTCATGCTGCTGTTCAGCTGGACCGCGCTCGAGGGCCTGGTGCGCGCCGAGTTCCTGCGCGCGCGCAACTTCGACTACGTGCGCGCGGCGCGCGCGCTCGGGGTCGCCGACCGGGTCATCATGGTGCGCCACGTCCTGCCCAACGCCATGGTCGCGACGCTGACCTTCCTGCCGTTCATCCTGGGCGGCGCGGTCACGGTGCTGACCTCGCTCGACTTCCTCGGCTTCGGCCTGCCGCCGGGGTCGCCCTCGCTGGGCGAGCTGTTGAACCAGGGCAAGAACAACCTGCAGGCGCCGTGGCTCGGCTTCACCGGCTTCATCGTCATCGCCCTGATGCTGAGCCTGCTCGTGTTCATCGGCGAAGGCGTGCGCGACGCCTTCGACCCGCGCAAGCTGCCGCACTGACGGCGTTCATGAGCCTGCTCGAGGTCCGCGATCTCTCGGTCCGCTTCCGCGTCGAGGGCCGCGCGCTCGACGCGGTCAAGGGCGCCACGTTCGACCTCGATCGCGGCGAAACGCTCGCCCTGGTGGGCGAGTCGGGCTCGGGCAAGACGGTGACCGCGCTGTCGATCCTCCAGCTCCTGCCCTATCCGGCGGCGAGCCACCCGAGCGGCTCGATCCGCTTCGACGGAACCGAGATGGTCGGCGCGCCCGAGGCGACGCTCCGACGCGTGCGCGGCAATCGCGTCGGCATGGTGTTCCAGGAGCCGATGACCTCGCTCAACCCGCTGCACGCGATCGAGCGCCAGATCGGCGAGGTGCTGACGCTGCACCGTGGCCTCGGGCACGGCGCCGCGCGCGCCCGCACGCTCGAGCTCTTGCGCCTGGTCAGGCTCGACGACGCCGAGCGGCGGCTCGGCGCCTATCCGCACCAGCTCTCGGGCGGCCAGCGCCAGCGCGTCATGATCGCCATGGCGCTCGCCAACGAGCCGGACCTCCTGATCGCCGACGAGCCGACGACCGCGCTCGACGTCACCATCCAGGCGCAAATCCTCGCGCTGCTCAAGGACCTCCGGGCCCAGCTCGGGATGGCCCTGCTGTTGATCACCCACGACCTGACGATCGTGCGCAAGGTGGCCGATCGTATCGCCGTCATGCAGGCCGGCGCGATCGTCGAACAGGGGCTTGTCGCCGAGGTCTTCGCGGCGCCCGGCCACGACTACACGCGGCACTTGCTCGGCTCCGAGCCCAGGGGCCGGCCGCGACCAGCCGATCCGGCGGCCGAGCCGGTCATGGCGTGCCGCGAGCTCAAGGTTCATTTTCCGATCAAGCGTGGCGTGCTGCGCTCGACCGTCGGCTTCGTCAAGGCGGTCGACGGCGTCACGACGACGGTGCGCGAGGGCCAGACCGTGGGTGTGGTCGGCGAGTCCGGCTCGGGCAAGACGACGCTCGGCCTGGCGCTCCTGCGGCTGTTGCCGAGCCAGGGCTCGATCGCCTTCGTCGGGCGCGACCTGCGCTCGGCGTCCGGCTCGGCGCTGCGCTCGCTGCGCCAGTCGATGCAGGTGGTGTTCCAGGACCCGTTCGCCGCGCTGTCGCCGCGGCTCTCGGTCGGCGAGATCGTCGGCGAAGGTCTGGCCGTCCACCGCCGGGACGCGAGCCGGGACGAGCGCCGCCGGCTGGCCGAGGCGGCCCTGATCGAGGTCGGGCTCGACGGCGCGATGCTCGACCGCTACCCGCACGAGTTCTCGGGCGGTCAACGCCAGCGCATCGCCATCGCCCGCGCGCTCGTCCTGAAGCCGCGCTTTATCGTGCTCGACGAGCCGACCTCGGCGCTCGACATGTCGGTGCAGGCGCAGATCGTCGATCTGTTGCGCGCGCTGCAGGAGCGCCATCGGCTGGCGTACCTGTTCATCAGCCACGATCTCCGGGTGATCCGCGCGCTGGCCCACGAGGTCGTCGTGCTGAAGGACGGCAAGGTCGTCGAGCAGGGCCCCGCCGAGCGCGTGTTCGCGACGCCCGCGACTGACTACACCCGCGCCCTGATGGCCGCCGCGTTCGAAATCCAGGCGGTCGAGCCGGGCATCGTGCGCCAATAAGCCCGAACAGGGGAGACGTCATGGCCCTCATCCACGTCAATGTTGGCTAAGTGGCCTTGCCGACGCTGTAGGAATGCGCTCCCGTGCCGGCCAACTTGCCCCTATCCACGATCAGATACTCCTCGCGGATCGGGCGATCCTCAAACCAGCATTCAAGGATCTCCCGGGTCCCGGCGGCGTAGCGGGCCTGAGCGGACAATGATGTCCCCGAGGTGTGCGGGGTCATGCCGTGGTGAGGCATGGTCCGCCACGGGTGGTCATTCGGCGCTGGCTGCGGGAACCAGACGTCGCCCGCGTAACCAGCAAGCCGCCCACTCTTCAAGGCACGGACGACAGCATCGCGATCGCAGATCTTGCCGCGCGCCGTATTCACCAGATATGCGCCCCACTTCATCTTGTCGATGAGCGCGTCATTGAAGAGGTGTTCAGTCTCCGGATGCAACGGAGCGTTGATCGTGACCACGTCGCAGATGCGCACCATTGACTCGACATTCGGGTGGTAGGTGAGGTTCAGTTCTTTCTCGACATCTTCTGGGAGCCGATGCCGATCGGTGTAGTGAAGCTTGACATCGAAGGGCTTCAATCGCCTCAGAACGGCCGAACCGATGCGTCCGGAGCCAACCGTACCGACTTCCATCGCTTCGAGATCGTAGGAGCGAGACACGCAGTCGGCAATGTTCCACCCGCCGTCGATCACCCACTTGTAGGAAGGGATGTAGTTGCGCACGAGCGACAGGATCATCATCACCACGTGTTCGGACACGCTGATGCTGTTGCTATAGGTAACCTCGGCGACCGTGACGCCATGCGCGATGGCGGCTTGAAGGTCGACGTGATCCGACCCGATGCCCGCTGTGACCGCAAGCTTCAGCTTTTTCGCCTTCGCGATCCTTTCCGCTGTTAGGTAGGCCGGCCAGAACGGTTGCGAGATGACGATTTCCGCGTCGGGCAGCTCGCGCTCGAAAACCGAGGTCGCTCCCTCTTTATCCGAGGTTACGACGAAGGTGTGGCCCAGACCCTCCAGGAATTTACGCAGTCCGAGTCCCCCCGAGACAGAGCCGAGAAGTTCGCCGGGCTTGAAATCGATCCGCTTTGGCGTCGGCCTTGTCTGACCCCCGGGATAACGTTCGATTTTCGGAACGCCATCCCGAGCATAAGATTTCGGATACCCACCAACCGGATCGTCGTAGAGCACACATAGAATTTTCGCCATCTCTGCCTCCCAATCGACACCCCACCGTCTCGCCAATGCCCTTGAACAGGCTATTTCGCGCGCACGATTCTTACGTTGGCATTCTTGGGGAATTCTCATATGGGGGCTGGATCGGCTGGTTCAACGTCATGGCGCAAGCGAGCCGGGCTGCGTCGGGAGATCCTGGCTCCACGACGCGCCGCCGGTCCAACCGTACGCATCGACGGTCGGCGTGCCGATGGTCTAGCGTGGCGGCCCCGATTCGACACGAACCGGAGACGTCATGGCCCTCATCTACGTCAGCGCGTGGGCGGACGCCGAGGTCTGGCGCCGCCAGGTCACCCTGCATCTGCCCGGCGAGGAGCTCCGCGTCTGGCCCGACGTCGGCGACGCCGAGGCGATCGACGTGGCACTCGTCTGGCGGCCGCCTTTCGGCGCGCTCAGGATGTTGCCCCGCCTCAAGCTGATCGCCAACCTCGGCGCGGGTGTCGAGTACCTGCTGGGGGACCCCGACCTGCCCAAGGGCGTGCCGATCGCGCGCCTGGTCGATCCCGCCATGACCGCGCAGATGAGCGAGTACGTCGCGCTCGGGGTCATGACCGGCTTGCGCAAGCTGATCGACTACCAGGGGTTCCAGCGCGAGCGGCGCTGGGTCGAGATCGACCGCGACATCGCCCCGCCGGGTGAGCGCACGGTCGGCGTGCTCGGGCTCGGCGAGCTCGGCCGCGACGCCGCGCGCAAGCTCGGCGCGCTCGGCTATCGGGTGGCCGGCTGGAGCCGGACCAGGAAACGCCTCGCCCGCGTGCGCTGCTGCCACGGCCGGGACCGGCTCGCCGCGTTCCTCGGCCAATGCGACGCCGTCGTCTGCCTGCTGCCGCTCACCCCCGAGACGCGCGGCATCATCAACCGCGAGACGCTGGGCTGGATGAAACCGGGCGTCGTCCTGGTCAACGCCGCGCGCGGCGGCCACGTGGTCGACGCCGACCTCCTGGCCGCGCTCGACGAAGACCGCGTCTCGCTCGCCTTCCTCGACGTGTTCAACGACGAGCCGCTGCCCGCCGACCACCGCTACTGGTCGCACCCCAGGGTCGTCGTGACGCCGCACGTCGCCGCTCTGACGCTGCCCTCGATGGCCGGCCAGATCCTCGCCAACGTCAAGCGGCTGCGCGCCGGCCAGCCGCTCCTGAACTTGGTGGACACGAGCCAAGGATACTGAGCGCAACGGCGCCGGCTCGAGCTCACGCGCCGGCCGCCGCCTCGGCGAAGTCGCCGAGGTGGGCCGCGCCCTTGACGGTGCGCAGGACGAAGGCGACCCGGCGGTCGTCCGCGCTGCGCGCGCGGCGCACCAGGCCCGCGCGTTCGAGCGTCGCGACCGCGCGGCTGATCACCTGATGGGGCAGCCCGAGCGCGGAGGCCAAGCCGACCACCGTGTGCGGCGGGGGCGTCGTGTAGACGGTCAGCAGCACCGCGAGCTGGCGCACGGTGAGGTCGGGGGCGGGCAGCCCGAGGCTGCCTACCAGCGCCCGCCGCCAGCCATCGAGCAGAGCGACGACCCGGCCCGCCGTCATGCGGCGGCGCGCGCGGCGCGGAACGGCGCGAGCGTGACGTCGCCGCCCTCGGCGATCAGCGCATAGCCCTGCGGCACCTCGCGCCAGCCGTCCTCGGCCTCGTCGAGCGGCTCCGAGAGCACCAACACCGAGCCTTCGCCGGGGACCGGCCCGAAGCCCCGCTTCGGATCGTAGAACCGCTCCCCGGTGCCGAAGAAGAGCGTCGGCGCGGCGGCATCGGAGGCGTAGCGGATCGCCCACAGCTGGCGCCCGTCGCTGATCGCGACCGTCATGCGCAACGGCTCGCCGACGCCGTGCTCCGCCATGACCTCCTCGACCTCGGCGACAGTATGCCGCATCGCCTCGATGGGATCGTCGTCGAGCCCGTGGCCGAGGGCGAGCAGGAACATGGCCTCCGAGTCGGTGCCGCCGCGCCGGTGGTCATAGAGCTCCGGCCTGATCCGCATGTCGAGCGCCCGGCGCATGCGGTCGTAGCCGCCGATCTGGCCGTTGTGCATGAACAGCCACGTGCCGACCCGGAACGGGTGGCAGTTGATGCGCGCCGGCGGCGCGCCGGTCGAGGCGCGGACATGGGCCAGGAACAGGTGCGACCGGGTCTGCTCGGCGAGCTCGCGCAGGTTCGAATCGTTCCACGCCGGCATGATGTCCCGGTAGAGACCCGGAACGGGCCGGTCGCCGTACCAGCCCAGCCCGAACCCATCGCCCTGGGTCTTGAGGTGGGAATGGCGCGCCGCCAGGCTTTGGCGCACCAGCGAGTTCTCGGGCTTGATCAGAAGCTCGTCGAGGAAGACCGGCATGCCCGCGTAGGCCAGCCACCGACACATGGCGCACCCCGGAGTTGCGATGCCCAAATCTATGACGGACGACGCGCCTTGGCGAGGCGACGCGCCGCCACGTGCCCCGGCGGGTTTTTTTGCAATTTCGTGACGAGGGTCTAGGATGGCCGCGGCGCGGTGCCGGTCGATGCCGGCGCGTGAGCCGCTCGGAACTGTCCGCCATGTCCGCGACCGAGACCCTTGTCGGCTTATTGGGGGCCGCGGCCCTGCTCCTGTGGGGCGCGCGCATGGTGCGCACGGGCGTCGTGCGCGCCTTCGGCGCCGACCTCAGGCGCTGGCTCGGTCGCGCCGCGAGCCGCCGGCTGAGCGCGCTCGGCGTCGGCCTGGCGGTCACGGTCGCCATGCAGAGCAGCACGGCCACCGCGATCATGGTCGCGTCGTTCGTGGGCGCCGGGCTGGTGGCGACCTCGCCCGGGCTCGCCGCCATGCTCGGCGCCGACATCGGGACGACCCTGGTGGCCCAGGCGCTCGCCTTCGACCTCGGCATGACCCAGGCCCTCCTCGTGCTCGGCGGCGTTGTCGTGTTCCTGGTCAGCGAGGGCAACGTCCGGCGCAGCCTGGCCCGCGTCGCGATCGGGCTCGGGCTGATGCTCCTGGCGCTGCGCCTGATCGTCGCGACGTCGGAGCCGCTGCGCGACGCGCCCGTCGTCGCCGAGGTGCTGCACGGGCTGGCGCGCGAGCCGGTGATCGCGGTCGTCATCGCCGCCCTGTTGACGTGGCTGTGCCATTCCAGCCTCGCCTTCGTTCTGCTGGTCGTCTCGCTCGTCCGGGTCGGGGTCGTCGAGCTGCCGCTCGCTTTCGCGCTGGTCATTGGCGCCAACCTGGGGGGCGGGCTGCCTGCCCTGGTCGCCACCTTGCCCATGGGCCCCGAGGCGCGCCGGCTCGCCGTCGGCAATCTGCTGTTCAAGCTGGTCGGCTGCGTCGCGGCGGTGCCCGCGCTCGACGCCGTCGCGCCGTTGATCGCCCGCCTCGATCCGGAGCCCGCGCGCCAGATCGTTAACCTCCACACCGCGTTCAACGTGGCGCTCGCCGCGGGCTTCATCGCGTTCACCGGGCTCATGGCCCGACTGTGCCACGCTTTGATCCCGGCGGCGCCCAAGGGCGAGGACCCGTCCAAGGCGCGCTACCTCGACGACTCTCTGCGCGAGACCCCCGAGGTCGCCCTGGTCGGCGCGGCGCGCGAGACCCTGCGCATGGGCGACACCGTCGAAGGCATGCTGCGCGACAGCCTGCCGGCCTTGCGCGCCGGCGACCGCCACGTGATCGACGAGATCATCCGGCGCGACGACGTGGTCGACGCGCTGCACGAGCAGATCAAGCTTTACGTCACCGAGCTTCGGCGCGAGACGCTCGACGAGGCCGAGAGCCGCCGCTGCACCGAGATCATCACCTTCACGACGAACCTCGAGCACATCGGCGACATCATCGACAAGAACCTGATGGAGCTGGCGGTCAAGCGGGCCAAGGGCCGGCTGCGCTTCTCGGACCAGGGCTGGGCCGAGATCAGCGCGCTCCACCAGCACGTGCTCGGCAACCTTCAGCTCGCGCTCACCGTGTTCGTCTCCGACGACGCGGTGGTCGCGCGCCGCCTGCTGGCCGAGAAGGTCGAGGTGCGGCGCCTGGAGCGCGAGGCGTACGAAGGGCATCTCGAACGGCTCAAGGCCGGCATGGTGGAGAGCATCGAGACCAGCGCGCTCCACCTCGACGTGCTGCGCGATCTCAAGCGCATCCATTCGCACATCGTCGCGGTCGCGTACCCGATCCTCGAGCGGACCGGGGAGCTCGCGTCGAGCCGTCTGCTGGCCGCCCCCAACGACGCGCACCGGGCCAGGGCCAGGGACGAGCCCGATGCCCGGACCGCCGCCGACCCGTCATAGCGCGCCGATCAGTCCGACCTCTTGATAGTACCGCTCGGCCCCCGGGTGAAGCGGGATGGCAACGCCCTGAAGCGCGAACTCGACCCGGATTTCCTTGCCCTTCGGATGGCCTTCGTCGAGCAGCTTGCGCGTGCTCTCGTGCCAGAGCGCGCTGGTGATGCCGTGCACGAGCTCGGCCTCGATCGCCTCCGCCACGACCCAGAGCGCACCGACGCTCAGGGTCTCGACCGTGCCGACGCCGGCGTAGACCTCGGTCGGGATGAAGTCCCGCAGGAAGAATGGCTGGGCGCGCACGAGCGCGTCGAGCTCGGGCCCGTTAACGGGCACGAGGGCAATGGCCGTATCCTCGGCCAGGGTTTCGATCACGGGCATCGGGTAGCCGGCGATCGTGAAGAAGGCATCGATCTCGCCGGCCAGCAGGGCTTCGGCGGACCTGTCGGGCTTCAGGTTGAGCTCGATGACGCGATCGCCGCCGAGCCCGAAGGCGGCGAGGATCGCGCGCGCGTCGACCAGGGTACCCGAGCCCTCCTCGTCGACCGAGACGCGCCTGCCCGCGAGGTCGGCGATCCCGCCGATGCCGCTGTCGGCGCGCGTCACCAGATGGACGCTTTCGCGGAACAGCCGCGCGATCGCGCGCAGGTTCTTGACCGGTCCCGCCTCGGCGAACATCGATGAGCCGGTGTACGCCCAGTAGGCCACGTCGGCCTGACTGAAGCCCGACTCGATCGCGCCCGAGCCGATCGCGGTGACGTTGTCGACCGATCCGTTCGAGGATTGCGCGGCGGCGAGCAAGCCGGGGACGCCGCAGCTGCCGCCTTCCTCGCACGGGCGCGAGCCCGGCGGGTTGCTGATGGCGTTGGCGATGATGCCGCCGATCGGGAAGTAGGTCCCCGTGGGGCCGCCCGTCCCGATTCGGAAGAAGCGGATATCCTGGGCCGATGAAGGCCGCGCGACGCCCGTGGTGCCCGCCGCCGCGGCGAGCTGGGCGAGAATGCGGCGGCGTGACGTCAGCGCGATCATCGTCCGTGACCCGATCGGTCCGGCGCCAGTTTGGGCGGCCGAGCGTGGCCCGGTCAGGGCGACTCGCGGGCCAAATCGTGGCGGCAGAGTGCTCCACAATAGGGAAGACCACCGCTCCCCGACAAGCGTTGGCGGTGCAACAGGGCGGATTCGCTTAGCCGCCGGCAGGGACCGGCGTCAGCCGGTAGCCCTTGGCGCGCAGGCACTCACGCTCCAACTCGTGCGCCAGGAAGAATGGATCGTCGAAGGGGGAATCGTAGAAATCGTCGCCGAACGGGTCGGCGTCGAAGCCGTAGCGGCCATGGCGCCAGCGGTGCAGAGGGAACGGATGGATCAAACCACGACGGAACGCCAGGGCATCGGCCTGCCGTGCGGCGATCGCGCGGCATTCGATGCGATCGGCCTGGGCCGTCTCGGCGCTGGTGCCGGGCCGGGTCCAGGTCATCGGCGCGCACGCCCCGACGACGGCCAAGACCGCCGCGCCGAACGCCAGACGGATCGCGACGGGCTTCATGGTGACCAGGCCTCGGGATTGGTTGGGCCGGCGGGCGCGTCTAGAATGGGACATGGGGACCGGCGAACCAACCCGCAAGCGGCGCTCGGCCCGCCGTGGCCGGCGACACCGGCGGCCATGATGCCCGAGGACCTGCTCGAACGACTGCTCTATCGCGATGCCCTGATGCTCGTGATCGACAAGCCCGCGGGCATGCCGGTTCATGCCGGGTCGAAGGGCGGTTCGAGCCTCGAGTCGCTGTTCGGGGCGCTTCGCTTCGGGCTCCCGGTGGTGCCCAGGCTCGCCCACCGGCTCGACCGCGCGACCAGCGGATGCCTGGTGCTCGGGCGCCATCGCAAGGCACTCGCCCACCTCGGCAAGCTGTTCGAATCGGGTGTCGTGGAGAAGACGTACTGGGCGGTCGTGGTCGGCGCGCCACCGGCAAGCGCGGGTACCATCGAGGCGCCGCTCGCCCGTCGCGACGCCGACCCGCGCAGCTGGTGGATGCGGGTCGATCCCGCTGGCCAATCCGCGCGGACCGACTACCAGGTCCTTGGCACGGCCGACGGCCTGGCCTGGCTCCGGCTTTCGCCGCGCACCGGGCGCACGCACCAGATCAGGGTCCATTGCGCGGCGCTCGGTTGCCCCGTCCTGGGCGACACGGTCTATGGGTCCGGCGATGGCGCGACGCCGCTCCATCTCCACGCCCGCGCCGTCGCGGTTCCGCTCTACCCGAACCGCGCGGCGGTGGCCGTGACGGCACCGGTGCCCGAACACATGGCCGAGCGCCTCGCCGCATGCGGCTGGCGGGACGAACGGGACGGCGCATAGGATCAGGCCGGTGAATCGATGGCATGGAGACGAAGACTTGAAGATCGTCGTCATCACCGGGGCGAGCCGGGGCATCGGCGCGGCGACGGCGCGTTTCGCCGCGGCGCGCGGTTGGGACGTGGCGATCAACTACCTGGCGGACCGGGCGGCGGCCGAGAGCGTCGCCCGGGACGTGCGCGAGGCGGGCCGGCGCGCGCTCGTCGTCCAAGGCGACACGGCGGTTGAGTCCGACGTCGCGCGCCTGTTCGCGACCGTCGACCACGAGCTCGGCCGGCTCGACGCGCTGGTCAACAACGCGGGCATCGTCGGCCACGGCGGGCCGATTTCCTCTGTGTCCACCGACGACGTCGCGCGCGTCATGGCGGTCAATGTGGTCGGCTGCTTCAGCGCCGCGCGCGAGGCGGTGCGCCGCATGTCGACCAAGGCCGGAGGCAAGGGCGGCGCGATCGTTAACGTCTCCTCGATCGCCTCGCGCCTGGGCAGCGCGGGCGAGTTCGTGCACTACGCCGCCTCCAAGGCGGCCATCGATACGTTCACCATCGGATTGGCGCGCGAGGTCGCCGGCGAGGGCATCCGGGTCAACGCCGTGCGCCCCGGCATGATCGAGACCGGGATTCACGACATTCCTGGGCTCGGCAATCGCCTCGCGCGCATCGTCCCGACCATCCCCATGCGCCGCATCGGTACCGCCCTGGAGGTCGCCAACGCCATTCTCTGGCTGCTGTCCGACGAGGCCTCGTACGTCACCGGCGCGCACCTCGAAATTGGCGGCGGGCGCTGAGGGGACGTTTTGCCCCGGGCACCCGGGGTGCTAGCCTTACTCCTCCAAACAACGAGGACGCGGGAGGACGGACGATGGGCGGCATGATCGAGTTCCAGCGCCCCGACGGCGGCAAGACCAAGGGGTTTCTCGCCAAGGCCGACAAGGCCAAGGGCAACATCCTCGTCATCCAGGAGTGGTGGGGGCTCAACGATCAGATCTGCGGCATCGCCGACCGCTACGCCCGGGCGGGTTACAATGCGCTCGCGCCCGATCTCTACAGGGGCCGTGTCACCGCCGTGCCCGACGAGGCCACCCATCTGATGGAAGGCCTGAAATTCCCCGATGCGACCCACCAGGACCTGCGCGGTGCGGCGCAGTATCTCAAGAAGCTCGGCGGCAAGGTCGTGGTCAGCGGCTACTGCATGGGCGGAGCGCTGACCATCGCCGCGCTCGTTCACGTACCCGAATGCGACGCGGGCGTCTGCTATTACGGCATCCCGCCCGCCGACTTCGCCGATCCGGCCAAGATCAAGAAGCCGTTCCAGGGCCATTTCGCGAACCAAGACGACTGGTGCACGCCCAAGGCGGTCGATGGGCTCGAGAAGGCGTTGAAGGGGGCGGGCCAGAAGCCCGAGATCCACCGCTACGACGCCAAGCACGCGTTCGCCAACGAGCGCAGCGTCGACGCCTACAACGTCGGCGCGGCGAACCTCGCATGGGACCGCACGCTCGCGTTCCTGAGGAAGGACCTATAGCGGGCCGCTGATGATTTTCGTTTCATTGTCATCGCGAGCCGCCGAAGGCGGCGTGGCGATCCAGGGAAACGGCACCGAAGCCGGGGCCCCTGGATTGCCGCGTCGGCCTTCGGCCTCCTCGCAATGACTGGCCAGGGCGTTTCCAGCAGCTTGCTGACGGCCACGGCGCTGGCTCCGCTCAGGCGCGAGGACGGCCCGCTGTTCGCCGAGCCGTGGCAGGCCCAGGCGCTCGCCATGGCGACGCGGCTCCGGGAATCCGGCGTGTTCACGGCCGAGGAATGGGCCACGGCCCTGGGCGCCGCGATCCGCGCGGCGCAGGACTCCGGCGATCCCGACGACGGCACGACGTACTACCGCCACGTGCTCGCCGCGCTCGAAACCCTGGTCGTCGCCAAGGGGATCGCCGACCGCGCCCTGCTCGCCTCGGTCAAGCATGCGTGGGCCGAGGCCCACCACGCGACGCCGCACGGCCAGCCCGTCCTGGCGCCCAAGATCGGCGTCTGAACGCGGTCACGCGAGCGCGTAGACCGCGGTGCGACGCACCGCGTGGTCCTCGAGCGCCGTGGTCGTCGGCACCATGTACTCGGCGAGCTTCGCGAGCCCGTCCTTGGGCAGGTAGGCGCGGCCCGGGTCGCCAATCAGCACGCGCGCGCCGCGCGCCGCCAATGCGGCGAGCCAGTCGGCGACGCCGGCGGCCATGGCCCGCTCGTAGCAGACGTCGCCCGCGAGCACGATGTCCCAGCCGTCGTCGCGGCCGATCTGGTCCTCGGCGGTGATCGCGACGGCGACCCCGTTAGCCTCCGCGTTGAGCGCGATGGCGGCGAGCGCGAAGCCGTCGATGTCGGCGGCTAGGACGCGCGCGCCACGGCACGCCGCCGCGATCCCGGCGAGCCCCGAGCCGGCGCCGAAGTCGAGCACCCGCCGACCCGCGACTAGACCCGGGGCATCGAGCACGTAACGCGCGAGCGCCTGGCCACCGGCCCACGCGAACGCCCAGTAGGGCGGCGGCAGGCCGATCGCGCCCAGCTCTTCCTCGGTCTTCCGCCACAGCTCGGTCGCCTCGTCCGCCATGTACAACCTGATCTCGGGGGCGTGGGGCACGGGCAGGAGCCGCGTGTTCGCACGGATGAACGCGGCCGGGTCGGCGATCACGGTCGAAGGGCCTCGATCATCCACGGCCTTTAGGGCAAGTTGGCATGCGGAGAAAGCTGGGGAGGCAGCGATGGCACGGGATCCACGGTACGATGTCCTGTTCGAGCCGGTCCGCATCGGCCCCGTGACCGCGCGCAACCGCTTCTACCAGGTGCCGCACTGCAATGGCATGGGCAGAGCCTACCCGACGCCCATGGCGGTCATGCGCGGCATCAAGGCCGAGGGCGGCTGGGCCGTGGTGTGCACCGAGCAGTGCGACATTCATCATTCCGGCTCGACGACCCGCGAGGTACGGCTGTGGGACACCAAGGACATCCCGACCCTCGCGCGCATGACCGAGCAGGTCCACAAGCACGACAGCCTCGCCGGCATCGAGCTCACCCACATGGGCTACTACGCCTCGAACATGGAGAGCCGCGAAGTCCCCTTCGCGCCGTCGGGCAAGCCGATCCACTACATCAACCCCATCCACGCGCGCACCGCCGACAAGACCGACATCCGCAACTACCGCCGCTGGCACCGCAAGGCGGCGTTGAACGCGCGCAAGGCGGGGTTCGACATCATCGTCGTCTACGCCGGCCACGACCTGGCGCTTCCCATGCACTTCCTCGCGCGCCGGCACAACCATCGGACCGACGAGTACGGCGGCAGCCTGGAGAACCGCGCCCGGCTGTTCCGCGAAGTTCTCGAGGACACCAAGGAAGCGGTCGGCGACACCTGCGGCGTCGTCGTGCGCTTCGCGGTCGAGGAACTGCTGGGCGAGGGCGGCGTCACGGTCGGCGCCGAAGGCCACGATGTCGTCGCCATGCTCGCCGAAATCCCCGACCTGTGGGACGTCAACTGCGCCGCGTGGGAGAACGATTCGATCACCGCGCGCTTCGCCGAGGAAGGGTTTCAGGAGCCCTACATCGACTTCGTCAAGAAGCTGACCACCAAGCCGGTGGTGGCGGTCGGCCGTTACACCTCGCCAGACCGCATGGTCAGCCTGATCAAGAAGGGCGTCATGGACATGATCGGCGCGGCCCGGCCCTCGATCGCCGATCCGTTCCTGCCCAAGAAAATCGAGGAAGGCCGCATCGAGGACATCCGCGAGTGCATCGGCTGCAACATCTGCGTCGCCTGGGATTCGTTCTACGCCCCCATGCGCTGCACCCAGAATCCGACCATGGGCGAGGAATGGCGGCGCGGCTGGCACCCCGAGCGCATCCCGGCCAAGGACACCGACGACACCGTGCTCGTCGTCGGCGCCGGCCCCGCCGGTCTCGAGGCGGCGCGCGCGCTCGGCCAGCGCGGCTACCGCGTGACGCTCGCCCCGGCGACCGCCGCGCTCGGCGGGCGCGCGGCACGGGAGGCGAAGCTGCCGGGACTCTCCACCTGGGCGCGGGTGCGCGACTACCGGGTCGGCCAGATCGCCCGGATGGCTAACGTCGAAGTTTATCGCGACAGCCGGCTGAGCGCGGCCCAGGTGCGCGAGATGGGCTGCTCGCTGGTCGGCATCGCGACCGGCGCGACGTGGCTGAAGAACGGAACCGGACGCTGGCACGGCTTCCCCGTGCCCGGCAGCGACGGGCCCAACGTGTTCACGCCCGACGACATCATGGCCGGCCGGCTGCCCGAGGGCCCGGTCGTCGTGTTCGACGACGACCACTACTACATGGCCTCGGTCGTCGCCGAGGCGCTGGCCAAGGCCGGGCGCGCGGTCGCCTACGTCACCACGCAAGCCGCGGTCGCGGCGTGGACCACCTACACCCTCGAGCAGGGGCGTATCCAGAAGCGCCTGCTCGAGCTCGGCGTCGAGATCGTCGCGAGCCACGCACTGGTCCGGATCGCGGCGGGCGAGATCGAGCTGGCCTGTGCGTTCACCGGGCGAACCACGCGCCGCGCCTGCCACGGCGTCGTCATGGTCACGGCCATGGCGCCGAACGACGCGCTCTATCACGAGCTCGTCAAAGGCAGGAGCGCGCTCAAGGCGGCGGGCATCCGCCGCGTCGCCCGGATCGGCGATTGCTACGGCCCGGGCACCATCGCCGCCGCCGTCTGGCAAGGCCACCGGTTCGCCCGCGAGCTGGGCGCGCCCATGCCCGACGCGACGCCCTTCAAGCGCGAGAACGTCAAGCTCGGCGCGCTCGGTTAGCCCGTCGTGTCACGACCGCCTGATGCGCCGAAAATTTATCACATCGTCCATGTGGACAAGCTCGCCTCGATCATCACCGATGGTTGTATCTGGTGCGACGCAACTGTCAGCACCCGACCAGAGTGCGGAACAACTATCGGCATGAACCGAATCAAGGAGAGACGACTCCGACTACCCATAGACTGCCACCCAGGGGATTTCGTCGGCGACTATGCACCCTTCTACTTCTGCCCTCGATCCATCATGCTGTACGTGATTCATCAAGCGAACCATCAAGATTTGGCGTATCGAGGAGGTCAGGATCTGATCATCCACGTGGAAGCCGATTTGAACGAATGCGTTCGGTGGGCGGGTGATCAGGGTCGGCGATGGGCATTCTCGCTCTCGAACGCGGGCGCGAACTACGCGGAGTTTCGGTCAGCCATCGACCATCTCGGAGAACTTAACTGGAAAGCTATCGAGGCCCGAGATTGGCGTGCACCTGAGATGAGCCATGGGAAGCAGGCCGAGTTTCTCATGCATGGGTCCTTCCCGTGGACGTTGGTTCGTCGGATTGGCGTGCGGTCGCGCGAAGCCTATGACCGAGTCCACGTTGCCTTGAATCCGGCGAGCCATCGGCCAAGGGTCGAGATTAGACCTGAGTGGTACTATTGAGTTTGGAGGCTCCGACATGATCGAGTTCAAATTCGGCGACATCCTGGCCGAGGACGCGGATGCACTCGTCAACACCGTCAATTGTGTCGGGGTGATGGGGCGCGGTGTCGCCCTTCAATTCAAGAACGCGTTTCCGGAGAACTTCAAGGCTTACAAGTCGGCCTGTGATCGGGGCGCGATGCGGCCCGGACGCATGTTCGTGTTCGAATCCGAGCGACTCACCAAGCCGCGCTACATCATCAATTTCCCAACCAAACGGCACTGGAGGGGCAAGAGCCGAATCGAGGACATCGAGTCGGGCCTTGAGGCACTTGTCAAAGTGATCGAGGAGCGCGGGATCGAATCTATCGCGATACCGCCTCTAGGTAGTGGCCTTGGAGGCCTCGATTGGAAAGTCGTGCGCGCTCGTATCGTGAAGTTACTTGGCGACCTGGGCTCGGTGAGAATCGCAGTGTTCGAGCCTGGGCCGACGTCGGAGGCCCAAGGATTCACGTCATCGCGCGTCGTGCCAGCCATGACATCTGGGCGCGCGGCGCTCGTCGGTTTGGTTCATCGCTACCTCGGTGCTCTCCTTGACCCCTTCGTGAGCCTGCTTGAGGTTCACAAGCTCATGTACTTCATGCAGCAAGCCGGGGAGCCGCTGAGGTTGCGGTTTCGGAAGGCTTCTCAGGGCCCGTACGCCGAGAACCTTCGGCACGTCCTCAATGCAATTGAGGGTCACTATCTTGTCGGCTACTCCGACGGCGGCGATGCGCCAACTAAGCAACTAACACTTGTGCCTGGGGCGGTAGATGACGCGGATATGTTTCTCAAGGAGCAAACGGACACGCGACTTCGGTTTGATCGTGTGGTCGAGCTTGTCCAGGGCTTCGAAACGCCCTTCGGTCTGGAGCTCTTGTCGACGGTGCATTGGGTCGCAATCCAGGGCGATTGCCAGTCGGTGGACGACGTCATTGCCCAGACGTATGCTTGGAATCGACGGAAGAAGCGGTTTTCCCCTCGACAGATACGACTGGCACTCAGCGCCCTCGCCCGCAATGGGTGGACAGGCGCAGCCTTCGCCGACAACGTGGACCCGGACTAATCGATCGCCATGCCCCAGGTGAACATCGAGGTCAGGCCGATCACGCCCAACATCGGCGCGGAGATCGCCGGCGCCGATCTGGCCCGACTCGACGAGGCGACGTTCGAGGACATCCACGAGGCGCTGCTGAAGCACCTGGTCCTGTTCTTCCGCGACCAGGACATCACGCCTGCCGAGCAGCTCGGCTTTGCCCGCCGCTTCGGCGAGATCGAGCCGCCGCACCCGGTGTTCGACCGAGTGCCCGAGGCGCCCGAGGTCTCCGTCATCGAGCAAAAGGGCACGGTCGGCATTTACAACGATGAGTGGCATACCGACGTGACGTTCCGCGCCCGCCCGCCGCTCGCCTCGATCCTGCATTGCCAGATCGCGCCCGAGATCGGCGGCGATACCCTGTGGTCGAGCATGGTCGCCGCGTACGACGCGCTCGCCGAGCCGATCAAGCGGCTGATCGAGCCGCTAAAGGCGATCCACGACATCACCCGCGGGTTCATGGAGACATGGCTCGCCAAGCCGGACGGTGTCGCCGAGATGCAGCGCGCGCAAAGGGAAAATCCGCCCGTGGTCCATCCGGTCGTGCGCACCCATCCCGTGACAGGGCGGCGCGCGCTGTTCGTGAACCGCTCGTTCACCGTCGCGATCAAGGGCCTCAGCCGAACCGAGAGCGATGGCCTCTTGGCGCTCCTGCTGCGCCACGCCGAGCAGCCGAGCTGGCAAGTCCGGTTTCGTTGGCGGCCGCGTTCGCTCGCGATCTGGGACAACCGCGCGACCCAGCACTACGCGGCGGCGGATTTCGCCCCCGCGCACCGCAAGATGCACCGCGTCACGGTGATCGGCGACCGCCCGTTTCACCGCCCGTAACGGCGTCGGAATTCTTTACAGAGGCCGATGACCCCGAGACCCGGAAAAGCCTCCTGATCTCAGGCGCTTGGGTCCCGATTGACGCATTCGCGGCGTCGCCAGGCTTTACACATTCGTCGCGATGGCCGGTCTTGTCGGCTTTGCGTTCGCTTCGGTGGGCGCGGCCGAGGCCGGGTTCATGATGAGATTGACCTCCGGCGCAATTGTCGTCGCCATCAGCGACAACGGCGCCGGGGATATCAGTCCCGGCGACGGGTCGATTACGTTCAGCGGGGCGGTTGACGTGATTCATAGTCAATGTGACGACCGGCATCAGCAAGCCCGTCGTCGGCCCGAGAAAACTCGACCTCAACAGCGTCAATGTCTCGACCGGCGACGGCACGCTCGTGATCGAACTCACCGACACCGACTTCTTCGATAGCGTGCTGGTGGACCAGCTAACCGGCAATATTGGCGCCACGACACAAGGAATTACGGTCTTGGCCGAGGGCTTCATCGACCCCGACAACGTCGAGTTCGGGGCCGACGCCGACGCGCTCGCGTCCCTTACGCTCGGCCCATTCGGTCCAGCAGCCTTTGCCGGCACGGCCAGCGCCTTGTTCGGGCCCGTGGCCTCACCCTATTCGTTGACCCAAAGGGTGACCATTACTCATGGCGGCGCGGCCGCAACGTCATTCGACTTCGAGTTGAGCGCCACCGGCAGTCGCGTGCGGGCCGTCCCCGAGCCCGCGGCCGTGGCGCTCTTCGGCCTTGGCCTCGCCGGGCTCGGCCTGATGTGGCGGCGGACTACGCGCCCGCCCACCGCAAGATGCACCGCGTCACGGTGATCGGCGACCGCCCGTTCTTCCGGGCGTAACCGAACCATGTAGGGGCGGCTCTCAGCCCCGCCCGATGAACGGCATCGCCGTCGCCATGATCGTCATGAACTGGACGTTGGCGTCGAGCGGCAGCGACGCTATGTGGACCACGGCGTTGGCGACGTGCTCGACGTCGAAGGTCGGCTCGACCTTCACCGAACCGTCGGCCTGGGGCATGCCCTTCGACATCCGTCGGGTCATCGGGGTCGCCGCGTTGCCGATGTCGATCTGGCCGCAGGCGATGCCGTACTTGCGCCCGTCGAGCGAGGTCGCGCGGGTAAGGCCGGTGATCGCGTGCTTGGTCGCGGTGTAGGGCGCCGAATTGGGCCGCGGCACGTGCGCCGAGATCGAGCCGTTGTTGATGATCCGGCCGCCCCGCGGCTCCTGGGCCTTCATGACGCGGAACGCCTGCTGGGTGCACAGGAACGGGCCGGTCAGGTTGATGTCGACGACCTGCTTCCAGTCCTCGAACCTCATGTCCTCGAGCGGCACGGCGCGCCCGCCGATCCCGGCATTGTTGAAAAGCAGGTCGAGCCGGCCGAACGCCTTCGTGGCTTCGGCGAACAGGGCCTTGACGGAATCCGGATCGGCCACGTCGGCGCTGACCGCGAGCGCGCGTCCGCCCGCGCCCGTGATCGCGGACGCCGCCTCGTCGAGCGGCTCCCGGCGCCGCCCGGCGAGCACCACCGCGAAGCCCGCGCGCGCCAACGCGAGCGCCGACGCCCGCCCGATCCCGGTGCCCGCTCCCGTGACGAGCGCGACCTTGTCCGCCATGTCCCGACCTCCCCTTGGTGCCTCACGGGACGCTACGCCAAGGCGGGCACTCTGCCTACACTGGGGACCCCGCGACGAACAGGACCCGAGAGGCCCCATGTCCCATCCGCTTCCCGCGAGCGCCCGTGCCTGGCAGGCCAGGATGCGCGAGTTCGTCGACCGCGAGCTGATCCCGCTCGAGGTCGAGACCGAGATGAACGACGGGGTCATCCCGCGCGCCGTGCGCCAGAAGCACTACGAGGCGACCAAGGCCATGGGGCTGTTCATGCCCTCGATCCCGAAGAAGCACGGCGGCGCCGGGCTCAGCATGATCGAGATCGTCGTCATCCAGGAGCAGATCGGGCGCGCCACCAACGGGCTCGGCTTCTGCTACCACGATCTGTCGCCGTTCCTGGTGCACACGGCGACGCCCTATCAGATGGAGCACTACGTGCGCGACCTCTTGAGCGGGGCGCGCAACGAGTGCTACGCGATCACCGAGGAAGGCGCCGGCTCCGACGTCGACGCGATCCAGGCGACGGCCAGGCGGCAGGGCAACGGCTTCCGGCTGAACGGCCTCAAGTGGCACGTCACCGGAGCCGACAAAGCCGAGATCGTCATCTTCCAGGCCAAGCTCGAGGACGGCACGCACGGCCTGTTCTACGTCGACCGCGACACCGAAGGGATCAGCGTCGTGCGCACGCCCAAGTACATGCACACCTTTCCCGGCCACCACCTGGTGCTCGAGTTCAAGGACGTCCAGGTGCCGGCGGCGAACCAGATCGATCCCGAGGGCGGCGGGTTGCAGTGGACCTACAACTGGTTCCGCCAGGAGCGGCTCAAGATCGCGGCGCGTTGCTGCGGCGCGGCCAGCCGGCTGATCGACGAGGCGAGCCGCTTCGCCCGCTCGCGCGTGGCGTTCGGCAGGCCGATCTGGGACAACCAGGCCGTGCAGTTTCCGATCGCCGACAGCTTGACCGAGCTGTGGGCCGGCCGGCTCATGGTCTATCGCCTGGCCGAGGCGATCGACGCCGGCGAGGACCTCAAGGTCCAGCACGCGCTCTGCTCGATGGCGAAGCTCTATTGCTCGGAGATGGCGAACCGCGTGGCGGACCGCGCCGTGCAGATCTTCGGGGGGCGCGGCTACATGCGCGAGAACGTCGCCGAGCGCTTCTTCCGCGAGGTGCGCGTCGATCGCATCTGGGAGGGCACCAGCGAGATCCAGCGCATGATCATCGCCCACAACCTGGCCAAGCGCGGCCAGGACGCGTTGATCGGATGAGGCCGTTACATCGCGCAGTAGCCGCCGTCGACGGCGAGGCAGACGCCGCTGACGAACGACGAGGCGTCGGCGAGCAGGAACACGGCGGGCCCGGCGAACTCCTCGGGCGTGCCGCGCCGCTGCATGGGCGTGAGCCGGCGCATCTCGTCGTTGAGCGCGGGCGCGGCGTGGCGCGTCTCGGTGCCGCGCATGTCGTTGGTGGTGTAGCCCGGGTTGATCGCGTTCACCCGCACCCCCTTCGGGCCCCATTCGACCGCGAGCTGACGCACCATCTGGTCGACGCCGCCCTTGGACGCGCCGTAGGCGAGGAGCTTGTCGAAGCCAACCAGGCTCGCGGTCGAGGAGACGAAGACGATCGAGCCCGAGCCTTGCGCGAGCATGCGCCGGCCGGCGACCTGGGCGCAGACGAACGCGCTTCGGAGGTTGGTGTCCTGCACGCGGTCCCAATCCTCGTCGGTCACCGCCTCGGCCGGCTTGGCCAGCCCGACGCCGTGGTTGATGACGATGCCG
>JBBDQV010000126.1:0-30357 GCA_040905845.1 Alphaproteobacteria bacterium | reverse complement strand
GATTTCGAAACCGGACGGCGCGCCTACCAGGCGGGCGACTACGCCATCGCGCTCGAGCAATGGGCGCCGCTCGCCGCCGCCGGCGACGCCGACGCCGCGTTCGGCCTGGCCCTGATCTACGATCACGGCCACGGCGTGGCGCGCGATGCCGAGGCCGCCGCCGTATGGTACCGGCGCGCTGCGGAGTCGGGGCACATCGGCGCGGCGTTCAACCTGGGCAACCTCTACCGGACCGGCGACGGCGTCGCGCTCGATCCGGCCCTTGCCACGCGCTGGTGGCGGCAAGCCGCGGAAGGCGGCCTCGGCATCGCCCAGGTCAACCTCGGCGTCGCGTACCAGAAGGGAGAGGGCGTCGAGCACGACGACGTCCAAGCGGTCGCGTGGTACCGGCGCGCGGCGGATAAGGGCGAGGCCTCGGGCGCGTTCTACCTGGGTGTCGCCTACGAGAACGGGATCGGGGTACCGATCGACCTGGCCGAGGCGCGCCGCTGGTATCAGATGGCGCGGGACGGCGGCGATCCGCGTGCCGCCGAGCGCCTGGCCATCCTGGCCGGCGCGGCGCAGCCGGCGGGCGAAGAGCCGGTGGTGGTGCCCGAGCCCGAGGCGACCGAGGTCGCGCCGGCCGCAGCGCCGCCGGTCGCGCTCGTTCCCGCCGAACCGGCCGCGCCCGAAGGCGCGACCTACGTCCAGCTCGCGGCCTATCTGTCGCGCGGGCGCGCCGAACGCGCGTGGGCGGATTTCGCGGCCCGCCATGTCGACT
The DNA here is from genome assembly GCA_040905845.1 of Alphaproteobacteria bacterium. Lineage (GTDB taxonomy): Bacteria > Pseudomonadota > Alphaproteobacteria > SP197 > SP197 > VGDP01. Next base: position 29,597 of record JBBDQV010000126.1, on the reverse strand, counting down.
TGCTCGGTGCGCTGCCGTATCGCATCGAGCGGGCGCTGAAGGACGGCACGACCGTCGTCTACCGCGTCCAGGCGGGGCCGTTCGCGGCCGAGGCGGATGCTGCCCTGCTGTGCCGGCGATTGATGGAACGAGGCGCCGAGTGCTTCGTCGCACGAACGGTCACGGCGCCCTGACGCCCGCACATGCGCCGGTGCCACGTATACGGAGCGCGCCCTATTCGGTAACGACCAGTCGATAGTCCGGCGTAGTGTTGAGAGGGCACGAGTAGAGGTACTCACCTGGCTCGAGTTCGATCGCGTAGTCCATGGTCGCGCCCAGTTTGAGCCCGCCACCCGAGACGCTGGGCAGCAGAGCCCGGTCGATCAGGCTTGCGCCCCTGAGCCAGAAGCCCAGGTCGTAAGGCACGTTCGAGTTGGTCACGCGGAACACGTAGGAGCCCGACGCCAGCGTCAATGTGTTAGCCTTCGCCAGGCGATCCTCGGCCGTGCGCTCGTTGATCGCATCGCAGTCGGCCTTGCGCGAGGACGTGAACTCATGGTTGAGGCCGTTCTCCGGCTCGAGGAACTGGCACGCGACCTGAGTCAGCTCGATGACCGTCGGCTCAGCCGCCGCGAGTGGCGAACTCACCCCCGCGAACATGGTGACGGCTGCCACCGACAAGACCGTGTGCACATCGCGACACATGGGATTGGCTCCTATTCGGTTGAAATCCGCGTGCCGCGAGTCGATCCCAACTCGGCTCTCGGGGGAAATCAATCCTGTGTTACGGGAGGGTGAAGCGGGCTTCGAGCGGCAGGTTCAGGGCGATCCAGCCAATGACGCCCTCTGAAACGTCATGAACGTCGCTGAATCCGCTGGCACGAAGCAACCGGGCGGCGATCGAAGATCGTATGCCCCGTGCGCAGATCACGGCGATCGGCGTGTCGAGACGTCCGCCCAACGCGTCCTTGACGCCGTCCACGAATCCGATATTGGGAATGCCGCCGTCGGTGAGCAGAGCGATCGTGAGGGCACCGACGGGAATTCCCGTCTCCCGCCACTCCGCCGATGTCCGCACGTCAACCAGAACGAGCTGACCCTGGCGACTGCGTTCATACGCATCGACCGGAGAAAATGCGGCGGCCGGAGCCGTGACTGACGCCACCCACAACGCTCCGGCCGCCAGGCAAATACCGGCGGTCACGGCGGCGGCGACCACCCAGAGCCGACCGCCGCGACCGTACCGGTAACGGGCGCTCCGGCCCTTCACTGCACCCTGTATTCGCTGGGCACGAACCACATGTGGTCGTTGTCCGCCATAGTCGCGTGGCACGCGACGCAGAACTGCACGGCCTTGGTCCCGTCGCCGTTGGTCGTGCCGACGATCTTGCCGTTCGGCATGACCAGCGTGTAACGCCAGTTGCCGCTTTCGTCGTTGAAGCCCGCCGGCATCTTCTCCATGACGAACAAGGGCCCCGCGGACACCTTGCCCGTCTTGACCAAGAAGCTGTCCTTGGCCAAGACCGAGCCGACGGGCATCCGGCCCGACTCCTCGAACTTGCCGTACGCCTGCGCGACCGCGTTGGCGTAGTTCTGCACCTGACGCCCGCCGTGCGTGGCCGACTGGTAGGAGCGCGTGCTGTAGCGCCCCCAGCCCTGGTAACCCGACGCGATCTCGAGTCCGCCGGCCGAGGCGAGGCTCGACTTGACGTAGCCCGCCTTCATGCTCCCCTTGATGCAATCGTAGGTCGCGGTCGCCTCGGCATCCGTCAGCGTCACGTCCTCGACCGCGGCCGCGCACGGATTGCAGGGGTTGCACGCCGCCGCCGCCGCGCACGGATTGCACGCGGCCGCCGCCGCGCACGGATTGCACGCGGCCGCCGCCGCGCAGGGATTGCACGCGGCCGCCGCCGCGCAGGGATTGCACGCGGCCGCCGCCGCGCACGGGTTGCACGCCGCCGCCGCCGCGCACGGATTGCATGCGGCCGCCGCCGCGCACGGATTGCATGCGGCCGCCGCCGCGCAGGGATTGCACGCCGCCGCCTGGACAAGGCGGGGAACATCGCAGTCCGTACCGGCTGCCGCCGCGCACGGATTGCACGGGTTGCACGCCGCCGCGCAGGGGTTGCAGGCCGTGCATTGGGCGAAGGCTTCGCTCGCCGCGAACGGCACCGCATCAGGCAACGCGCCACCGGCGAGCACGATGCCGACACCGATCGCCACGGCTGGAATCACCGTTCCAGTCAGCAGCCGCGACCGCAATGCCGCGCCTCTTGGGTTGTGGATGGTCTTCATAGGTTTCAACTCGCCTCCTCGCGTCTCAAGATGTGCAATCTCCCAGGCCCGACGGATTATCCGTGGGCGACAGGCATGCTAGTCGGCGACCTGTCGGGTCCGTGATCACGACTCTTCACGTCTGGGTGATTGGCGCTTGCTCGCTGGTCGCGTGCGCGCCAACATCGCTCGGCCATGCTCGCGAACTCACGACCGGGCCCGTTGCCACGGCGCGGCGTTCTTGGCCTCGTTCTCGCCGCCCCGATGACCTTCCTCGCGTCGCGAGGGACCGATGCCGGCACGGTCGAGCCGCCGGAGCTGGTCGCGGTGCCTGCGGGCTCGTTCATCCTGGGCTCCGATCGCGCCGAGCGCGAGGCGGCCTATCGTCTGGACGAGGACGCGTACGGGCATTCGCGAACCCGGGAACTCGGCTGGTACGAACGTGAGCCGGAACGGCGGACGGCGGAAACCGGCGCTTTTCGCATCATGCGGACCCCGGTGACCAATGACGCATATGCCGCCTTCGTCGCGGCCACCGGGTATCCGGCTCCGGACGTTGATCGCGCAACGTGGGAGGGCTACCGGCTGGTCCATCCGTGGACGTCGACTCGGCGGTTCGCATGGGCGGACGACCGACCGCCCGAGGGTCGCGGCGATCATCCCGTCGTCCTGGTCGCGCACGGCGACGCGCTGGCCTATGCGGACTGGCTTGCGGAGCGAACCGGTTTGGCGTGGCGCTTGCCTACGGCGATCGAATGGGAGAAGGCCGCCCGCGGCACCGACGGGCGGCGCTTTCCCTGGGGCGATTCGTTCGATCCGACCCGGCTCAACAGCCACGACCTTGGACCGTTCGACACCGTTCCGGTTGGCTCCTATCCGGCGGGCGCCAGCCCCTACGGCATGCTCGACGCGGCGGGCCAAGTCTTCGAATGGACCGCGACTCCGGAAGGCCCGGCTCGCTACCTCGTCAAGGGCGGGTCATGGGACGACAAGGGTTGCGGGGTGTGCCGACCGGCGGCGGGGCACGCCCGCCCCGAGGGCCTGAAGCACATCCTCATCGGCTTCCGGCTCGTGGTCACGCCGTGAGCCTGCTCGCGCGACTGTGATGTCACGTGTTGACGCGGGTCATTGTCCCTGGCTTCAGGCGAGGCCAAAGTTCATGACTTGAGCGGAGCCCGGATCCAACCATGACATCGCAGGCCGTACGGCGCGACGACAGTCCGAGAATTCCGGCGGCCAAGCTCGCCTCGTCGCCGCGCGACGAGCTCGCGGCGATGCTCACCGCCGGCGAGGACGTCTTGGAGTGCTACCGCGTCCTCAAGCGCACCAAGGACAACGTCGTCGGCGAGGTGCTGCGCCATCAAGGCACGTTCTTCGAGTGGAAGCACTACCCGCCGGGCGACGTCTACGACAACGTCAGTCATGCCCAGTACTATTACCATGCGCACAAGAAAGGGGTCCGTGGTGGCGAGCACGGACACTTCCACACGTTCCTGCGCGCCAAGGGCATGGCGCCGGGCGTCGCCCCGATGCCCCACGAGGGCACGGACGAATGGCCGAAGGGTGACGCGGCGTTGAGCCACCTCATCGGCATTTCGATGGACAAGATGGGCTACCCGATCCGACTATTCACGACCAACCGCTGGGTCACGGGCGAATGCTGGTACCGCGCGCATGATGTCGTCGCCATGCTGGGCCGCTTCAAGATCGACCTCGCGCGTCCGTCGTGGCCGACCAACCGATGGATCACCGGCATGCTCTGCCTGTTCAGGCCCGTCATCCAGGAGCTCGTCCACGAACGTGACGCGGTTCTCGATCGGTACCGTGCCGAGCGGCAGGATCGCGACGTGTTCGAGGATCGCGAGATCGAGGTGCTTTCGCAGCGCGGCGTTTCGGTCGAGGACCAGATCGCCGCGGTTCGCGCCGCGCTCGATCAGGCGCCGCGCTGACGCCGTCGCCGCCTATTCGACGTACGTCGTGGGCGTATCGATCAGAGCCGCGTCGACGGCGCAGATCTCGATGCCATCGACGGAGGACTGCAGCGTCGCGGTCGGGCGCGCCGACATCAGTCCGCGCGACCAGACGGGCGTCTCCTCCGGCTCCGAATCCATGGCTTCGGCCAGGGCGCTGTCGGGCAGGCCGGCGAGCACCGGGTCAGGCCGCCAACGGTCACTGTGGGGCAGGCTCGACGGTGACAAGCGCACGGTCGCCAGCTCGTCCGAGGATGGAGGGCTCGAAACCAAGGCGGGCGAGAAAACGACCAGGCCGATGCCGACCGCGGCGACGATGAGCCAGGCGCTCGCCAACTCTTTCATGCGTGAGGTCATAGCTGCTCGATCCTTGCGGGGGTGCGACAACGTCGTCGCGTTCCAAGCGAATACGTTGGCACAGCCGGTCCGGATTGCCAGTAACGACGCATCACGTGAGTGTGACGGGCCGCACGATCGGTTCTGAAACCGTGCCGTGAAACGCAGTGCGCCGCCTCCGGGAGGGGGTGGAGGCGGCGCTGCGGGGACGAAAGGCCGAAGGTTACGCTCCCGGCCAGGAGGGGGGAATTCCCAGCCGGGCCCTGGAGCTCAGGGCTCCGGGGTCCGTCCGGCCCTTCATACCGGCAATATGTGTCGCGTCGCCCCGAAATCAATGGTTGCCCGCGCCAACCAGTACTTTTTTTGTTCGCGCGGCGGGGGCATGGTGGCGCGACGCCATCGACCGCCCGGGAGCCATCCATGCCGACCGACCGTTTCGCCAACGCCCGCGCGGTTCGCGCTCCGCGCGGCCCCGAGCGCACGGCCAAGAGCTGGCTGACCGAGGCGCCCTTGCGCATGCTCATGAACAACCTCGATCCCGAGGTCGCCGAGAAACCGGACGAGCTGGTGGTTTACGGCGGCATCGGCCGGGCGGCGCGCGACTGGCGCTGCTTCGACCGGATCGTCGCGGCGCTGCGCGAGCTCGGCGACGACGAAAGCCTGCTCGTCCAGTCCGGCAAGCCGGTCGGCGTGTTCAAGACCCACGCCGATGCGCCTCGCGTGCTGATCGCCAACTCCAACCTGGTCGGGCACTGGAACACCTGGGAACACTTCCACGAGCTCGACCGCAAGGGGCTCATGATGTACGGCCAGATGACCGCCGGCTCGTGGATCTACATCGGCAGCCAGGGCATCGTTCAGGGCACCTACGAGACCTTCGTCGAGGCCGGTCGGCGCCACTACGGCGGCGAGCTTTCGGGCCGCTGGATCCTGACCGCGGGGCTCGGCGGCATGGGCGGGGCCCAGCCGCTCGCCGCGACCATGGCCGGGGCTTCGATGCTGGCCGTCGAGTGCCGGCCGAGCCGGATCGAGCGACGGCTCGAAACCCGCTACCTCGACCGCCAGGCCGCGACGCTCGACGAGGCGCTGGCGCTCATCGAGAGCGCGCGCAAGGCCGGCAAGCCGGTCTCGGTCGGTCTGCTCGGCAACGCGGCCGAGGTGCTGCCCGAGATCGTTCGGCGCGGCATTCGCCCCGACCTGGTGACCGACCAGACCAGCGCTCACGATCCGGTCAACGGCTACCTGCCGGCCGGCTGGACGCTCGTCGAGTGGGAAGAGAAGCAGAAATCCGACCCCGAAGGCGTCGCGCGCGCCGCCAAGCGGTCGATGGCCGTCCATGTCCGCGCCATGCTCGCGCTGGCCGGGCGGGGCGTGCCGACCTTCGACTACGGCAACAACATCCGCCAGTTCGCCAAGGACGAGGGGGTCGGGAACGCGTTCGATTTGCCCGGCTTCGTGCCGGCCTACATCCGGCCGCTGTTCTGCCGGGGCATCGGGCCGTTCCGCTGGGTCGCGCTGTCGGGCGAGCCCGACGACATCTTCAAGACCGACGCCAAGGTCAAGCAATTGATCCCGGACGATCCGCACCTGCACCGCTGGCTCGACATGGCGCGCGAGCGCATCCAGTTCCAGGGCCTGCCGGCGCGCATCTGCTGGATCGGGCTCGGCGCGCGCGCGCGCGTCGGGTTGGCGTTCAACGAGATGGTGCGCTCGGGCGAGGTCAAGGCGCCGATCGTGATCGGCCGCGACCACCTGGACTCGGGCTCGGTCGCCAGCCCCAACCGCGAGACCGAGGCCATGCGCGACGGCTCCGACGCCGTCGCCGACTGGCCGCTGCTCAACGCGCTCTTGAACTGCGCCTCGGGCGCCACCTGGGTCAGCATCCACAACGGCGGCGGCGTGGGCATCGGCTATTCCCAGCACGCCGGCATGGTCGTGGTGTGCGACGGCACCGCGGCGGCGGCGCGGCGGCTCGAGCGCGTGCTGACCAACGATCCCGCCTCGGGCGTCATGCGCCACGCCGACGCCGGCTACGAGGACGCCATCGCCTGCGCCGAGGAGCAGGGGCTCAACCTGCCGATGCTGGGGCAGGGGTGATCGCGTGCCGACGACTCGGCCCGAGTTTCAGCAGCTCGCGAGGTTGCGGATTGCCGAAGCTCGTGCGCTCCTCAGATTGGGACACCATCACGGTGCGTACTACTTGGCGGGGTATGCTGTGGAATGTGGCTTAAAGGCGTGCATCGCTAGGAAATTCAGAAGGCATGAACTCCCAGACAAGGAGGTGGTGGTAGCCTCGTACACGCACGATCTGCAACGACTCTTGAAATTTGCGGAACTTGAAGCGGTGCTGGATAAGGAACGCAAGCGTTCCGCGCGATTCAGCGCTCACTGGGGCCTCGTTAAGGATTGGACGGTCGAGAGCCGGTACGCCATCATCGATGAGAGCCGCGCTCGTGATATGCTGAGGGCTGTGGTCGGGCGCGACAGCGTGATGGCATGGATACGCAGGTACTGGTAACTGAGCGCGTTGAGGCCGGAAAGCGGTTTCTAGAAGCCCTGGATGCGGCCAAATTTCCGGTGGCCGCCGCGCTGTGGCTCTTCGTCAAGGAACTCGAAAAGTGGCGCTACTTCGTCGCGACGTCGTTGGTCGATGAGAAGGGTCCGCTGGAGGCATACCGGCAACTTCAGTCGCTTTTGCGGCAGTTCGCGGACGATGCCCACGTGACGAAATTGATCCTCTATGATTTGAGCGTAGTCAGCCCTTCGGACGAGCGAGTTCGTTTATTTCGACGCGTGATTGATACTGGCCAGAATATTCGCGACGTGAGATTGACGGATACGGTCATCGCTAGCACGGTAGTAGACGACGTGCTGATCTATAGGCTCGATCGGAAGGGTGTTCCTGCTTCGGTTCCGAAATTGTACAGGCTTGAATCTGAATAGACGACGCGCTGATCTACAGGCCCGATTGGAAGAGTGTTCCTGCTTCGGCTCCGAAGTTGTACAGGCTAGAGTCTCAAGATCTGCACGAGAGACCTCGGAAACGACAGAACCAATAAATATCTGGTTCAAGGCTGCGCCCGCCGGCGCGCCAGCACCGCCTCGCGGTGCAGGATGTAGAGCCCGCTCGCGATGACGACGGTGCTGCCGGCCCAGATGAAGCTGTCGGGCAGCTCGCTCCAGATCAGCCAGCCCAAGGCCACGGCCCAGATCATGGCGCTGTACTCGAACGGCGCGATCAGCGAGGCCGGCGCGATCTGGAACGCCCGGGTCATCAGGAGCTGAGCGATCCCGCCGCACAGGCCGATCGCCGCCAGCAACCCGAAATCGGCGAGCTTCGGCGTCACCCAGAAGAACGGCAGCGCGACGCCGCTCACGACCGTGGTCGTGGCCGTGAAGTAGAACACGATGGCGGCGATCGTCTCGGTCGCCGTCAGCTTGCGCACCAGGACCATGGCGAAGGCATAACCGACCGCCCCGAGCACCGGGATCAGGGCAACCGGCGTGAACACGTTAGAGCCCGGCCGCACCATGACGACGACGCCGAGAAACCCGACGAAGACCGCGCTCAAGCGACGCCAGCCGACCACCTCGCCGAGCAAGGGTACGGAGAGCGCGGTCAGGAAGATGGGCCCGGCGAATCCGATGGCGATGACGTCGGCGAGCGGCATCAGATCGAGCGCCCAGAAGCCCAGGAACATCGACGAGATGCCGACCAGGCAACGGAGAACGTGGGCGAGCGGGCGCCGCGTGCGCAGCACCGCGACCCCGCCGCGGCGCGCGATGAACAGGCTGAGCGGCAGGAACGCGAACACGGCCCGGAAGAAGACGACCTGGACCGTCGGATAGTCCGCGCTGGTCCACTTGATCAGCGCGTCCATGACCGAGAAGACGACCACGGCCAGCAGCAGGAGCCCGATCCCCGCCATCGGGTCGGAGGCGGGTCGATCACCGATGCCGGTCATGTTGGACTCTTCCGGGACACCTCGACTTCACTCGCGGCGCCCGTGCTTGCGGTAGGGCCGCCCCGTCCGTGCTTCGAGACGCTTGCTCCGCAAGCTCCTCAGCACGAACGGGCTCCCTAGCCGTCCCAAGGGCTGCCGTTCGCGGTGAGGAGCGTGCCGCAGGCAGGCGTCTCGAACCGCGTGGGAACACCGGCTGGGCAGCGGTGGGCCATGCCGGGCCATGACGACACGTGCAATGTTCATCCCAGTTGCCTTGTCATTGCCCCTAGCCCACGACCTTGGCCAGAGCGTGCTTCTTGCGGCCCGCCGAAAGCTTGATCGTGCCCTGGGCGTCGAGGTCGTCGAGCGTCACCGGTCGGGTCTCGATCTCGACGGGCGCGTCGTTGAGCCGCGCGCCGCCGCCCTTGATCAAGCGCCTTGCCTCGCCGCCCGAGGCCGCGAGCCCGGCGCGTCGGAACAACTCGAACGCCGGGATGCCGGCTTGCAACTCGATGCGGCTCACCTCGATCGTCGGCAGCGCCGCGCCCGCCGCGCCCTCCTCGAAGGTCCGGCGGGCGGTCTCGGCCGCGCCGGCGGCGGCCTCGGGGCCATGGGCGAGCCGCGTCGTCTCGTCGGCGAGCACTTTCTTCGCCGCGTTGCGCTCGGCGCCCCGGAGCCGCTCCAGACGAGCGATCTCGCCCAGCGGCAGGTCGGTGAACAGGCGCAGGAACCGGCCGACATCGTCGTCCTCGGTGTTGCGCCAGAACTGCCAGAAGTCGTAGGGCGAGCGCTGCTCGGCGTTGAGCCACACCGCGCCCCGGGCGGTCTTGCCCATCTTGGCGCCCGAGGCGATCGTGATCAGCGGCGTGGTCAGGCCATGGAGCTCGCGCCCGTCGATCCGGCGCCCGAGCTCGACGCCGTTGACGATGTTGCCCCATTGGTCCGAGCCACCCATCTGCAGGACGCAGCCGTGGCGCCGCGCCAGCTCGACGAAGTCGTAGGCCTGCAGGATCATGTAGTTGAACTCGAGGAACGACAGCGGCTGCTCGCGCTCGAGGCGCAGCCGCACGCTCTCGAACGCGAGCATGCGGTTGACCGAGAAGTGGGCGCCGACCTCGCGCAGGAACGGGATGTAGGCGAGCCGGTCGAGCCATTCGGCGTTGTCGACCATGACCGCGTCGGTCGGCCCGTCGCCGAACGCGAGGTAGCGCTCGAACACGCGCCTGATCCCCGCCATGTTGCGCGCGATGTCGGTCTCGGTCAGCAGCGGGCGCGCCTCGTCGCGGAACGACGGGTCGCCGATTTTCGTGGTGCCGCCGCCCATCAGGACGATCGGCTTGTGACCGGACTGCTGGAGGTGGCGCAACAGCATGATGGACACCAGGCTGCCGACGTGCAGGCTGGGCGCGGTGCAATCGAAGCCGATGTAGCCCGGGATCGTCCCGGCCGCGGTGCGCGCGTCCAGCGCCGCGAGATCGGTGCATTGGTGCAGGAATCCGCGGTCGAAGACCCGGGCCAGGAAGGCGGAGCGCGGCTTGAAGGGGCCCATGAGTTTGCCCGGCGGGAGGTTCGCGTGACGTTGTCGAAGGAGCGGGGCCGTCATTTAGCACGGCAGGCCGGCGCCAACAACGCGCCGGCGGATGGCCTCGACCTGTTCGTCGGTCTCATGAGCGGCACCTCGCTCGACGGCGTCGACGCCGCCTTGCTCGCGACCGACGGCGAGCGGGCCGTCAGGCACGGGCTTGCCGTCACCATCGCCTATGACGCCGACCTGCGCGGCCGGCTGCGCCAGGTGCTCGGCGGCCGGGGCGACGTTCTTGCGGTTGGCCGCGCCATCACGCTGGTTCACGCCGAGGCGGTCGAGGCGCTGCTCGGCCGCGCCGGCGTCGCGCCCGGCGCGATCCGCGCCATCGGTTTTCACGGCCAGACCATCCTGCACAGGCCCGAGGACGGGATCACCTGGCAGATCGGCGATCCGGCCCTGCTGGCGGAGAGGACGAGGATCGACATTGTGGCCAACTTCCGGCGCGCCGACATGGCGGCGGGCGGCCAGGGCGCGCCCCTGGCGCCGCTCTATCACGCCGCGCTCGCCCTCGATCTCGAGCGCCCGGCGGCCGTGCTCAACCTGGGCGGGGTGGCGAACGTGACGTGGCTCGGCGCGGATGGCCGGATTCTCGCCTTCGATACAGGACCGGGCGGGGCGCTGCTCGATGACTGGGTGCTGCGCCTGACCGGGGCGCCCTACGACGCCGATGGCGCGCTCGCGCGCGCCGGCACCATCGACGAGGCACGAATCGCCGCGGTTCTGGCCGAGCCCTTCTTCGACCGGCCGCCGCCCAAGTCGCTCGACCGCGACGCCTTCGGCAGCCCGGCGGCCGGGCTCGACCTCGCCGACGGCGCGGCAACCCTCACCCGGCTCACCGCACGGGCGGTGGCGATCGGGCGACGCCACCTGCCGGAGCTCCCGGGACGCTGGCTCGTGACCGGCGGCGGGCGGCGCAATCCATCGCTGATGGCGGCGCTGGCGGGAGAGCTAGGCGTCGCGGTCGAACCGGTGGAAAGCGCCGGGTGGGACGGCGACGCGCTCGAGGCCGAGGCCTTCGCCTACCTCGCCGCCCGCTCGCTCAGGGGCCTGCCGCTGAGCTTGCCGTCGACGACCGGATGCCGCCGGCCGACCCCGGGGGGCGCGCTCTACCGGGCGCCCGCGTCTTCGCCGGCGTCCTGAAAGACGTAGTCGCGGGTGCGCTTGTCCAGGTAGGCGTCGACCGCTTCGCCGAACGCGTCGGCGTGGTTCTCGAAGAAATGGCTGGCGCCCTGGATCGATTGGTACTCCACCGAGATCGCCTTCTGGCGTCGCAAACGATCGCGCAGCTTTTGCACGTCGGCCTCGGGAACCAGCTCGTCCTCGCTGCCGTGGATCACCATGCCCGAGGACGGGCAGGGCTCAAGGAAGGCGAAATCGTAGAGGTTGACCGGCGGCGAGACGCACACGAACCCGTCGATCTCGGGCCGGCGCATCAGCACCTGCATGGCGATCCAGGCCCCGAACGAAAAGCCGCCGATCCAGCAGCCGGCGGCGTTGGGATTGAACGCCTGCATCCAATCGAACGCCGCGGTCGCGTCGCCGATCTCGCCGACGCCGCCGTCGTAGCTGCCTTGGCTGCGCCCGACGCCCCGGAAGTTGAAACGAAGAACCGAGAACCCGGCCTTATGGAACGACTGAAACAGGTGATAGACGACCCTGTTGTTCATGGTGCCCCCGTACCGGGGGTGGGGGTGGAGCACCAGGGCGATGGGGGCGTTCCTGGCCCGGCCGTGCCTGTAGCGTCCCTCGAGCCGACCCTCGGGGCCGTTGAAGATCACTTCGGGCATGCGGACGGGATCTCCCTCTGAGACCGTTCTCGGTTTGGTACAAACCCGACTAAAACTAAGGGTTTAGTTAGAAAGTTCTGGCCAAAGTCGGCCTCGGCATACTTGACCACCATGGTCGGGTATTCTATATAAGGTCCATCGAGTCCGCGGCGCCAGGGATGCGATGACTGGTCGCGGCGGATACTAAGGATCGAGGGCATCGATGTTCAAGGGCCTGATAGCCGACATCGGCTCGTATTTCGAGCGTGATCCCGCTTTGCGGTCACGGCTCGAGGTCGTGCTGTGCTACCCCGGGTTCCATGCCCTGGTGATCCATCGCCTGGCCCACGGGCTCTGGTTGCGCGGCTTTCGGGTCCTGTCCCGCTGCCTTGCCCATCTCGGCCGCTTCCTGACCGGGATCGAGATCCATCCCGGTGCCCAAATCGGGCGTCGGCTGTTCATCGACCATGGCATGGGCGTCGTGATCGGCGAAACGGCCGTGATCGGTGACGACGTGACCCTCTACCATGGCGTCACCCTGGGCGGGACCACGTGGCGAAAGGGCAAGCGGCACCCGAGCCTCATGAATCGGGTCGTGGTCGGCGCCGGCGCCAAGATCCTGGGCCCCGTGACGGTCGGGACGGACGCCAAGATCGGCTCGAACGCCGTCGTGCTGCGCGATGTTCCCGAGGGCGCGGTCGTGGTCGGCATCCCGGCGCGCGCGATGGCGCCGCGCGACTCGAAGCCCGATGCGGATGCGCCGTTCGCCGCCTACGGCAGCCCGACGCCCGACGTGACCGATCCGGTCAACGTCGCCATCGCCGGGCTGATGGAACAGGTCAGCGCGCTCAAGGCGCGCATCGACGACCTGGAGGGCGACTTGGCCAACCGCGGCGAAGGCCATGCGGACGGCACGAACGAGGACGACAGGACGGCCAAGCCGACCTGCTGCTGAGGCGCGACCTGGGCGCGAGGAGACAACCGATGAAACTTTCGAGCAAGGGACGCTACGCCGTGATGGCGATGGTCGACCTCGCCTACAACTCGCAGGCCCGCACGCCGACGCGCCCGGTAACGCTCGCCGACATCGCGGCCCGCCAGGAGATCTCGCTGTCCTATCTCGAGCAGCTGTTCGGCCGGCTGCGCCGCGGCGGGCTGGTCAAGAGCGTGCGCGGCCCGGGCGGGGGCTACCTGTTGTCGCGCGGCGCCGACCAGATCAGGATCGCCGACGTCATTCTGGCGGTCGACGAGCCGATCAAGGCGACGCGCTGTCGCGACGGCTCACCCAAGGGCTGCCTCACCAAGAGCGGGCGCTGCCTGACCCATGACCTGTGGGAGGAGCTCGGCCACCAGATCCGGCTCTACCTGAGCGCCGTCTCGCTCGCCGACGTGTGCGGCCGTCGGGTCCAGGCGAAGGTCTGGTTCGGGGGCCTGGACCAAGGGCTTCACGCTCCGGCCGTCGCGGTCGCCAATCGCCCGTCCGAGCCGCCCGTCGCGGCCCAATGATCGAACCCGGGACCATGGCCACGCAGCGCGTCTACCTCGACTACAACGCGACCACGCCGGTGAAGCCGGCCGTGGCGCGCGCGGTCGCGGCGGCGCTGGCCGAGCCCGGCAACCCCTCGTCCGTGCACGCCGAAGGCCGGCGCGCGCGGCGCATGGTCGAGGACGCGCGCCAGGCGTTGGCCGCGGCGATCGGCACCGAGCCGCGCCGGATCGTGTTCACGAGCGGCGGCACCGAGGCCAACGCCCTGGCGCTGAAAGGTTGTGGCCGTCGCCGCGTCATCGTCTCGGCGGTCGAGCACGCCTCGGTGCTCGGGGCCGTTCCGGGGTGCGCTGTGGTGCCGTGCGATCGACACGGCGTCGTCCGGCTCGAAGCCCTCGACGCGGCGCTCGCGGGCGGCGGCGAGGATGCCGTCTTGTCCGTCATGCTCGCCAACAACGAGACGGGTGTGATCCAGCCCGTCGCCGAGGCCGTCGAAATCGCGCGTGCCCGGGGCGCGCTGGTTCACGTCGACGCGGCCCAGGCGCCCGGTCGCGTGCCGCTGTCGGTCGCCGAGCTCGGCGCCGATTTCGTGACCGTGTCGGCGCACAAGATGGGCGGCCCGCCGGGCATCGGCGCGCTGGTCGTCGCCGGGTCGGCGGACGTGACGCCGCAAGCGCTGGGCGGCGGCCAGGAGCTCGGCCGGCGTGCCGGCACCGAGGCGGTCGCCTTGATCGCGGGCTTCGGCGTCGCCGCGTCCTTGATCGCCGACGATCTCGCCGACGCGGCGCGCATCGCGGGCCTGCGCGACCGGTTCGAGGCCGCGATCGCGCGCGACGCGCCCGACGCCGTGGTTCACGGCCAGGAGGTCGCCCGCTTGCCCAACACCAGCTCGATCGGCATGGCGGGCGTGGCGGCCGCGACCCAGGTGATGGCCTTGGACCTCGCCGGGTTCGCGGTCAGCGCGGGCTCGGCGTGCTCGTCGGGCAAGGTCGGCCGGTCCCACGTCCTGGCGGCGATGGGGCTCGGCGAGGCCGAGGCCGGATGCGCGATCCGCGTCAGCCTTGGCTGGCGCTCGATTGTGTCCGAAGTTGATGAATTCGTGGCGGCGTGGCGTGCGCTGCACGTGCGGCTTGGCCGTACTCGCGCCGCCGCTTGAGTATCGAAGGAGAAGAACATCATGAACCAGGTCAACGGGAACGGTGCCGTGGCCATGCCCGCGCGCCCGAACATCGTGCTGCCGGTCTACATGGACTATCAGGCGACGACGCCGTGCGATCCGCGCGTGCTCGAGGCGATGCTGCCCTATTTCACCGAGAAGTTCGGCAACCCGCACTCGCGCAGTCATAAGTACGGCTGGGAAACCGAGGAGGCGGTCGAGGAGGCGCGCGCCCAGCTCGCCGACATCATCGGCGCCGACGAGCGCGACATCATCTTCACCTCGGGCGCGACCGAATCGAACAACCTGGCGCTCAAGGGGCTCGCCGGGTTCTATCGCGACCGCAAGGACCACATCATCACCGTTCAGACGGAGCACAAATGCGTGCTCGACTCGTGCCGCCACCTCGAGCAGGACGGCATCAAGGTCACCTACATGCCGGTCGGCGCGGACGGGCTGATCGACCTCGACGCGCTCGCGGCGGCGATCACCAAGCGCACGCTCGTGGTCTCGGTCATGAGCGTCAACAACGAGATCGGCGTTATCCAGCCGATCGCCGAGATCGGTAAGCTGTGCCGCGAGCGGGGCGTCTTCTTCCACACCGACGCGGCCCAGGCCGTCGGCAAGATCCCGCTCGACGTCGAGGCGATGAACATCGACCTGATGAGCATCTCAGGGCACAAGTTCTACGGACCCAAGGGCATCGGCGCGCTTTACGTGCGGCGCAAGCCGCGCGTCCGGCTCAAGGCCATGATCGACGGCGGCGGCCAGGAGCGCGGCATGCGCTCGGGCACGCTACCGACCCCGCTCTGCGTCGGGATCGGGACGGCCGCCGCGCTCGCCAAGGCCGAAATGCCAGCCGAGAACGAGCGGCTGCGGCGGCTTCAGCGCAGGCTCTACGCGGGCCTCGCCGAGGCGATCCCCGACGTCTTCGTGAACGGTCACCTGGAGCGCCGGATCCCCGGCAACCTCAACCTCAGCTTCGCCTACGTCGAGGGCGAGTCGCTCCTGATGGCGATCAAGGACGTCGCGGTGTCGTCGGGCTCGGCGTGCACCTCGGCCTCGCTCGAGCCGTCCTACGTTCTGCGCGCGCTCGGCGTCGACGTGGAGCTGGCGCACACCTCGATCCGCTTCGGCATCGGGCGGTTCACGACCGAGCACGAAGTGGACTTCGTGATCGAATGCGTGCTCAAGCACGTCGGCCGGCTGAGGGAGATGAGCCCGCTTTGGGAAATGGTCCAGGAAGGGATCGACATCAAGTCGATCAACTGGGCGGAGCACTGACGCAGCGGCGCCCGAGGGCGCCGCGGACGAACACGGGAATGGAAGGAAGCAAGCCATGGCCTACAACGAAAGAGTCCTCGACCATTACGAGAACCCGCGCAACGTCGGCTCGCTCGACAAGGCCGACCCGAACGTCGGCACGGGCCTGGTCGGCGCGCCGGCGTGCGGCGACGTCATGAAGCTGCAGATCAGGGTCGGCGACGACGGCCTGATCAAGGACGCCAAGTTCAAGACGTTCGGCTGCGGCTCGGCGATCGCGTCGAGCTCGCTGGTCACCGAGTGGGTCAAGGGCAAGACGCTCGACGAGGCCGAAACCCTCAAGAACAGCCAGATCGCCCAGCACCTGGCGCTGCCGCCGGTCAAGATCCACTGCTCGGTCCTGGCCGAGGACGCGATCAAGGCGGCGATCGCCGACTACCGCGCCAAGGCGGCGGCGAAGGTCGAGGCCAGGAAGGCTTCGTAGCGGAGCGAGGCGGGAGCTCGTCATGACGGCGCAGGTCATTACCGTTTCCGACACGGCCGCGGAGCGCATCCGTGATCTGTTGGCCAAGCGCGGCAAGCCTTCGGTCGGGATTCGCATCGGCGTGCGCACGCGCGGCTGCTCCGGCCTGACCTACACGCTCGAGTACGCCGACGACCGCACCGAGTTCGACGAGGTCGTCGAGGTCAAGGGCGTGACGGTGCTGATCGACCCCAAGGCGGTCATGTTCCTGATCGGCACCGAGATGGACTTCGTCGACGAAAAGGTCCAATCGGGTTTCCACTTCGTGAACCCGAACGAGAAGGGCCGCTGCGGCTGCGGCGAGTCGTTCCGGGTCTAGACGCCCGGCGCCGGCGGCCCGATTTCGAGCATGGAGGAGGCAGCGTGAACCGCCGCGACGGCGACGTCGGTGGAACCTGCTGGTCGTGCGGCTCGGCCGTGCCCGGCGACGGGCTGTTCTGCGCCGCGTGCGGCGTGGTCCAGGCACCGGGCGAGGCCGACCATTTCGCGCGCCTGGGGCTGCCCACCGGTTTCGCCGTCGACGCGGTCGCGCTCGAGCGGGCGTACGTCGAGCGCCAACGTCGCCTGCACCCCGACCGTTTCGTGACGCGCGCGGCGCGCGAGCGACGGCTTTCGGCGGAACAGTCCGCCGCGGTCAACGAGGCGTACGCGACGCTGAAGCAACCGCTTGAGCGCGCGCGCTATTTGCTCAGGCTCGCCGGCCGCGCCGTTGCCGGCGAAGACGGCGCGACGATCGACGATCCGGCGGTCCTGGTCGAGGCGATGGAAACGCGCGAGGCGCTGGCCGAGGCCGACAGCACGGCCGCCGTCGGCGCCGTCGCGGCGCGCACCGCGGCGGCGGTCGCCGGCTGCCGCGACGACTTGGCGCTGGCCTTCGCCGCGAGCGATCTCGACGCGGCGGCGCGCCTGACGACCCGGCTCGGCTACCTGACCAAGCTCGCCGACGAAGTCCGGCGCCGCCGCGTCGGCCTGATCGGGGTGGCGTCGTGAGCCTGCTGCAGATTCACGAGCCCGGGCAGACGCCGGAGCCGCATGCCACCGGGGCCGCGGTCGGCATCGACCTCGGCACGACGAATTCGGTCGTGGCGATCGCCGACGCCGGCAAGGTCGACGTCGTGCGCGACGCCAAGGGCAGCGCCCTGGTGCCGTCGATCGTCGCCTACACGGACGAGGGGGTCGTCGTCGGCGAGGCCGCGCGTTGGATGCTGCTCGACGAGCCGGACCGCGTCGTCGCCTCGGTCAAGCGGCTGATGGGCCGCTCGGCCGTCGACATCAAAGCGCTCGCGGGCACGCTGCCCTACGACATCGCCCAGGACGGCGCGGACGGCGGCATGGTGCGACTCGCCGTCGCCGGTCGCACGCTGAGCCCGGTCGAGGTCTCCGCCGACATCCTGCGCGAGGTCAAGGCGCGCGCCGAGCACGCGCTCGGGCGCCCGGTGGACCGCGCGGTCGTCACCGTACCGGCCTATTTCGACGATGCCGCGCGCGGCGCGACCAAGGACGCCGCCAGGCTCGCGGGGCTCGAGGTGCTGCGCCTGGTCAACGAGCCGACGGCCGCCGCGCTCGCCTACGGCCTCGACAAGGGAGTCGAGGGCCTCTACGTGGTCTACGACCTGGGCGGCGGCACCTTCGACGTCTCGCTCCTGATCCTGGAAAAGGGGGTGTTCCGGGTCGTCGCCACCGGCGGGGACGCGGCGCTCGGCGGCGACGATTTCGACCGCGCCGTGGCCGAGCTGTTCCTCGCCGAGCGCGGGCCGGAGACCCTGACCTCGGCCGAGGCCAAGCTCGTGCTGCAGAGCGCGCGCCTGGCCAAGGAGTGCCTGTCGTGGCAGGACCAGGGGTGCTGGGCCGTCGAGATCGGCGGCCGGGCGACGAGCCACCGGCTCGACATCGCGCGCCTCGAAGCGGCGATCGCGCCGATGGTCGAACGCACCATCGCGTTGACCGAACGGGTTCTCGTCGAGGCCGACGTGACGCCGGGCGAGGTTTCCGGCGTCGTCTTGGTCGGCGGCTCGACGCGGGTTCCGCTGGTGCGCCGGCGTGTCGCCGCGTTGTTCGGCCGCGAGCCACTCGCCGACATCAATCCGGACGAGGTCGTCGCGGCCGGCGCGGCGCTGCAGGCCGAAGCACTGACCGTCGGCTCGGGCACGCTCCTGCTCGACGTGACGCCGCTCTCGCTCGGCGTCGAGACCATGGGCGGGCTGGTCGAGAAGATCATCCCGCGCAACGCGCCGATCCCGCTGGCCCAGGCCCAGGAGTTCACCACCTACCAGGACGGCCAGACCGCCATGATGATTCACGTGGTGCAGGGCGAGCGCGAGACGGTCGAGGCGTGCCGTTCGCTCGCGCGCTTCGAGCTCCACGGCATCCCGCCCTTGGTGGCCGGGGCGGCCCGCATCCGCGTGACGTTCGCGGTCGACGCCGACGGGCTGCTGACGGTGACGGCCACCGAGCGCGCGACGGGCATCGAGGCCGAGGTCGCGGTCAAGCCGAGCTACGGGCTGGGCGACGGCGAGATCGAGCGCATGCTGCGCGAGAGCATGGTGCACGCCCGCGACGACATGACCCGGCGCCTGCTCATCGAAGCGCGGGTCGAGGCGGAGCGCGCATTGCTCGCGGTCAAGGGGGCGCTCGCGGCCGACGGCGACCTGCTCGACGTCGCGTCCCGCGCGCCGATCGAGGGGGCGATCGCGGCGCTGCACGACGCGGTCAAAGGGACCGATCGGGACGCGATCGTCACGGCGACCGAGGCGCTCGAGGCCGCGGGCGCGCCGTTCGCCCAGGCGCGCATGGACCGCGGCATCGGCCGCGCGCTTTCGGGCGTGGCGGTCGATCGGCTTGCGGAACGGCTCGATCGCGGTGCAAACAAGGCGGCCACGCGGTGAGCCACGCGGCGCCGATCGGTCGGCTGGAAACGAGAACGGGAACCATGCCCAGGATTACCTTCATCGAGCGCGACGGGACGCGCCGCGAGGTCGACGCGCCGATCGGGCTCTCGGTCATGGAGATCGCTCGGCACAACGGGATCGACGTCGAAGGCGCGTGCGAAGGATCGCTCGCCTGCTCGACCTGCCACGTCGTCGTCGATCCCGACGACTACGAGCGCCTGGCCGATCCGACCGAGGACGAGGAGGACATGCTCGACCTCGCTTTCGGCCTGACTCACACCTCGCGCCTGAGCTGCCAGATCATCATGACCGAGGAGCTCGACGGGCTGACCGTTAAGCTGCCGGCCGCGACGCGCAACATGATGGTGGGCTAGCCCCTTGCGCTGGACCGACATCCAGGACATCGCCATCGCGCTCGAGGAGGCGCACGGGGACGCGGACGTCGTCAATCTGCGCTTCACCGACCTGCGCCGCTGGGTCATGGCGCTGCCCGGCTTCGACGGCGATCCGAATCGGTCCAACGAGAGGATCCTCGAGGCGATCCAGCAGGCCTGGCTCGACGAGCGCGACTGACGTATGTCCAGCCTCAACGCGGTCCTTGACGGAAGAGACTCCGTTCGTGGTGAGGAGGCGCGAAGCGCCGTCTCGAACCACGAACATTCGCTGGGTGGGCCGTTCGACCTTCGAGACGCCGCCTGCGGCGGCTCCTCAGGACGAACGGGACGAGCGTCAACCTGAGCGCGACTGACCGTGCCGTTCGACGTCGATCTCGGAACACCCAAGCCGCGCCGCGCGATCCGCGTGGTCGTCGCGATGTCGGGCGGAGTCGACTCCTCGACGGTCGCCGCGCTCTATGCGAGGTCCGGCTACGACGTGGTCGGCGTGACGCTCCAGCTCTACGACCACGGCAAGGCGATGGAACGCCCCGGCGCGTGCTGCGCCGGCGCCGATATCCACGACGCGCGGCGCGTCGCCGACGTGCTCAACATTCCCCACTACGTGCTCGACTTCGAGGCGCGGTTTCGCGCCGCGGTGATCGACGACTTCGTCGCGACGTACCTGAAGGGCGAGACGCCCGTTCCGTGCGTGCGCTGCAACCAGCGGGTCAAGTTCGCGGACCTGATGGACGTCGCGCGCGACCTCGGCGCGGACGCGCTGGCAACGGGCCACTACGTCCGCCGGGTCGTGCGCGACGACGGCGGGGTCGAGCTTCATCGCGGCGCCGAGGTGGCCCGCGATCAGAGCTATTTCCTGTTCGCGACGACTCGCGTTCAGCTCGGCTTCCTGCGCTTCCCGCTCGGCGGCGCGACCAAGGACGAGACGCGCGCGCTCGCCGCCGCGGCCGGACTGCCCGTGGCCGCCAAGCGCGACAGCCAGGACATCTGCTTCGTTCCCGAGGGCGGCTACGCGCGCCTGGTCGAACGCCTGCGCCCCGAGGCGGCCGAGGCCGGCGACATCGTCGACGGCACGGGCCGGCTGCTCGGGCGCCACGGCGGAATCGCGCGCTTCACCGTCGGCCAGCGCCACGGTCTCGGGCTCGCCGGGCCGGATCCGCTGTACGTCAGCGCCATCGACGCGGCGACCCGCCGGATCGTCGTCGGTCCGCGCTCGACGCTCGGGAGCACCCGCGTCGTCGCGCGCGCGGTCAACTGGCTGGGCGAGGGCGAAGCGCCCATGCCCGGGCAGGCGGTCTCGGTCAAGCTGCGCTCGTCCCAGGCGCCGGCGCCGGCGCGGGTCGGCGCATTCGACGATGGCCGGATCGAGCTTGCTCTCGACCGCGCCGTTGGCGCGATCGCGCCGGGCCAGGCGTGCGTGATCTACGACGGTGAGCGCGTGCTCGGCGGCGGCTGGATCGCACGGCCGGAGTCCCATGCCGCCGCGCTTATGTCTTGACCCTCCGGAGATGCCCCTCACCCTCCCATTGCTCCGCAATGCGTGACGAGGGGGGCATCCCTCGTCACGCCTCCCTCTCCCACGAGGGGAGAGGGTAACCTGTTGCGGACACGAACGGATCTTCCCCTCCCCTTGTGGGAGGGGGAAGGGGGAGGGGTAGCGCGTCCGCGCGTCACATGAGTGAGTTCTTAGGCGCGTCGGTATCACGTGGCCGGCGGCACGGGTTCGACCCCACGATAGCCGTCGCAAGCGCCCAGGCAGCTGGCGCTGGATCGCTTCGCCTTCGGCTCGCGATGACGGCCGTTTGGGGACGGCCGTTGGGACATGAGCGGCCGCTTCGGCGCTATCCTCCGGAACCGCCGGGGCGAGCCGGCCGATCCGCCAGAGCCTTGCGCGCCCATGCCAAGGCGCCGGCCGCGCGGGCCCAGGCCGCGGCGGCGCCATGGACATAGGCGACGGCCTCGTTCTTGTCGCCCAAGCCGATGAACGCCGGCAGGGTACGGGGAAGTTTTTTCTTGCCGAGCAGGTAAGTCGGTACATGCGCGTTGGCCTTGACCGCGCGCGCGAGCGCCCTTCGCGATGGGGCGCCATCGCCATCGGTACGGAACGACAGGAGCGCGCCGGACCAGGCCCAGGCGGCGGCGCCGTCATCCTTGTAGCGCTTGATCAACTTGCCCGCGTCGCCGTCGCGGCCAAGCTCCAGGAGCGCATCCAGCAGCAAGTAGCGAATCCCCTGATTGTCGCCGGGATTCAGCCGCAGCATGTCCTGGTAATGCAGGACGGCTTCGTCTCGCTCGCCCATTCTCCACGACACGAGCGCCAGCCCATGACGCGCGCGCATGTAGGGACGAGTTTCGAGCAAGCCCCAGAAGTGCCCGACATCGTCCTCGAACGCGGCCGCGCCGAGAGCCTGCTCGCCGGCCGCCAAGCCTTGACGATAAAGCGCCATCGCCTGTTCGGCCGTCGTCGCGTTCTCGGCGAGCAGAACATAGGCGTCGGCGCACAGGGGCGAGACCGCGAGCGCCTCTTTCGCCAGAGCGACGCGATCCCGGCGATCGCGCATGTCCCACGCGTCGTAGATGATCTGCTGCGCGGCGTCGAGGTCGTCATCGTCCTCGTCCTCGTCCTCGCGGCCTCCGATCTGTGCCAGCAGGGATTCCATGGTCCGTGGATCGAACGTCAGGACAGCCGCTGACGAAGCACTTTCCTTCCCCTTGCGGGGCTTCTTGCTGGGCATCGCGATCCTCGACAGCTAAAGGGTCCACCAGCCTAACGACGGCACGCGGCCATGTCATGATGGAACGCGGTCCAGGAGGGGACGCCCAAGCGCTTCAGCCATTGATCACGCCGGCGGCATCGAGGCGGACGAATCATCGTTTCCTCTCGTGTTGGCCCCGCGGTTTGGCATGATCGCGGAAGTTGAAAACATATACTGTCACCGCAATCCAGAACGGGAGCCCGCGCCACGATGCGCCTCGGCAAGCGAGCCGGCCGCCAAGTTACGCTTCGGACTCACGGTACGGGTGCGACATTCGGCCTAACGGAATCAATGGCTAAGGCTCCGTGGTGCGAGGCAATATCCCATAGGATGTTCGAAATCCAATCTTGCTCGGGAAACCGACCCGGAAAAACGAATGGGCAATACTGGTTCGCGGGAGACAACTTTCGCGCGGCGATGCTGATTGGCGCCGGAAGGCTCCTTCGAGCATGTCAGCCATTGAACGCCATCCGGAGCGGCCAAGTCGGTCGTGGTGAATGGATCGCTGAACGATCGGGATCGTGAATGGATGGTGCTGATCTCGATACCCCATATTGGAGCCGAGACGCCGACGCGCTGAGCGCGGCGTTGGGGTCGGGCCCTGGCGGTCTTTCGTCTGATCGGGCCGCCGCGCGGCTTCGCCTCGTCGGCCCCAACAGCGTTGAAGACGCATCGCGCTTGAGCGCGCTCCGCCTCCTTCTGCGCCAATTCGAGAGTCCGCTTGTCCTGATCCTGATCTTCGCGGCGACGATCTCGTTGGCGCTGCGCCAGTGGGTCGATGCGGCCATCATTCTGGCGATCGTGCTGGGCAGCACGCTGCTCGGCTTCATGCAGGAATACCGGGCGTCGAGGGCCGTCGAGGAGCTCAAACGCCGGCTGGCGCTGACGTGCCGGGTCGTGCGGGACGGCGTCGCGCGGACCGTGCCCGTCAGCACGGTCGTGCCCGGCGACCTCGTCCTGCTCTCGGCGGGCAATCTGATCCCCGCCGACGGCGTCGTGATCGAGGCGGCGGACTTCCTCGTCAGCGAAGCGAGCATGACGGGCGAATCCTTCCCCGTCGAGAAGCAGCCTGGGATGGTGCCGCCGGACTCGCCCCTCGCGGCCCGAACCAACGCCGTCTTCCTTGGCGCTTCGGTCCGCAGCGGCACGGCCAGAGTCCTCGCCGTCGAGACCGGCCGCCGGACGGCGTTCGCGGCCATCGCGGCGCGGCTCGGAAGCCGCCCGCCCGAAACGGACTTCGCGCGTGGCGTGCGCCATTTTGGCTATCTCCTGATCCGCGCGATGGTCGTCATCGTTCTGTTCGTCCTGACGGTGAACCTTCTGCTCGATCGCCCGGTGATCGAGTCCCTCTTGTTCGCCGTCGCGCTCGCGGTTGGTTTGTCGCCCGAGCTGTTGCCGGCGATCGTCAGCGTGACCTTGTCCGCGGGTGCCCGTGCCATGTCCCGGCAGGGTGTCATCGTGCGGCGCCTGGAGGCGATCGAGAACCTTGGCAGCATGGACATTCTGTGCACCGACAAGACGGGCACGTTGACCGAGGGCGCCATCGTGCTCAACGACGCCTTGGACGGTGGCGATCGTCCTTCGGAGGACGTTCGCCGGCTTGCCTTCCTGAATGCGGCGTTCGAGACCGGCATCGAAAATCCGCTCGATGCGGCGATCGTGGCCGCGGGCGAGAGCGCGGGCCTGACGACACGCGGCTTCGCCAAGATCGACGAGATCCCCTACGACTTCCTCCGGCGCCGGCTCACCATCGTCATGGCGGAAGACAGCGCTCCGGCGCGGCACTTGATCGTTACCAAAGGCGCGTTCTCGAACGTGCTCGACATCTGCTCGTCGCTCGAACGCGGCGGCGCCGACATCCCGCTCGATGCCGAACGACGCGCCGAGCTCGAGGCGGTCTTTCAGGCCAAGGGTGCCGAGGGCTTCCGCGTTCTCGCTCTGGCGACACGAAAGATCGCGGCGAAGGCGCGTCATGGCCGCGAGGACGAGAAGGACATGACCTTTTGTGGCTTTCTCGTCTTCCTCGATCCGCCCAAGGCGGACGCGCAACGCACGATCCGCGATCTCGCCCGGCTCGGCATCGGCATCAAGGTGATCAGCGGCGACAATCGCTATGTGACGGCTCATCTGGCGGCAGCCGTCGGCCTCGACGCGAGGTCGATGCTCACCGGCGACGACTTGGGCAAGCTCAAGGACGAGGCGCTGTGGCACTTGGCGCCACGCACCGATCTCTTCGTCGAAATCGATCCTCAGCAGAAGGAGCGGATCGTCCGCGCCTTGCAGCGAACCGGGCATTCGGTCGGCTATCTTGGCGACGGCATCAACGATGCGCCGGCCCTGCACGCGGCCGATGTCGGCATCTCGGTCGAAGAGGCCGTGGACGTTGCGCGCGAGAGCGCCGACATCATCCTGCTGAGCCGCGATCTCGATGTCTTGCGCGGCGGCGTCGAGGATGGAAGACGGACCTTTGCCAATACGCTCAAGTACATCTCGATCACCACCAGCGCGAACTTCGGCAACATGGTCAGCATGGCCCTGGCGACACCGCTGCTCCCGTTCCTGCCGTTGGCCGCCAAGCAAATCCTGCTGAACAACTTTCTCTCCGACGTACCCTCGATCGCGATCTCGAGCGACAATGTCGATCCCGACCGCGTTACTCGCCCGCAGCGCTGGAACATCAAGGATATTCAGCGCTTCATGATCGTCTTCGGGCTGGTCAGCTCGATCTTCGATCTGGTGACGTTCGCGGTGCTGCTCCTGGTCTTTCACGCCGGCCAAGCGACGTTCCAAACGTCGTGGTTCGTCATCTCGTTGCTGACCGAGCTCGCTGTCGTGCTCGTGCTGCGAACGCATCGGCCCGCTCGTCGCAGCAGGCCCAGTCGCTTGCTGCTGTGGAGCACGCTTGGCGTCGCCGTCGCGACGCTCGCGATCCCGTTCCTCGGGCCTCTAAGTTCGGCGTTCGGCTTCGTGCCCCTCTCGGCGCCGCAGATGGGCGCCGTCATCGCCATCGTCGCCGGCTACATCGCGGCGACGGAAGCGGCGAAGGCGTGGTTTTACCGGTCGCGAGCGTAGCGGTCGTCGCTCATGCGCGCGAACGCGCCGATTCCAGCTGCCCATCGCGCCCTGGCCGGCGATGGCGCCGCGCGCCGATCCGCCGACATGGCCTACCACCCGAAGCCGAAGGCGTAGGGGGCGACGATCCGTTACCAAAGGCGCTTGTTGGCGAAGGCATGGCCGGAGCTGTCTACCAGAATCGTTTCTTGGCAAACGCCTTGCCCGAACCCGATTTGAGGTAATGCTCGAATTCCCGTGCCCTACGCTCATCCGTAAAAGCGTGATAACTGACCAATTTCCATGGTTTGTATTTTGATGTATGAACGGAGCCACCCACGTTATGCGTCTTGATGCGCTTGCGTAGATTCGTGGTAAATCCGACGTAATGCTGCTCGAGAAATGCCTCGCTCCGGATGAGGTAGACATAGAACATGTCTGTCACTTCTACCGGCCCTCCTTCGCTATAGCTTCGGAGGGCAGCCTCGCTCTAATCTCGCCTCGGCCGACTTACTGGCGTAAGCCAGCCGAAGCTCGAAGAGCGGAGGCTGGCGGAGGGAGCGGGATTCGAACCCGCGACACCTTTCGGTGAACACACTTTCCAGGCGTGCGCCTTCAACCGCTCGGCCATCCCTCCGCGGGCCGCGAACTATAGGCGGAGGCCTGGTCGATGCCAAGGCGCGGGGCGGCCGCGGCGGGCGGCGCTCGGGGCCGCTGGCGGCGTCAGGTGGCCATGACTTTCGTCAGCCCAGTGATGCGCTGCTCCAACTCCGCGATGCGCTGCCGGTGCTCGTCGATGATGGCCTGGACGTCCTCGAGCGCCACGAACTGGGGGATGTGGTTCGGGCCGTTGACGTCCCAGGCCTCGACCTCGAAGACGATGCCGCGCCTCGGCTCCTCGCGGAAGTCCGGGTGGGCGAGCCGGTTCATCATCCACGAGTCGTCCTCGACGATGTGGGCGCGGCCCCACAGCTTCACGCGCCGACGCTCCAGGTAATCCATCAGGAAGATGAACGCCTTGTCGTTCTCCGCGAGGTTGCCGAGGGTGATGAACTGGCCGCCGCCGTCGAAGTCGGCGAAGCCGAGCGTGGTCGCGCCGAGGACCCTGAGAAAGCCCTTGGGGCCGCCGCGGTGCTGGATGTAGGGGCGGCCGTCCGCGCTCGCGGTGCCCAGGTAGAGTGAGCGTCGTTCGGCGATGAAGGCGACCAGGTCGGCGCCGATTTCCCGGCGCCAGCCTTCGTCGCGCCGGGCGCGCGCGTTCCTCTCGCGCGTGCCCATGTGCTCCTGAACGGCCTTGACCGCCCGGCTGAAGACGAGGTCGTCGCGGAACAACTCGGTTGTCGTGGTCATGGCGCGGCTCGCTTCGCTCGCCGCGCGCCATTCATCAGAGCGGCGCGTCTGGCGGGTCCACAAGATGCCCGCACTTGATGAACAAAGTGCAACCATGAGCGCTGGCCAGCCGCGGCGCCGCGCCCGGCGGCCGTCGGACCCAGCTCCACGGGCGGTAACGCCCGTCCGCGTCGGCGCAGTCGCCGGCGAGCACCAGCACTTCCTCGCCGCCCGCGATCGCGCGCTCGGGCAGGTGCGCCCCTTGCGCGAGGCGGACGAGACGGGTCTGCTCCGTTCCGAACGCATGGAGTATCATCGTATCGACGCCGGGGACGTCCGCCGCCGTCCATAGCCCTTGATCCCGCGTGTCGATCCGGACGAACGCCTGGTCGGCGGGCCACATCCACCACAGCTTGACGAAGAGGGTGCAGCCCTCGCGCGAAGATGGCGTGTGGCGCGAGCCTACCGGATTGCGCACGTAGCTTCCGGCTGGAAAGTCGCCCTCTTCGTCCGAGAAGACCCCGTCGAGCACCAGGAACTCCTCGCCTCCGCCGTGGACGTGGGCCGGGAACCGGCTGTCAGGCGCGAAGCGCACGATGCTCGTGGCGCGCGCGAGCTCATCGCCGGTCCGGTCGAGCATCCGGCGCTCGACATGCGCGCCGGGCGATCCCTGCCACGGCATCGACGCGCCGTCCAGGGCGAAGCGTTGGGTGAAATCGTCGTTCAGATGCATCAGGTCACGCTGCGATGGTGCGGGCGATAATGCCGGTCCGGCGCCGCGGTTCGACCACCACATGGACGATGGCTATCGGGCTGTCAACCGCCGGTCGCTCGGACGTCGGCCTGGTCGCGTTGCGCCGGGTCCTCGACCTGCTAAGCTCGACGGTGGACCGAGGGAGGACCGCACCCGATGCGGCTGTGCCGCCTGATCGGATGGCTGCTGGTCGCCTGCGCGCTGATCACGGGCGCGCTCGAGGCGATGCGCTCGCTGGCCGAGGGGCGCTGGCTGCCTTATTCGCTCGGCGAGGCGTGGTCCTCGATCAGCGCCAATAGCCTGGTCGGGTTCGGCAGTCTGATCGAGAACCGCGTCAGCCCCGACCTGTGGGTCGAGGTCCTGCTGCCGTTGCTCAACCTATCGTTGTGGATCGTGCTGCTGATGCCCGGGCTCATCATGCTCGCGCTGTGCCGCCGGCGGCGCGGCGGTCTCTCCGGCCGGCGCCGGTTCTGAGCCCTACCGGTCGTCGGTCTTGAGGGCGGCGAGGAAGGCCTCCTGGGGGATCTCGACGTTCCCGATCGCGCGCATGCGCTTCTTGCCTTTCTTTTGCTTTTCCAGGAGCTTGCGCTTGCGCGTTATGTCGCCGCCGTAGCATTTGGCGAGCACGTCCTTGCGCAGGGCGCTGACCGTCTCGCGCGCGATGATCCGCCCGCCGATCGCGGCTTGGATCGCGATCTTGAACAGCTGGCGCGGGATCAGGTCCTTGAGCCGGACGCACAAGGCTCGGCCGCGGCTCTCGGCGCGGCCGCGGTGGATGATCTGGGCCAGCGCATCGACCGGGTCGCCGTTGATCAGGATCGCGAGCTTGACCACGTCGGCCTCCTCGTAGCCGTCCACGTGGTAGTCGAAGCTCGCGTAGCCGCGGCTCACCGATTTCAGCCGGTCGTAGAAGTCGTAGACGATCTCGGCCAGCGGCAGGCGGTAGACGACCATCGAGCGCTCGCCGGTGTGCGTCAGATCGACCTGGGCGCCGCGCTTGTCCTGGCACAGGGTGAGCACGCCGCCGAGGTGGGCGTCGGGCACCATGATGGTCGCCTTGATCCACGGCTCGTCGATGCGCGCGATGTGGTTGGGATCGGGCAGGTCGGCCGGGTTGTGGATCTCGCGCAGCGTGCCATCGTGGGTGGCGACGCGGTAGACCACGCTCGGCGCCGTGGCCACCAGGTCCAGATCGAACTCGCGCTCGAGCCGCTCCTGGATGATCTCGAGGTGGAGCAGCCCGAGGAAGCCGCAGCGGAACCCGAGGCCGAGCGCCGCCGAGGTCTCGGGCTCGTAGTGAAAACTCGCGTCGTTCAGGCGCAGCTTGGCCAGGCTTTCGCGCAGATCCGCGAAGTCGGCCGAATCGACCGGGTAGAGCCCGCAGAAGACGACCGGCTGGGACGGCTTGAAGCCGGGCAGGGGCGACGGCGTGGGGCGCTTGTCCTCGGTGATCGTGTCGCCGACCCGGCACTCGGCCACCGCCTTGATGCCGGCGTTGATAAACCCGACCTCGCCGGGCCAGAGCGCATCCACGACGACGCCCTTGGGCGTGAACACGCCGACCCGCTCGACCTCATGGATCGCGCCCGTCGCCATCAGCCGGATGCGCTGGCCCCTGGCGATCCGCCCGTCGAACACCCGGAGCAGGATGACGACGCCGAGGTAGGCGTCGTACCAGCTATCGACGAGCAGCGCCTTGAGCGGCGCCTCGGCCTCGCCCTTGGGCGCCGGCAGGCGATCGATGACGGCCTGGAGCAGGCCTTCGACGTTCTCCCCGGTCTTGGCCGAGACCGGGACGGCGTCGGAGGCATCGAGCCCGATGACCTCCTCGATCTGCGCCTTGGCGCCCGGGATGTCGGCCGCCGGCAGGTCGATCTTGTTGATGACCGGGACGATCTCGTGGTTGGCGTTGATCGCCTGGTAAGCGTTGGCCAGCGTCTGGGCCTCGACGCCCTGGGTCGCGTCGACCACCAGGATCGAGCCCTCGCACGCGGCCAGGCTGCGGCTGACCTCATAGGCGAAATCGACGTGGCCGGGCGTGTCCATCAGGTTGATCTGGTAGGTCTCGCCGTCGGCCGCTATGAAGGCGAGGCGCACGGTCTGCGCCTTGATGGTGATGCCGCGCTCGCGCTCGATGTCCAT
>JBBDQV010000125.1:0-30736 GCA_040905845.1 Alphaproteobacteria bacterium | reverse complement strand
GCTCGCCATGGCGAATGTCCCGGCCTCGACGCGGTCGGCGACGACGTCGTGCCGCGCGCCGTCGAGCCGGTCGACGCCCTGGACGCGGAGCGTGTCCGTGCCGATGCCCTCGATGCGCGCCCCCATGGCGACGAGGCAGCGGGCCAGGTCGGCGATCTCGGGCTCGCGCGCGGCGTTGGCCAGCACCGACTCGCCCCGGGCGAGCGTCGCCGCCATCAGCAGGTTCTCGGTCGCTCCGACCGAGACGATCGGGAAGTGGACGTGGCTACCGACCAGTCCGCCCGGAGCCTCGGCAAGAACGTAGCCGTCGCTGAGCTCGATCCTCGCGCCGAGTTGCTCGAGGCCCTTGAGGTGCAGGTCGATCGGCCGGGTGCCGATGGCGCAGCCGCCCGGCAGCGAGACCTCGGCGTGGCCGCAACGCGCGACCAGCGGGCCGAGCACGAGCACCGAGGCGCGCATCTTGCGCACCAGGTCATAGGGCGCGCGCGTGTCGGTGATGCGCTCGGCGTGGAGCTCGAGCGCGCGGCCGTGGCGGCCGTTCGGCTCGCGGACCTCCGTGATCGCGACGCCGTGGCGCATCAGGAGCGCAGCCATCGACGCGATGTCGGCGAGCGCCGGCAGGTTGCCGAGAACGAGGGGACGGTCGGTCAGCAGGGCCGCCGCCATGAGGGGAAGCGCGGCGTTCTTGGCGCCGCCGATGACGATCTCGCCGCTCAGCCGACGGCCGCCCTTGATGCGAATGCGTTCCATGACCCAACCGAGCGGCGCCCTCGGCCGCGCCGAGGCCCTTGTAGCGGAACCCCGGCGAGCACCGCAAGGAACCGCGCTAGAACGCGCCGACGCGCCCGCTCAGCATGCGCGTCGGATAGCGGGTGCCGGAGCCGGGTGCGACCCAGACGATCACGACGGCGGTTCCTCCCGCTTGTCCGGGCACTCCTTGCCTGCCTGCGCGCGCGCGCGGGCTTGGGCCCGCGGCCCGGGTCTGTCCCCATTGTCGCCACCTGCCTGCGCGCGCGCGCGGGCTTGGGCCTTGCGGCGCCGAAGGTTCTCGCGCAGCGCCTCGTCGAGCCGCCGGCGCTTGGCCTCGCGCTCGTCCTCGGTCTCGTCGCTCACCGGCGACCTCCCTGGTGCATCGCTTGCCCCTGGTCGGGGGCTATGGCATCGTCCGCGCGCAGTCTAGCGCCGCGGTAGCTCAGGGGCAGAGCACATCCTTGGTAAGGATGGGGTCGGTGGTTCGATTCCACTCCGCGGCACCACGATTTCTCAATTATTTCAAATCTTTCCAGATCGTTCCTCGCGCGAACTCTCGGGAGAGTTTCACGTGGAACGGGGCACCACGAGCGCGTCGAGCGCGACGGCGCCCTGGCGGAGCACGCGCACCGGGTTGATGTCGAGCTCGGCGATCAGGTCGCCGAGCTCGGCCGCGAGCACCGAGAGCCGCACTACGGTCTGGACCAGCGCGCCGACGTCCACGGCACTTTGGCCGCGCACGCCGTCGAGCACCGGTCGGACCGCGAGCGACTCGATCGCCGATCGCGCTTCCGTGGGGCCAACGGGCGCGAGCATCGAGCGCGCATCGCGCATGACATCGACGAGGGTGCCGCCGGCGCCGACCACGACCAACGGGCCGAACTGGGCATCGTGGGTATACCCGACGATCATCTCGACCCCGTCGCCCGCCATGGCGGCGACCAGGACGCGCGGGCCGAGCCTGTGGGCAAGGTCGTCGTAGGCCGTGGCGACCTGGGCATCGCTCGCGAGGCCGAGACGCACCCCGTCGAGGTCGGATTTGTGGGCGATGGCGGGCGACGCGGTCTTGAGCACAACCGGCAGCCCGATCGCGCGTGCCGCCGCGACCGCATCGTCGCGGCTGGCGGCGACCCGGTGGGCCGGCGCCGCGATGCCGTAGTCGGCGAGCAGAACCAGGCCTTCAGCCTCGTCGAAAGGCGCCCCGGCCTCAAGGCGGGCGCGCCAGCGTTCGCGCACGGTGGCCGGCGCCGCCGGCAGGGTCTCCAGCCCGGCCCGGCGCCAATCGCGCCAGGCGAACGCGTTGCGCACGGCCTTGAGCGCCGGAACGGTGCCATCGAGCACGGGCACGCCCAGGCGGGTTACCCGCTCCGCCAACTCGTGGTGGTTGACGGCGCTGTAGTTGGTGGCCAACGCGACCGGCTTGTCCGTGGTCGCCGCCGCATCCAGGCACGCCTTGACGCAAGCCTCACTGTAGCTGTTGCCCTGCTGGGCATCGAGGAAGAACAGGCCGAGCGCGGTCGCCGGATCGGCCAACAGCGCGGCGAAGCAATCGCGCAGGATGCCATCGAAATCGTGCCCGGTGCCGAAGGCGTCGCACGGGTTCTCGGGCGCCAGGCCGTAGTCGAGCCGTTCACCGAGCCGTTCGACGGTCGCCGGCCCGATCGCCGCGAATGGCACGCCGAGGTCGGCGGCGAGATCGACCACCATCTGGCGCTCGCCACCCGACTCGTGGATGCTGGTCAACGCCCCCGTACCGGCCCGGCGCGGGCCGTTCATCAGCAGCATGGTCGCCATCAGCTCGTCGAGGGTGTGGACGCGGAGCATGCCGTGGCGGCGGCACACCGCGTCGAACGCGGCGTTGTTCCCGACCAGCGCGCCCGAATGGCTGATCGCCATGCGCGCGGCCGCCTCGGTGCGGCCGGTCTTGAGCACGACCACGGGCACGTCGCGCGCCGCCGCCTTCTCCAGCGCCGCGATGAAGCGCGCGGGGTCGCGCACCGCCTCGATGAACAGGCCGATGACCCGGGTCGAGGCGAGTTCGAGCGCGTAGTCCATGTACTCGGCGATCGTCGTCGCCAGCTCGCTCCCGCAGCTCACCGCCAGGTTGAGCCCGGCCCGGTGGTTGTGGTTGGCGATGGCGCCGAACGCCGAGCCCGACTGCGACAGATAGCTCATCGTGCCGGGTTCGCGGTCCCGGAACGGGTAGGACGTGACCCGGATGCGCGCCTCGTAGTTGCAGTAGCCCATGCAGTTGCCGCCGTTGATCGGCAGCCTGGCTGCGCGCGCCATGGTGCCGAGCCGCCCGGCCAGGCGGGGCGTCGCGTCCTCGGGAATGACGCAGGCGCCGAAGATCGAGGCGGCGCGGGCGCCCGCGGCGATGGCGGCGGCCAGGTTGTCCTCGAGCCGATCGTCCGCCACGGCGAGCACGGCGAGGTCGGGCGGCTGAGGCAGCGCCGCGAGCGAGGGGTAGCAGACCTCTCCCGCCACTTCCTCGTAGCGCGGGTTGACCGGCCACAGCGGCCCGTCGAATCCTAGCCCGCGTAGCGTCGCCATGATCGTCGCGCCCGTGTTGCCGGGTCGCGGCGAGGCGCCGACCAAGGCGACCGAGCGCGGCGTCAGCAAGGGCGCCAGAGCGTGGCGTGGATTGGCGGTCAAGGCGACGTCTCCGAGGTCTCGCGCGAATGGCGGCGGATTGTGGCGGAAACTGTGGACTTCAGGCAACGGCGGCTGGACCATCCTCGGATGGCGCACTACGCTGAGCCTGGAATGACAGGGACACGTCCACTCTCGTCGGCGCTCGGCGTCGAGGTCATGGGTCTCGACCTGCGCCAAACGATCGACGCGGCTACGGCAAAGGCTTTGCGCGAGCTTTGGCATCGTCACCATCTGCTGCTGTTTCGGGGTCAGAACCTGAGCGAACAGGACCAGGTTCGGGTCGCGCGGCTGTTCGGGCCGATCTCGCACCGCGGTGCCTGGATGCGCGAGCGCGACGCGGCACACGTGTCGAACGCGCGCGCCGACGGAGTGCTCGGCTCGGGCGCGATGCAGTTCCATGCCGACCACACCTTTTTCAAGCGGCCGCTCAAGGCGCTCGCGCTCTACGCGATCGAGGTGCCGTCGGTGGGCGGCGACACGCTGTTCGCCAACTGCGTGCTCGCCTACCGCAACCTGCCGGATGCGCTGAAGGCGCGGATCGCCGGGCTCGCGTCGGTGCAGCTCTTCGAATACGGCGGCGAGTACAACACGCGCGTGCGGCTCGCCGATGCCTCGCCCCGCGCGCTGCGGACTCTTCATCCTTTGGTGATCGATGACCCGGATATCGGCGCCAAGGTGCTGTTCGCGCACCCGCTGACCACGGCGGCGATTCCTGGCCTCTCCGACGCCGAGACCGAGGCGCTGCTCGGTGAGCTGGTGACTTACATCGCCGACCCCGTGGTCGGCTATCGGCACGCCTGGCGCGTTGGCGACCTGTTGCTGTGGAACAACATGACGCTGCAGCACGCGCGCACGGACTTCGACCCGGGCGAGCGCCGCACCCTTCGGCGTACGCCGATCGCGGTCTCGGAGACCGAGGCGTACGACGCGACGGCCGCCGCTTGAACGGAGCCCTGCCATGACGGACGACGGGAGCAAGCCCCTGATCGACACGCGCGTCGCGTGGCCGAACGGCGCGCGCTGCGCCGTGATGCTGAGCTTCGACTTCGACGCCGAGACGCTGTGGATCGGCCGCGATCCCGCGAATTGGAAACGGCCCGGCACGCTGTCCCAGGGCACCTACGGCGCGCGGGTCGGCGTGCCGAAAATCCTCGAGCTGTTGGACGAGGAAGCGATCAAGGCGACGTTCTTCGTGCCGGGCTGGACGGCGGAAACGCACACCGGCCGGGTCGAGGCGATCCTCGGGCGCGGGCACGAGATCGGGCATCACGGCTATCTGCACAAGTGGCCCGATCCGGACAAGCCCGAGGAAGAGATCGAGGAGCTCGAGAAGGGGCTCGAGGCGTTGAAGCGCACGGTCGGCGTCGTGCCCAAGGGCTACCGCTCGCCCGCCGGCGAAACCAGCGACAATTTGGTGCGGCTGCTGGCCGAGCACGGGTTCGTCTACGACAGCTCGATGATGGCCGACGTCAACCCGTACCGAATCGAAGCGGGCGACGGCAGGGCCAGCCTGGTCGAGATCCCGTGGCATTGGAGCCTGGACGACGCGCCCTACTTCCTGTTCTCGATCCGCACGCCGCGGCCGATCTTCACCAACGACCACGTCTTCTCGGTGTGGCAGGAGGAATTCCGCGAGATCTATCGCTGGGGCGGCCTGTTCGACCTGGTCATGCATCCGCAGATCACCGGGCGGCCGTCACGTCTCACGCTCCTGCGCCGCATGATCGCCTTCATGCGCGGGTTTCCCGACGTGTGGTTCGCGACCGGGACCCAGATCGCTGAGGCGTGGCTCGCCCAGGCCAGCAATCGCTAGGCTGTGCTGCATCCAAGAGAAATGACGCCTTCCCATCTCATGGATTGTCATTCCCGGGCGCCGCGAGAGCGGCGAACCGGGAATCCAGTGCCCGATGCTCCGGCTGTTGCCCTGGATGTCCGGTTGCGGCCTGCGGCCACCCCGGACATGACAGCCGTGTTGTGTCAAGGCGGTCAGGCTCGGTGTCGACGAGCATGACTGGGCGCTTCGACGGCAAGGCGGCGATCGTCACGGGCGCGGCGTCGGGGATCGGGCGGGCGACCGCGCTGCGCCTCGCCCGCGAAGGCGCAGCCGTGCTCGCGGTCGACGTCAACGGCCAGGGCTTGGCCGAGACCCGGGCGGCGTCCGAGCGCATCGTCGAGCTGGTGTGCGACGTCTCGGCGCCCGAGGCGCCCGAGCAGATCGTGGCCGCGTGCCGAAAGTCGTTCGGGCGCTTCGACGTCCTGGTCAACAACGCCGGCATCGGCGGCGCCAAGGCGGCGGCCGAGACGACCGACGAGGCGTGGGACCGGTTCCTCGACGTCGACCTGCGCAGCGTGTTCCGGCTTTGCCGCGCGGCGCTCGGCGCCATCGCCCAGCCTGGCGGGCGCGTCGTCAACATCTCCTCGGTGTTCGGCCTGGTCGGGTTTCCCGGAAGCTGCGCGTACGGCGTCGCCAAGGCCGGCGTGGCCCAGCTCACCCGCCAGCTCGCGGCCGACTACACGGAACGCGGCATCCTGGTCAACGCGATCGCCCCCGGCATCATCGAGACACCGATGACCGCGAAGAGGATCAAGGAGGACCGCTGGTACGGCACGGTGATGATCGAGGCGACGCCGACGCCCTACAATGGCACGCCCGAGGACATCGCCGGGGTCGTCGCGTTCCTGTGCTCCGACGACGCCCGGTTCATCGCCGGCGAGGTCATCGTTGTCGACGGCGGCTGGCTGGCCACGCGCTACCTGCCGAAGGACCGCCAAGCATGACCGGGCAACCCATCCTCTATTCTCATTGGTGCCCCGTGCGAAGCTGCTCGCCGGACTGCTGAGGACGCTCGAATGATGAAGACCGCGATCGCGGAGGACCGCCTGCCCGTCGCCGAACGCTGGTTCGAGTTCCGCCGCGTCGACGACGCGATCACGCTGATCTGGGAGCCGCATACGATCCCGCTCGTGCGCTGCAACATCTGGCACGTGCGCGGGCGCGACCGGGATTTGATGATCGACACCGGCATGGGCATCGCCAGCCTGCACGCGGCCGCGCGACACCTGTTCGACAAGCCGGTGACCGCGGTCGCCAGCCACACCCACCTCGATCACGTCGGTTCGCACCACGAGTTCGCCGAACGCGTCGTGCATCGGGCCGAGGCCGCCAACCTGGCCGAGCCCGACGGCGTGTTCAGCCTGCGCGCCGCCGCCTACGCCGAATGGCTCGGGCCGCTGCGCGCGACGGGTTACGAGGTTCCCGCCCTGTTCGTGACGGCGCTGCCGCGCGCCGGCTACGACCTCGGCGACTACCGCATGCTCGGCGTGCCGGCGACGCGGGTGGTCGAGGATGGCGATGTCGTCGACACCGGCGACCGGCGGTTTCAGGTCCTTCACCTGCCGGGTCATTCGCCGGGCAGCATCGGGCTGTGGGAGGCGGCGACGGGCACGCTCTTCTCGGGCGATGCGATCTACGACGGGCCGCTGATCGACACCCTCAAAGGCTGCGACATTCCGACTTACGTGCGCACCATGGAGCGCCTGCGCGCTCTGCCGGTGCGCGTCGTCCACGGCGGTCACGACCCGAGCTTCGGCCGCGAGCGTTTCATCGAGCTGATCGACGCCTACCTCGCCCGACGCCGGCCGTCGTAAGGGCAGCGCGCCGCCTCAGCCGCTTATCGCCAGGATCGCGCGGGTGACCTCGGCGGCCTTCTCCATGTGTGGCATGTGGCCGGCCTGGAGGCGGAGGACCGTGACCGAGGCGGGAAGCCCGTCGGCGTGCGCGGCCGGGATCACCGCGTCCGAGGAGCCCCAGATCACCTGAACGGGCACGGCGAGATCGGCGAGGCTTGGTCGCAGGTCGAGCGCCTGCCGCCCCGCCGGGAAGCACGCGCCGGCGATGCGCGCGAGCGCCGCCTGCGCGCCGTCGATGCGTTTGGCCTTGAGCACGTCATCGACCATCTGGCGCGTCACCAGCGCCGGGTCGGCGAACAGCGTGCCGAGCACGACGGTCATGTCCTTGCGCCGCTCGGCCGCGAGGAAGCCGTCGATAAAGCTTGCGTTGATCTCCGGCCCGAGCCCGGCGCTCGCGATCAGGGTCAGTGAACGGACCCGGCCTGGCTGGGCGACGGCCACCGCGAGGGCGATCGCGCCACCGAGCGAATGGCCGACGAGGTGGGCCGCGCCGAGACCCAGACTATCCATGAACCCCAAGAGCGTTCCGGACAGCGCGGCGACCGTGCCCTCGCCCACGTCCCCCGACGACTGGCCGTGACCCGGCAGGTCGAGCGCGATCGTGCGGCCGCGCTCGGCGAGCGCCGGCTGGTTGAACAGCCACGCGTTCAGATCGCCGCCGAATCCGTGCACCAGGACGATCGGCGCCTCGCCCACGCCCAGGTCCAGATAGTGGATCGCACGCCCGCCGACTTCGACGGTCGCGGTTCGCGGCGCCCCCTCGCCTTCCGCGTCGGGCGCGGCGACGACGAAGTCCGCGACGAAGGAGTCGATCTCGGCCTCGGGCACGTTCGCGTCGGCGATGACGCCGAGCAGTCCGCCGACCGGCAGCGCGGTGCCGACCCCGGCCACGGCCCGGCGCAGGATGCCCGCCCGCTTCGCCTCGATCGCGTTGGCGATCTTGGTCGATTCGAGGTCGAGCAGCTCCTGGCCCGCGTCGACCGCCGCGCCCTCGGCGACGTGCCAGACTGTCACGGTGCCTTCGTCCATCGCCATGCCCCACTTGGGCACGGTGACGGCGTGGATGCGGGCTTCGCTCACGCCTTGGCGACGGCGCGCACCGCCTCGGCGATCCTGGCGGGGCTCGGGATATAGGCGTCCTCGAGCTCGGGCGCGAAGGGCACGGGCGTGTGCGGCGGCGTCACCTTGCGGATCGGCGCCTTCAGGCTGTCGAACGCCTGCTCGGCCACCAGGCTCGCGATGTCCGCCGCCATGCCGCAGCGCGGATAGGCCTCGTCGACGACGACGAGCCGGCCCGTCTTCTCGACGCTCTCGAGGATGGTGGATTCGTCGAGCGGCGAGATCGTGCGCGGGTCGATGACCTCGACGTCGATGCGATCCTTGGCCAGCGCGTTCGCGGCCTCGAGCGCGAAGTGGACCATGCGGCCGAGGGCGACCACGGTGACGTCCTTGCCGTCGCGGACGATCGCGGCCTCGCCGAACGGGATCGTGTAGGGCGCCTCGGGCACGTCGCCCTTGACCGTGTCGTAGAGCACCTTGTGCTCGAAGAAGATGACCGGGTCGTCGTCGCGCACCGCGGTCATGAACAGGCCCTTGGCGTCGTAGGGCGTGGCCGGTACGACGCACTTGAGCCCCGGGATGTGGGTGAACAACGGGTAGAGGCACTGCGAGTGCTGCGCCGCGGCGCGATAGCCGGCGCCCATCTGGGTCCGGATCACCACCGGCGTCCTCGCCTTGCCGCCGAACATGTAGCGGAACTTGGCCGCCTGGTTGAAGATCTGGTCGAAGCAGACGCCTATGAAGTCGACGAACATCAGCTCGACCACCGGGCGCAGCCCGCACGTCGCCGCGCCCACCGCGGCGCCGATGAACGCGGACTCGCTGATCGGCGTGTCGATCACCCGGCGCTCGCCGAAGCGGCCGATCAGCCCCTTGGTCATGCCCATGTCGCCGCCCCAGGCGTCCTGATCGCCGGGCGAACCCTTCCCGCCGGCGATGTCCTCGCCCATCATGATGATGGTCGGGTCGCGCTCCATCTCCTGGCGGAACGCCTCGGAGAGCGCCTGGCGGTAGCTCAGGATGCGTGCCATCGCGTCTCTCCCTAGTACGACACGTAGACGTCGGTCGGCACCTGGTCGGGCGTCGGGCGCGGCGCCGCCCTGCCCGCGGCGACGGCGCGGTCGATCAACGCCGCGGCCTCGCGCTCGACCGCGTCAAGGTCCTTGCCATCGAGCAGCTTGGCCTCGGCCGTGCGCGCGCGAAACCGTTTCAGGCAGTCGTTGTCGCGGCGCAGGACCTCGACCTCGTCCTTGGCGCGATAGCTCTGGTTGTCGCCTTCGTGGTGGCCGAAGAAACGCGCGAGCTTGACCTCGATCAGGGTCGGACCCCCGCCCGCGCGTGCCCGCGCCACCGCCTCGCCCGCCGCGTCGTGGACGGCGAAGAAGTCGAAGCCGTCGACCTGGACGCCGGGCATGCCGAAGGCGGGCGCGCGCCCGACGATGTCGCCGCACGCCACCGACCAGCTCGACGACGTGGTCTCGGCGTAGCCGTTGTTCTCGAACACGAACACCGCCGGCAACTTGAAGATCGCCGCGAAGTTGAGGCTCTCGAACGTGGTGCCCTGGTTCGAGCCGCCGTCCCCGGTGAACGCCACGGCGACCTTGCCGGTGCCGAGCGTCTTTGCGGCGAGCGCCGCGCCGCACGCGAGCGGCGGGCCGCCGCCGACGATCGCGTTGGCGCCCATCATGCCCTTGGCCATGTCGGCGATGTGCATCGAGCCCCCCTTGCCGCGACAGACGCCGTCGGCGGCGCCGTAGAGCTCCTTCATCATGCCGATCACGTCGCAGCCCTTGGCGATACAGTGGCCGTGGCCGCGGTGGGTCGAGACGATGCGGTCCTCGTCGTCGAGATGGCTGCACACGCCGACCGCGCTCGCCTCCTCGCCGGCGTAGAGGTGGACGAAACCTGGCAGCTCGCCCGCCTCGAACAGCTCGTGCACCCGTTCCTCGAAGGCCCGGATCGTCGCCATCTTCCTGTACGCCTCGATCAGCTTCTCGCGGTTGAGTTGCAGGGCCGAAGTTACGGTCATCGCATCTGCTCCAGGCTCATGTGCTGGCTTCGTCGGCGGGACACCCTAGAACCCCAGCTCGCCCGCTGGCAATCATCCGACGGCAGGACCTATCGTCTCACGACCCGACGGAGTA
The DNA here is from genome assembly GCA_040905845.1 of Alphaproteobacteria bacterium. GTDB lineage: Bacteria > Pseudomonadota > Alphaproteobacteria > SP197 > SP197 > VGDP01. The sequence continues at coordinate 20,438 of JBBDQV010000125.1, read as the reverse complement.
GCCGGCCGTCGCCCCGCCATCGACCATGTAGACGGACCCGTTGGTATAGCTCGCCTCGTCGGACGACAGATGCGCGACGACCTTGGCGACCTCGTCGGCCTCCGCGAAGCGCTTGAGCGGCACCAGATTGCGGAAGCTCTCGCGCGTGCCCTGGGGCGCGCGGCTGAAGATGGCATCCGCCATCGGCGTCGCGACGAAGGCCGGGCAGACCGCGTTGCTCCGGATGCCGGCCGATCCGTACTCGAGCGCCATACAGCGAATCATGCCGATCACCCCGTGCTTGGAGGCGCAGTAGGCGCCATAGCCGATGGCACCCCACACGCCTGAATCCGAGCTGATCGCGACGAAGGCGCCGCGCCCGCGCTTGAGCAGCCAGGGCAGCGTGTGGCGCGCGAGCAGGAACGTGCCCGTCAGGTTGACGGCGATGACGTCGTGCCAATCGGCCTCCGGCGTCTCGTGCACCAGCGTCTCGCGCGCGATGCCAGCGCAGTTGACGACGGTGTCGAGCCCGCCCTCGGCTTGCGCGATGTCCCGCACCGCCATGGCCAGCGCTCGGCTATCCGACACGTCGGCCACGTGGCAGCGCGCCGCGGCGATCGCCTTGGCCGTTGCCTCCAGACCCTCGCCATCGCGGTCGATCAGGCCCAGGCGTGCGCCTCGCGCCGCCAGGCGCAGCGCCGTCGCCCGGCCTATCCCCGAGGCCGCGCCCGTGACGATCGCGACCTCGCGCGCGGCCGCCATGCCGAAGTTCCCTCGCGACCGTCAGTAGCCGGCCTTCACTTCCTCGAACATCGTGATGGCCTTGTCGCGCAGCCCCGGCGCGAACGCATCGTAGAACAGGCCGAGTTCGAGCATCCTCTCGTGATCGTCGATGCCGAGCTCCTTCAGCAGGTCCAGGTTGGCGATCTCGTACGCCTTCGCGTTGGAGGAACCGTAGCCGTACTCCTCGATGAAGAACTTGCCGGCCTCCGGCGCGATGACGGCATCGACATAGGCGTGCGCTTCCTCATCGCTCCCCGGACCGCCCTTGATGATGCAGGTCGCGTCGACCCAGGTCAGGATGCCTTCCTTGGGTATCATGTAACCGACGTCGTAACCCTCCTTCTTCATCTGCGCATAGGCGTCGTTCCAAGCGTAGGTCGCGACGATCTCGCCCGCCGCCAGGGCCTGGATCGCGGTTGTCTGATCCGACCAATAGAATCGCAACAAGGGCCGTTGCTCCGCGAGCTTCGCCCTAACCCTCTCCAGATCATCGTCGGTCAAATGAAACGGGTCCTCGATTCCAAGCAGCAATGAGGCCTCCATGACGACATCGTCGATCTGATCGAACTGCGCGAGGCGGCCGGCGTATTTCGGGTCCCAGAGCATCGTCCAGGTGTCGTTGCCCACGTACTCGGGCGCAAGGTCCTTGCGGTAGAGCACGGAGCTGTTGCCCCACGCTAACGGCACGCCGTAGACCACACCCTCGTGGGACATCACCTTGAGGTCCTTCAGCTTCGGGAAGACATCCGGGTAGTTGGCGAGTTTCGTGGTGTCGATCGGGCTCAGGAGATCGGCCTCGCGCCAGCGCGGGACGAGCGAACTGGTCGGCTGGATGATGGTCGGCAGGTAGCCGGCTCGCACCTTCTGGAAGGCTTCGTCGTTGTCGCCGTAGATGGTCTGGGGCGGGGCCTCGCCGTAGGCCGCGATGTAGCTGCCCTGCAGCTCTGGCACCGCATAGACCGTCCAGGTGAAGACCTCGATGGCGGGCGCGGCAAGCACGGCGCGGCGGGTCAAGGGCACCGAGACCGTGGCCACGCCCACCGCCGCGAGCGCCCGATGGATCTGGCGCCTGGTCAACGCTCCCTTCGCGAGCAGGGCCTTGAACTCCGTCAGTTCGATCTTCTGGTGTGCCACGGGAGCCTCCTTGCGGCCCATCGGGCCCGCTGCGCGCCGGCGGCGCGCAGCAAGCGAGCCATCCAGCATCAAGCGTAGAAATCGCGTCCCGCTCGCACTAGCTGTCGAAATCGATAGTTCTTAGGGCGTCGGCCTGGCGCCGCTGAGTGCCGCCAGGTCGTTCCTGAGTTCCGCCGTCTCCGCCTCGGGCCCGACACGCGGCGGCACGGCACGGGGCAGCGGGCCCAGCCACGTGTTGACCGTGTGCCCGCCGTCCACCAGCAGGTCGTGGCCGGTCACGTAGTCCGAAGCCTTGGACGCCAGGAACACGACCGGCCCGTGGAGGTCCTCGGGGCGCTCGACGTGCCCCAGCGGCGTCAGGTCCCTGATCACCTGCCGTTCGGCCTCGGACTTCGAGGCTTCGAGCGGCGTCATGACATAGCTCGGACTGAAGCAGTTGACGTTGATGTTGTAGCGCCCCCAGTAACCGGCGAGCGTCCTCGTCAGGTGCACGACGCCGGCCTTGGAGGCCGCGTAGGCCCCATTCGCGTCCGAGATGATCCGGGCCGCCATGGACGCCGTGTTGATGATTTTCCCGCCGGCGGGGGACTGCGCCATCATGCGCCGCGCCTCGGCCTGGGCGCACAGCCACACGCCGGTCAGGTTGACGCCGATCACCTTGTCCCAGTCGCGCTTGGGGTGCGCCTCGTCGGCGCCGGGGATGTAGATGCCCGCGTTGTTGACGGCGATGTCGAGGCGGCCGAAGCGTTGTGCCACGGTCCCCACCGACGCCTCGACCTGATCGGCGTCGGCCACGTCGCAACGGACGAAGAAGGAGCGGCTTCCCAGCGCCTCCAGGCTCTCGACCGCATAGGCGCCCATCCTGGGGTTGATGTCGAGGATCGCGACGTCCGCGCCGGCCATGGCGAGCGCTGTGGCGCAGGCGCGCCCGATGCCCTGGGCGCCCCCGGTGACAAGCGCCTTCTTTCCGGTAAGATCGAACAACGACAGGTCTGGCATATCGGACCCCTGTGATGCTCGCCTTGACCGGCGACAGCCTACGCAAGCGGGCGCCGAGGGTTAGCTGTCGAAACCGATAGTTCTCGAAGGCGGCTTCGGATGACCGGGATCGTCGAAAGCTATCTGGAAAGGCTGCAGTCGGCGTCGTCCCAGGACGAGTGCTTCGAACTGATGTTCGAGGTCGTGCGGGCGCTCGGCTTCTCGAGTTTCGCGTACGACTACACGCCGGTCACGCGTTCCCACGATGGCCGGGTGCTCACGCCGAACCTGCTCCGCACCTACGGCATGCCGGACGACTTAGAGGACCTCTGGTTGAATCACGGCTACTACGCGCGCGACATCGCGTGGCTCGCGTGCCATGACTGGTCCGTGCCGTTCGTGTGGACTTGCGACACGTGTCTGGTCAGCGATGATTCGAGCATCCGGCTCGATTCGGGACCGGTCTACCGCAAGGTCTCCGACTACTTCGCCGACGTGCGCATCACGGTCGGCATCAACGTGCCCGTTCATGTGCCGGGCGGCGGGCTCGCCACGATCAATGCGCTCAAGATGGACCCCGAACGCACGTTCCTGAAGGACGCACGCCGCTCGCTTGCCCCCTTCACCGACTGTGCCTATCACCTGCAGGCGGCGGTTTCTTGCTTCTTCGACAGTTCGGTGCTGCGCTGTCGTCATGTCCGCCTCAGCGAGCGCGAGATCGAATGCCTGCGGCTCTCGGCCCAGGGCTACACGACCGAACAGGTGGCCGACCGGATCTTCCGTTCGGTGCCGACCGCGGCGCTGCATCTCAAGCACGCGGCGCAGAAGTTGGGGGCCCGGAACCGCGCCCAGGCCATCGCACGGGCCGCCCACTATCGCCTGCTCGACGGCGCCAGCTAGTCCTGGCGCGGCACCACGCCAGCCTAGCTCTTGTACGGATGCCGCGCGATCCAATGGCGCGCGATGTCGAGCGGGCGCGCGACCCAGACGGCGTCGTGCCTGGCGACATGGTCGAGGAAGCGCGCGAAACCGGCCGCGCGCTCCGGATGGCCGATCAGGCGCATGTGCAGGCCGATCGACATCATGCGCGGGCTCGTCGCGCCCTCCGCGTACAGCATGTCGAAGGAGTCCTTGAGGAACGCGAAGAATTGCTCGTCGTTGCCGATGCCGCCGCGGCTGAACTGGCCGTCGTTCGTCGTCAGCGAATAGGGGATCACGAGATGGCCCTTGCCGCCGACCGTGACCCAGAACGGCAGCTCGTCGGCGTAGGAGTCGCAGTCGTAGAGAAACCCGGCTTCCTCGACCACGAGCCGGCGCGTGTTGACGCTGGGACCGGTGCGGCAATACCAGCCCTGCGGGCGTTCGCCGACCGTGCGCGTCAAGGACGCGACGGCGCGTCGGATGTGTTCGCGCTCTTCGTCCTCGCCGAGCTTGTAGTGCTCGATCCAACGCCAACCGTGGCAGCAGACGTCATAGCCCGCCTCGACGATCGCGCGGGCGACGTGGGGGTTGCGTTCCAGCGCCAAGGCGCACGCGAACACCGTCGCGGTCATGCCGCGCTCCTGGATCAGCCGGCGCAGGCGCCAGAAGCCGACCCGGCTGCCGTACTCGAACATCGACTCGGCGGCGAGGTCGCGTTCGCCGTGGGGCACCGTGGAGCGGGCGATCTCGGTCAGCGTCGTCTCCGAGAACCCGTCGCCGTCGGGAACCGAGTACTCCGAGCCCTCCTCGTAGTTCATGACGATGTTGACGGCGAGCCGCGCGCCGCCCGGCCAATCGGCCTGGGGCGGGCTCGACCCGTACCCCACCATGTCGCGCGTGTACGTCTCGGGCACGGGCGTCGCCTCCCCCTGGTCACGATCGGCCGCCGCAGTATACGGTCGCGATCGGGGTTTCGCCGGCTCGCGGCGTGGCCATCATAGGAAGGGTGGAGCGATGGAACTAGGCATAGCGGGGCGCAAGGCGATCGTGTGCGCGGCGAGCAAGGGGCTCGGCAAGGGTTGCGCCATGGCGCTCGCGCGCGAAGGCGTCGAGCTGGTCATCAACGCGCGCCATCGCGAGGCCCTCGAGGCGACGGCCAAGGCGATCGTCGGCGCGACGGGCGTCAAGGTGACGCCCGTTGCCGGCGACATCGCGACGCCAGAGGGACGCGCGGCCGTCCTGAAGGCCTGCCCCTCGCCCGATATCCTGGTCAACAACGCCGGCGGCCCGCCCTCGGGCGATTTCCGCGCGTGGAGCCGCGCGGACTGGCTCAAGGCGCTCGACGCCAACATGCTGGCGCCCATCGAGCTGATCAAGGCGACGCTCGACGGCATGATCGGGCGCGGCTGGGGCCGCGTCGTCAACATCACCTCGGGCTCGGTCAAGTCGCCCTACCCGACGCTCGGGCTCTCCAACGGAGCGCGCGCCGGGCTGACTGGCTTCGTCGCGGGGCTGGCGCGCCAGGTGGTCAAGCAGGGCGTCACGATCAACAACCTTCTGCCGGGCTCGCACGACACGGACCGCCTGAGGGAGCTCGCCGCGGCCGCGGCAAAGGCCACCGGGCGTTCGATCGAGGACGTCATGGCAGCCGACAGGGCAGCCGAAACCGCCGGCCGCTTCGGCACGATCGAGGAGTTCGGCGCCGCCTGCGCCTTCCTGTGCAGCGCCCACGCCGGCTTCATCACCGGGCAGAACCTGTTGCTCGACGGCGGCGCTTACCCGGGGACGCTGTGACCGTCGAACCCTAGCCCCGCGCGATGCCCCAGATCTCGACCGTGGTCGCCGGGTCGTGCATATGCGGCTGGGGCACGGCCGTGATCGGCGGCAGCACGCCGCCGGCGCACGCGGCGATCGTCGCCAGGAACGCGCGGGTTTCCTCGGGCGTGCCCTTCGAGGTGAAGTAGGCGACGATCAGCTTGAGGTCCGACGGCCGGCGCCCGAAGCCGCGTAGCAGGTCCTCGATCAGGCTCATGGTGAAGCGCGTCTGGGGCAAGAGCTGGCCGGGCAGGACGCGCCGCCCCTTGTTCGAGTCAGGCTCCGACGGCACTTGGCCGCCGAGCCAGATCATGTCGCGCAGGCGGATCGCCTGGCGGTAGGGCAGCGGAATGGGCCAGTCCCACACCCGGCGCGGCCAGTGATCCTCGCGCGGGATGTACTTGTCGAAGCGGTTCCACGACTCGCGCATGGCCATGACCTCGATCTTGGTCAGCGCGCCCTTCGGGTGCAGTCGGTGGCACGGCACCACGGTCGCGACCGGGCCGGGTTCCCGGAAATGGCTCGCGCGCGCCTTGGCCAGCGGCGCCCAATGCTCGCGGGTAGTGCCGAAGTAGTAGCCTTCCATCTTGATCGCGTCCTGGAGCGAGGCGCCGAGCGCGCCGAGCGTCGCCTCGTGGGTCGCCATGATCGCGTGGCTCTGGGCCACGGGGTCGTTCGGGGCTGCAATCGAGCCTTCGCCGTCCGCCGCCGCGCGGTTGGCGACGGCGATGAACTCGCCCGCGCGCAGGCCCCCGGTCACCGGTCGGCCGCCGAACAGCTTGGCGTGACGCTTGGGAACCGGACGCACGGCGACGCGCACGTCGGAAAGTTCGCGCCAGCCGCGCTGGGCAATCGCCTGGAGTTGGACGCGCTGGCCGGCGAATGGCTGCATGGGCACCGGCACCAGGCTGATCGCGGGCATCGGGTCCTTGGCGAACCCCTTGGCGAGATCGCCGATGACCCGCCATTCGTCGTTCCCTTCGGGCGCGGTGTAGAACGCCTTGAGCCGTACCACGTCGTCGAGGGTGCAGCCCTCGGGCGCGAGCGCCGCCGCCAGGGCGTCGAGCGCGCCGGCGATCTGGCGCCTCAGGTCGCCGCGATGGCGAACGACTCCGTTGGCGCCGAGGTCGGCGGCGCCGCCGACGAACGAAAGCGGGCCCGCGCTGGCGCTGACGTTATGCGCCTGCTCGATCGGCAGGCTCCAGATCGCATCGGATGGTGTCACCCGGCCCTCCCCCGGCCGCCGTCACGGAAGACGCGGCATTCGTCAGGCGGTATACACCGCAAGGCCCGACGATGCATCAGGGAGGAACCGTGGCGACGCGATACATAGGCCTGACGCCGGGCGCGATCGAGCCCTGGCCCGAGGAAGACCGCGACGTAGCGTTCCCGCGCGAGGAATACCTGGGCCGCATCCGGCGCCTGCGCGCGCTCATGGCCGAGCACAAGATCGACCTGATCTATGTCACCGTGCCCGACAACGTCGCCTACCTGCACGGCTACACGGCGAGCTGGTACAAGGCGAACGGGCCGATGCGCTACCCGCAGCTCTACGGCACGGCGATCCACGTCTGTTCCGACGACTTCATCCACTTCGACAACCCGACCGAGGCGCCGGTCCTCGACAAGACCTCGGTCTCGACCGACAACCGGTTCTTCCCGAGCCGCGACGCCGCGCCCAACGTCCGCTTCATCATGGCCGAGCTGAAGGCCAAGGGCTGGCTCGACGGCACCGTGGGCATGGAGCATTGGGGCTACGTCCCCAACCGGGCGATCAGCACCATGCTCGAGGGCGCGTTCCTGGCCGAAGGCGCGCGCGTCGTCGACGCCAGCGCGATCGTCCGGCGCGTCCGGCGCGTCAAGTCGCCCGCCGAGATCGCGTATATCGAGAAGGCGGTCGAGCTCGCCGACATCGGCCATGCGACGGTGCGCAAGCTCGCCCGGCCGGGCATGACCGAGCTCGAGGTTTACGGCGAGACGTTGCGCGCCATGATGGCCGCGGGCAGCGAATCGCCCGCGCTGGTCCACAGCTTCACGTCGTGCCCGGTCAGGAACGGCCGGCCGGTGGCCGCGGGGCACGCCATGATGGGGCGCAAGAAAATCCGCGCCGGCGAGTTCCTCAAGATTGACATCTGCGGCGTCCACTTCCGCTATCACGGCAACGTGCAGCGCGGTTACGTCATGGGCGAGCCGCCCAAGGCCATGGTCGAGCGGGTGCGCAAGGCGGCCGGGGCGTTCGACGTGTTCGCCAACCAGGTCAAGGCCGGCATGACCGTCGGCCAGGTCAACGCGATCATGCGCTGCTACTACGAGAGCGTCGGGTTGTGGGACGAGCCGGGCTGGGGCCTCGGCTACGAGCTGGGACTGAGCCTGCCGCCCGACTGGGTCGGCGAGTTCTACTTCAACGTGCGCGACGAGCGCTGGCTCGACCGGGTGTTCGAGGAGAACATGGTCACGAACTACGAGAGCATGTTCAACACCTGGCTGGTCGACACCTGCGTCTACGGCAAGGCGCGCACGCGCTTCCTGTCGAAAACTCCGCTCGAGCTCCAGGGCATCGGCTGAGCGCGGCGAGCCCAAGGTGTGTCGTTCGAGGACATCCTCGTGCGTCGTCATTGCGAGGAGGGCTATGCCCGACGAAGCAATCCAGGGCCACAGGCTCGAACGCGGCGCGAAGTCCTGGATTGCTTCGCCTTCGGCTCGCAATGACGACGGACGAAGTACAGCGCGGTCGATGAAGCGCCTGCTCGCCACCGCGAACGCGCGCGCCGCGGCCTATCTGATGGTCGCGAACGTGGTGTTCGTCGTGCTCGAGCTTCTGGGCAAGCAGCTCGTCGCCGTCGAGGGCATGAACCCGATCCAGCTCCTCTGGGTGCGTGCCGTGATCACCATGGCGGCGCTGCCGATCATCCTGCGCGTCGCCCCGACGCGCATCGTGCGCACGCGCCATCCAGGCAAGCAGATCGCGCGCTCCCTGCTGCTGCTCGTCGCCGGCCTCGGCTTCTTCTTCTCGCTCCAGCAGGTGCCGCTGGCCGATGCCGTCGCCATCGTCTTCGTCTCGCCGCTCCTCGTCACCGCGATCGCGGCCGTGGCGCTCGGCGAGGCGGTCGGCTGGCGGCGCTGGGCCGCGTGCGGCGCCGGGTTCCTCGGCGCGCTGTTGATCGTCCAGCCGGGCATGGAGGGCCGCCACTGGATGTACGCGCTGCCCCTGGTCGACGCCGCGTGCTCGGCCGTCTACGCGGTCCTGACCCGCATCGTCGGGCGCGACGATCCGGCCTGGACCAGCCTCTTCTACAGCGTCGCCGCCACGGGCCTCGTGCTCACGCTCGCCATGCCATGGGTCTGGGCGTGGCCCGACGCCATGCAGTGGGTCATGCTGGTGGCCATGAGCGCCGCCGGGCTCGTCGCCCATTTCTGCCACATCCGGGCGTTCAGCGAGGGCGAGGCCTCGATCATGGCGCCGCTCACCTACATCCACGTCGTGTTCACCACGGCGGCGGCCTACGTCGTGTTCGGCACGCTGCCGGACGCGCTGGCCCTCGTCGGCGTCGGACTGATCGTCGCCAGCGGGCTCTACGTCCTGCACCGGGAGACGCGGCGAGCCGCGGCCCCGGCCGCGTGACCTTCAGACGCCCACCCGACCACGCCGGGCGACATACCACGTGCGCAGCCCGACGCCCAGCACGGTCAGCAGGATCAGGCTCGTCGCGCACGCCGCGATGGTCGGGTCGGCCTGATCGCGGATGCCGTCCCACATGCGACGCGGCAGGGTGAAGACGTTGAGCTTCGAGACGAACAGCGTCACCACGATCTCGTCCCACGACACGATGAAGGCGAACACCGCGCCCGACAGCACGCCCGGCACGATGTTCGGCAGGATCACGAGCCTGAGTGCCTGGCCGACCGTGGCGCCGAGGTTGCGCGCCGCCTGCTCGAGCTTGAGGTCGAAGCTCGCGAGCGAGGTCGAGACCGCGATGACGACGAACGGCGCGGCGAGCACCGCGTGGGCGAGGATCACGCCGATCATGGTGTCGAGAATCCCGAGATCGACGAACACGCGGAAGAACGCGAGGCCCGAGACGATCGGCGGCACGATGATGGGCAGCAGGACGAAGGCGCGAAGCGTTTCGGCCAGCCGGGACGCGAGCCGCCACAGCCCGATCGCCGCGAGCGTGCCGGTGAGGACCGCGATGGTCGTGGACGCCGCGGCGATGACCAGACTCTGGCCGATCGCGCTCGTCCACTTCTCGTTGGTCGCCAGGTTGACGTAGTGGCGGAACGAGATCTCGCCCTCGGGCATGATCAGGAATCGCTGCGGCGTCAGCGAGATCGGCAGCACGACGAACAGCGGCAGCAGCAGGTAGAGCAGCACCGCCCACGCGACGCACAGCACGACGGCGAAGCCCCAGCGGGTCGGCAACGGCATGCTACTTCGCCCCGAACAGGATCTTGAGATCGACGAACCGGCTCATCGCGCCGAGCGTCAGGAACACCCACAGCACGAGCACCACCGCCAGCATCGATCCGACGCCCCAGCGCACGACCTGGAGGATCTGGACGCTGACGTACTCGGCGATCATCAGCGTCTTGCCGCCGCCCAGGATCGCCGGCGTGACGAAGAAGCCAAGGGTCAGGATGAACACGAGCACGCCGGCCGCGACGATGCCGGGCAGGCTGAGCGGCAGGAACACCCGGAGGAACGCCTCGAACGGGCGCGCGCCGAGCCCGCGCGCCGCCGCGACCGTGCGCGGGTCGATCGCGCGCATGCTGGCGTAGAGCGGCAGCACGGCGTAGGGGATCATGTAATGCACCATGCCGACGATGACTCCGAACTGGTTGCGCACCAGCGCGACGGGCTCCTCGACGATGCCCCACGCGCGCAGCGCGTCGTTCACGATGCCGTTGTCGTGCAGCAGCATCAGCCAGGAGAACGTGCGCGCCAGCACCGAGACCCAGAACGGGATCAGGATGAACATCCACATCCACGTGCGCTGGCGCTCGCCGACGTGGACGATGGCGTAGGCAACGACATAGCCCAGCACCATGGCGATCGCCGTGGTGATCAGGCACAGCTTGAGCGTCGTCCACAACATTCGCTGGATGCCGGCGGCGGTGAACAGCTTCTCGTAGTTGCCGAGCCCGAACGAAGGGTCGGACACGCTGATCCACAGCACCTTGAACAGCGGATAGGCGTAGAGGATGACGAGCATCGCGAGCAGCGGGACGACGATGAGCGCGTACGGATCGAGCCTCCGCGCGCGCCTTTCGCCGGCGCCGCTCGCGATCGCCACCATCGGTCGGACCTACGTGGCCCTGCGGGCCGCTACGCCGAGATGTGGTCGAGATAGGCGTTGAGCACGTTGTCGTAGTTCTCGGCCCAGTACTCGGTCGATGCGATGATCTGGCGCTCGTAGTTCTCGGGCGCCGCCACATGCAGGCTGCGCTGCTCGGGCGTCATCAAATCGACCGCCGCCGGGTTCGCCGGGCCCTGGCCGAAGCAGTCCATGACCGCGACCTGCAGGACCGGATCCTGCATGAAGGCGAGCCAGCGGTTGGCCCACTCGTTGCCCGCCGGATTGTTCTTCGGGATGACCCACCCGGCCGGATACGCGAGCGCCTGGTACCACGTCCACTTGATCTTGCCGCCGGTGTCGCGCTCGATGACGCTCGCCCGGGTCTGCCAGATGCAGCCCATGACGACCTCGCCCTCGAGCAGCATCTGCTGGCTCTCGGCGCCCGAGTTCCAGAAGATGATGTGGTCCTTGATCGAGTCGATCTTGGCCAGCGCCCGATCGACGTCGAGCGGGTAGAGCTGGTCCGGCGCGACGCCGTCGGCGAGCAGGGCGGCCTCGACGGCGCCGTTCATCCACTTGAACAGGGTGCGCTTGCCCGGGATTTTCTCGACGTCGAAGAAGTCGGCCCAGGTCGGCTGGCTCGCGATCGTGCTCGAGTCGTAGGCCAGCGTGTAGCTGTACCAGTAGCCGAGGATGCCGTAGTCGTAGGTGAACGGCGCCAGGATCTTGGCCTTGTCGACGATCGCGTAGTCGATCGCCTCGAGCTGTCCCTTGCCGCCGAGCCTCAGCGCCGTGAACATGTCGGAATCGCAGCTGTCCCAGATCGTCGCACCCGCATCGACCATCTGCTGGATGGTGCCCTCGAGCGGGCCCGAGCCGTCGACCACGACCTTGACGCCGGTCGCCTCGGTGAAGCTCTTGCCGTAGTTGTCCTCGGTGCAATGCACCGCGTCGCCGCCCCAGTTGGCGTGCACGATCTGCTCCGGCTTGTCCTGGGCGAACGCCTTGCCGGCGGAGCCAGCGAACGGCGCCGCCCCGGCGAGCGCGCCGGCAGCGAGCAGCTGACGCCGACTGAGCCGGCCGGCGCGCGCGGCTTCCATGAACAATTCCCTGCAATCCTGCGCGAACAATCTTGCACTCATGGTCCTACCTCCCGGAGGGGTTTAGTGGCTCCCGATTCCGCGCGAGCGACCGGGGGAGCCGTCCGGCGCGCCGTTTCCGTCGGTCCCCGACGGGGACACGGATGGGGTGAACGCTCAGTCATCGGCGACGACGACGGCCGCGTGGGGTTCCCACGACAGCCAAAGCTCCATGCCGTTGCTGGGCTCGAAGCCCAAGCGCCAGGCCGGGCACGAAACGCCGAGCGCGCCGAGCGCCTGGGATTCGGTCGTCAGATGGAAGTTGCTGCCGAAGTAGTTCCAGTTCGTCACCCGCGCCGCAACTGCGTTTGGTCCACCGCTGGGCTCGGACGCGCTGATCGACAGCTTCTCGGGCCGCATGGCGAGCAACGCGGTCGCGCCGACATCGAGCCCGTCGACCGCGCCCGCGTGGACGAACGTCCGCCCGCCGCACTCGTACGACAGCCCTTCGGCGCGACGCTCGACGACGCGCGCGCGGATGAAATTGCTCTCGCCCAGGAACCCGGCCACGAAGCGCGTCGCCGGGCGCTCGTAGAGCCCGATCGGGTCGCCGATCTGCACGAACCGCCCGTCGCGCACGATGGCGATGCGGTCCGACATCGACAGCGCCTCTTCCTGATCGTGGGTGACGTAGATGAACGTGGTGCCGACGCGGCCGTGGAGCTGCTTGAGCTCGATCTGCACCTCGGCGCGCAGCTTGCGGTCTAGCGCGCCGAGCGGCTCATCGAGCAGCAGCACGTCGGGGCTGAACACCAGCGCGCGCGCGAGCGCCACGCGCTGCTGCTGCCCGCCCGACAGCTCGCGCGGCATTCGCTCGGCCAGGCCCCCGAGCTGGACGAGTTCGAGCACCCGCCCGACCTCGCGCCCGATCTCGTCCGACGTTCGCCGTCGGATGCGGAGCGAAAACGCGACGTTGTCGAACACCGAGAGATGGGGGAACAGGGCGTAACCCTGGAACACCATGCCGAAGTTCCGGCGCTCGGGCGGCAGATGGGTGATCGCGCGACCGTCGCTCAGAATCTCGCCCGCGGTCGGCGCGATGAAGCCCGCGATCATCATGAGCAGCGTCGTCTTGCCCGAGCCCGAAGGGCCGAGCAGCGTCAGGAACTGCCCGCGCGTCACGTCGAGATCGACGCCGTCGACCGCCCTGACGGCGCCGTAGTGCTTCGCGAGCGCGCGCAGCCCGAGGCCCGGTGCGGCTTGCGAGATGGGCTCGGCCGAATGATGAACGTCGTTCGAGGGACTCACGAGGATCGTGCCCGCGCGGCTCGGTTCGATGGCGCTTTGTTATACGCCGGTTTCGGGCCCGGTCGAATGCCCCAGTTTCATGTGTCTCCGTCCCGAAGACCGCCGGCGCGGCGGCCCTCCGTCCCCGAGGGCGAGGGCCGGCCCTGACCCATCCGCAACATGGCAGACGCCCGATCATCGTCGCCGTCTTCGTTGACCGAAATCATCGGGCGAGAGCCTTGATTACGGGTCTCAGCCCCTTTTCAGGACCGAGGGCCTACGTCTGGATGCCGGTTTGGACGATGCCAACGTCGACGGCCAGGGTCGCGCTGCCGTTGGTGTAGAGGGTGTAGCCGGTGAGATCGCCGGTGCCGGCGGTGCCGGCGCCCCAACCCGTATCCCCAGTCGTCACCGTGTCATCCGTGCCGCCGTCGACCCGCAAGGCGTTCGAGTTATCGGACAGTTGGAGCAGATCGGCGAGGGCGAGGTTCAGCGTGGTGCCGGCGCCGGCGAGGTCGATCGCCTCGATGCCGGTGATGAGGTTGAAGTGCTCGGAGGTGTTGATTGTCGTGAGGTCGAGGCTGACGCCGATGCCACCCACCGCGACCGTATCGAAGCCCAAGCCTCCGTCGATCGCCAGCGTGTCGGATGGGTCGAACACCAGACGGTCGTCCCCGGCGGCCCCCTTGAGCACATCCTGGCCCGCCCCGCCGTCGAGCACGTCGTCGCCCTGGCCGCCGACGAGGATGTTGGCGGACCCATCGCCGGTCAGGGTGTCGGCGATCGCGGTGCCGAGGTGGGTGACGGCGCCGGTGAAATCGCCGCCAAAGACCACGTAGCTCTCTCCGGCCTGGTTGTTGCCGCCGGGGTCGGCACGAGACGCGCCGATGATCAGGTCGTCGAAGCCGTCGCCGTTGACGTCCCCGGCTGCGCTCACCGGACGGCCGCTGTCATCGTCGGCGCCGATGCCGTCGAGCCGGAAGCCGTTCGTCCCGTTGAGTGTCGAAAGGTCAAGTGCCGCCGTGAACTCGCCCGCCTTGCCGAACACCACGTAGCTCTCGCCGGCATTGCTGTTCCCGCCGGGGTCGCCAAGATATGCACCGACGATCAGGTCGTCGAACCCGTCGCCGTTGATGTCTCCGGCGCCGCTCACCGAGAAGCCGCTGCGATCGGCGGCGTCGATACCGTCGAGGCGAAAGCCGTTGGTGCCGTCGAGCGTGGCGAGGTCGAGAGCCGCCGTGAACCCGCCCCCATGGCCGAACACCACGTAGCTCTCGCCGGCAAAGCCGTCGCCGCCGGGGTCGGCAAAGGGCGACCCGATGACGAGGTCGTCGAAGCCGTCGCCGTTGATGTCCCCGGCGCCGCTCACCGAATAGCCGCTCAGATCGTAGGCGTTGATGGCGTCGAGCCGGAAGCCGTTCGTCCCGTCGAGGGTCGAGAGGTCGACCGAGGCCGCGAAGCCTCCCGCCTGGCCAAAGACGACGTAGGTCTCCCCGCCGGTGTCGGCACCATGCGCCCCGACGATCAGGTCGTCGAAGCCGTCGCCGTTGATGTCCCCGGCCCCGCTCACCGAACGGCCGCTCAAATCGCCGGGATCGATGCCGTCGAGCCGGAAGCCGTTGGTCCCGTCCAGGGTTGCCAAGTCGAGAGCCGCGGTGAACCCGCCCGCTTTGCCGAACACCACGTAGCTCTGGCCGGCGTCGTTGTCCCCGCCGGGGTTGGCATTTCCCGCACCGACGATCAGGTCGTCGAAGCCGTCGCCGTTGACGTCCCCGGCCCTGCTCACCGAGCGGCCGCTCGTATCGCCGGTGTCGATGCCGTCGAGCCGGAAGCCGTTGCTCCCATCCAGGGTCGCGAGGTCGAGCGCCGCCGTGAACCCGTCCGCCTTGCCGAACACCACGAAGGTCTGGCCGGCAAGGCCGTCGCCACCGGGGTCGGCAAAGGGCGACCCGATGACGAGGTCGTCGAAGCCGTCGCCGTTGACGTCCCCGGCCCCGCTCACCGAGCGGCCGCTGTAATCGTTGGCGGCGATCCCGTCGATCCCGAACCCGTTCGTCCCGTCGATTCGTCCGGCGAGGTCCAGGAACGCCGTGATGCCAGCCGCGGCGACCGACGCCATGAAATCGGAGAATTTGAGCGTCTCGACCCCGGAGAGCGTGTCGGTCCCGTCGTTGCCGTTCGTCGTCGGCTCCAGGTCGACGACGGTGGTCACGCCTCCCGCAACGGTGACTGGTAATCCGCGCGCTTGCCAGCGAACAGGGCCGTGTCGTTCCCTGCGCCGCCGTCGAGCGAATCGTTGCCGGCCCCTCCGGTCAACGTGTCGCCACCGCCTCCGCCCAGGAGTCGATCGCTCCCCCCGGCGCCCACGAGCTTATTCGCCCCGCCGCTCCCCGTGATCGTGTTGGCCAGGCCATTGCCCGTCCCGTTGGTCGGCCCGCCCCCCGAGAGGACCAGGTTCTCCACGTTAGCCGCCAGGGTGTAGGTCGCCGAGCTGCGGACCGTGTCGATCCCCGCGTTCAGCGCCTCGACCACCTTGTCGGTCGTGCGGTCCACGACGTAGGTGTCGCTGCCCGCGCCGCCCTCGAGTGAATCTTTGCCCGTGCCGCCGAACAACCTGTCGTTGCCGCCTCCGCCCCGCAGCCGGTCGTTGCCCGCGCCGCCCTCGAGCGTGTTGACGCCGGCATTGCCGGTGATCGTGTTCCTCAGGCCGTTGCCCACCCCAATCCTCGCAACGCCCGTCAGGACAAGGTTCTCGACATTCGCCTGGAGGACAGCGGACGCGGAGGCCCGCACCGTGTCCGTGCCGCCTGAAGCGTTCTCGATGATCGTGTCGGTGCCGAAGCCGGGGAAGATGTAGGTGTCGTCGCCGGCGCCGCCGACCATGCGATCGCTGCCCCTACCCCCGTCCAGAGTGTCGTTCCCGGTTCCCCCGATCAGCGTGTCCTTGCCCGCCAGGCCCTTCAGCACATCGTCGCCGCCGCGGCCGTCCAGCGTGTCGATCCCCGCGGTGCCGGTCAGGGTGTTCTTGCCGTTGTTGCCGACGATAACAGCCATCGCGAAAGCCCCTTCGCCATGGCGCGGGTTGCCCCCACAACGGGCGCCCATTGATGCCGATGGTGAAGAAGACCACGCTCGCCGTCGTGAGCCCTTGATCTGGGTCAATTCGTGAAGGGTGGCACCCGCTGGGTATGGAAACGACGAAATTGGCCGCTACGGAGCGGACGCCTGACGCGGACGGCGTTGGTTCCAGGTGGCTCCAGCATCATTGAAGATCGGCTCCGAACTATCCGGCGTCGGCATTTTTCATCAACAAGTGCAAATTTTCTCCAAGGCCATTCCAGTCTTCCTTGACGATCGGCCGGGTTGCAACGAATCGGAAGTCCCGGCGCTCGTACAGACGCCGCGCGGAAGCATTGGTGTCGAAAACGATGATGCTGAGACGGCCGATGCCCTTCGCCATTGCCCGCGCCTCGGCCTCGATCAGCAATCTGGTTCCGATCCCCTGGTTGCGGAACGCGGGCAACGTCGCAAGGAAGTTCACATACCAAGTGCCGGGCGCGAGGTTCTCCAACTCCTGAAAGGGAACGAGCATCGCGGGTGTCGAGTCTCTGTCGATGGGACGCGGCGGATCCGGGAGCTGATAGCCGACGACGCATGCGACGACGCGACCATCGCGTTCCGCGACGACGGCATTGCGCCAAGAAAAGCTTCCGGTATCTCGCATCGCGCGGCGTCGACCGATGTCCAGCGGCGTCTCTCCTGACGCGGCCATCCTCGCCCACAGATGGGCTGGCATTCCTTTGCCGGCCATGTCGACGAGTTCGGCCAAAATGGCCGCGTCATCGACGCCGGCGTCACGGATCCGCGGCGACGAGCTGGTCATTCAGGCCCTCCCGCGTGACCGACTACTCGGCGTGGGCATGGTAGGTCTTGGCCTGACCCCTATCGATCATCCATTTGAAGCCAGAGGCCGTGGCTGAGAATGGCGCGTGTGCGCCGGAGGAGCAACGGACGATCGGAGACGGTTGGTCCCTCGGGGAGTCATGGCCATCGACGGCCTCGCCACCGCGCGACACTGGTCTACAATCCCGCATTCGCGGGAGGGCCCACCGTGGAACGTCCACAACGTAGGCTATCCGCCATCCTTGCCGCTGATGTCGCGGGGTACTCACGGCTGATGGGGGCGGACGAGTCCGGCACGCTGGCGCGGTTCAACGCCATCAGGGCCGAATTGCTTGACCCCAAGATCGCCCAGTTCGAGGGCAGGGTCGTGGGATCGGCCGGGGACAGCCTTCTGGTCGAGTTCGCATCCGCGGTGGACGCGGTGCAGTGCGCGGTCGAGGCGCAGGAACGGCTGTCGGCCTGGAACTCGGATCTGCCCGACGATCGGCGTATGGCGTTCCGCATGGGGATCAACCTGGGTGACGTCATCGCGCAAAGCGATACGATCCACGGCGACGGTGTCAACGTGGCATCACGTCTTGAGCGCCTTGGCGAGTCTGGCACTGTCGTCGTCTCGCGGTCGATCCACGACCAGGTGAAGGGCAAGCTCCCCTACTCATTCACCGACCTGGGGGAGCACACGGTCAAGAACATCACGGAGCCAGTCAGGGCCTTTCGGGTCGAACCTGGGGATCGGCCCGTGGTGGCACCCGTAGTCCAAGCCGAGGACCTGCCGTTGCCGTCGAAGCCGTCGGTCGCGGTGCTGCCATTCGTGAACATGAGCGGGGATCCGGAGCAGGAGTTCTTCTGCGACGGCATCACCGAGGACATCATCACCGAGCTCAGCCGCAACCGGGGCCTGTTCGTGATCGCGCGCAATTCGTCGTTCGTATTCAAGGGTCCCACCGCGGACATTGGCGAGGTGGGGCGCAAGCTGGGTGTGCGTTACGTGCTGGAGGGTAGCGTGCGCAAGGCAGGCAAGCGCATCCGCGTCACGGCGCAGTTGGTCGAGGCCGCGGCCGGCAACCATGTCTGGGCCGAACGCTACGACCGCGACCTGGAGGACATCTTCGCCGTCCAGGACGAGATCACCCAAAGGGTCGTGGTCGCGCTCCCCGCACGAATCGAGGCGGACCGCCTGAGGGCGGCGAGGCGGAAGCCGACCGAGAGCATGGACGCGTACGACCACGTACTCCACGCGCGTCAGGACTACGTCCTTTACACGCCTGAGGCGCTCGCGCGCGCACGGCGACTCCTCCTCCGCGCGATCGAACTCGATCCCGACTACGCGGCGGCGCATGCCTCGCTTTCCCAGGTCTACTGGGGAGAACATTGGATTGGTACGAGCAGCGATCCAGAGGTCTGGCGCGAGCGCATGTTCGCCCATGCCGAGACGTCCCTGCGCCTCGACGACGCCGACGCGCGGTCCCACCTCCAACTCGGCTTCGTTGACCTCTACCGCAACCGATACCAGGAAGCCCGTGTCGAAATGGAGAAGGCCCTGCGTCTCAATCCCAACGAGCCGGAAATTCCGTATTGCGTGGCCTTTCATGAGATGTTCGAAGGGCGTGGCGAGGCCGCCGTCGACTGGGTGAATCGCTCGATGCGGATGGACCCACTCGGTCATTACGGCTACGTCCTTGGAATGGCGCATTATGTCGCACGCGACTACGATCGAGCGATATCGGCCCTCCGCACTGTACGAAGCGGCATGATCACCGCCCGGGCCTGGCTTTCGGCATGCCACGCACGGCTTGACGATCCGGCTCGCGCCCGGGCCTTCGCGCGGGAGTTCGATGCCAGCATGAAGGCGTCTCTCGAGGGGGCAGGCTGCCGCGTCCCCAAGAGTTGGCTCGCTTACTTCGCTGAGCGATGGCCGTTCCGCCAAGAGCAAGATATGAACCATTTGCTGGACGCCTTGCGCTCGGCTGGGCTGTCCTGATGTGGCATCGGGGCAGGAGCCTGCTGCAGCGCTCGGAGCGCGATCCAGTGACCTTGGACAAGTTGTTCTCGGTCTAAAGGCGGATGATCGTCCCCGTCATGTCGGCGACCAGGATTGCCGCGAGCCATCCAGTTCGTGGCCGACCTGGCCAAGACCTCGACCGGCAAGATCTTGCGCCGGGAATCGCGCAAGCTCGGTGCGTGAGATCCGTCGCCGCGCGGCAGGTTGGTAGCGGAGGAGCGCTCACGACGATGGTTGCCGCAACTGATGGTTGAAATCTAGGCAATCGCGCTGGGGGAGAGGAGACGGAAGCAAACTTTTCCCAGAAAGGCATGTGCGTGCTGTTCTTGAAGACCTTGATGCGCGAGTTCGGCAGCGCCTGGTGCATCGACAGCGCGACGGCGGGCGTCAGCTCGTCGTGCATGCCCGTCAACACGAGGCATGGCACCTTGGTGCGGTGCATGTCCGGCAACCGGTGTTCCAGTCCTTCAGATTACCGAAGCAGCAGAATTCGTTCGGGCCCCACATCGTCCCGTAAACGTCCGTGCTGACCCCCTCCATGGAGCGCTTGACCGCATCGGGCCAGGGGTCGCGGCGGCATAGATGTCGGTGGTACAGGATCGTTACGGCCGCCGTGTACTCGGGGTGATCGACCGTGCCCTCGGCCTCGTGCCTCAGCATCATCGCGACAGTCTCTGAGCCGAGCGCGGCGCGCAGGCGGTTCATCTCCTGCATCGTCTGCGGCACACTGCCAGACCCGTTGGCCAGGACAAAGGTCTTCACGTTCTTGAGGTACTACAGGCAGTACTCGGTGCCGAGCCATGTGCCCCAGGACTGGCCGAGGAGATGGACTCTCCCAAGCTTGAGCTTGACGCGGACCGCCTCGACCTCCTCGACGAAGCGCTCGACCCGCCACAGCGAGGTGTCTTTCGGTTTGTCGGACTGGCCGCTGCCGAGTTGGTCGAAGACGACCACGCGGTAGCCCTGATCGGCCAGGACGCAATGGCTGTCGCGCACGTAGTCGCAGGTGGCGCCGGGCCCACCGTGCAGAATCAGCACGGCCTCGCCGCCGCTGCCGTACGAGTAGACCTGTCAACCGCGGCGAGATAAGGGTCCACTGGGTCGAAGTAAATTTGGTCCACTCGGCGTTGGAAGCTTGTCCCCGTAGTCTATGGGTGGGACCCGCGCGCGCCGCGGTGTGCCTCTCGGTGGGCTGACGCGGCGGCGCGCGTGGGAAGGCCCTGTGGACCCACGGGGGCAAGCCATATGGGTGGCCGGGTCAGC
>JBBDQV010000124.1:0-5417 GCA_040905845.1 Alphaproteobacteria bacterium | reverse complement strand
GCACCGCGTCGAGCGCGCCGGCGCCGCGCCCGTCGTGGCGCGCCGGGGCCGCGTCGGACGGAGCCGCGCCGGCCAGCGCGGCCTCGACCGCCGCCTGTGCCGCCTCGGCGTCCGCCTTGGCCGCGACCGCGAAGCGGTGCGCCGGCGTCTCCTCGAGGTTGTAGCGCAGCGCGATCACCGGGCCCTCGGCGTCGCGCGAAGCGAGATAGAAGTAGCCCTTGTCGTGGTACTCGGCGGCGAGCGAGTCGAGCGAGGCGTGGCGAGTGACGAGCAGCGGCTTGCGCTCGCCCAAGACGACGACGACCCGGTCGTCGAGCCGTGCCGTGACCAGGCCGGTCGTTTCGTCGTGTTGCCAGCGGACATCGCCGCGACCCTCGGCCTGGAGCACCACGACCGGCCAGAAGCGCAAGCCCCACTCGCCGAACTGGGTCGCGCGCCAGTCGCCGACGATCGCGTCCGCCTCGGGCTTGGCCCAGGTCATGACGAGGTCCGTGCCGGCGTGGGAAAGATCGAGGCGCACGCACGCGCCGTCGAGCGTGCGCGGCCCGAGTCGCACGCCGGCTCCGGGCGGGAAGCGCGTGAACGCGTTGCGGCTCGCGGCGTAGGCGCAGAACGAAACGCGGAGCCCGAGCGGCAGGTGGATCATGTCGCCCGGAAAGACGCTGTCCCAGGTGTTCCAGGCGCGGTCGGCGGCGGCCTCGCCGCGATAGACGAAGCTCACCGATGACTCCAGCTACTTCCAGAACGCGTCGTTCGGCTGGGTGCCCACGGCGTCCGCCGAGAACTCGGGCTTGATGCGGACCAGGACGTACATGTCGATCGCTCCGAGGTGCTTGACCTCGACGGAGCCGCGCCGCTCGGTCTCGAACCGCGCGGCGACGTGGTGATAGGTGCTGGCGGAGACGGTGACGCGGCCCGGCTCGCAGGCGTGTTCGAGCCTCTGGGCGACGTTCACGGCGTTGCCCCAGACGTCGAACGTGAAGCGGCGGTTGCCGACGACGCCGGCGACCAGGGAACCCGTGTTGATCCCCACGCGCAGCTCCCATGGCTTCAAGCGAAGCATCGTGCGCTGCCGGTTGGCCTCGGCCATAACTTTCTGGAACTGCAGCCCCGCGAGGCAGGCGTCGAGCGGATGCGTCCTGTTGGCCTCGGTCAGGCCCGCGACGCAAAGGCACGCGTCACCCATCGTCTTGAGCGTCTCGGTCCGATTGGCCGCGGCGATCTCGTCGAAGCGGGTGAAGTGCTGATTGAGCTGCTCGACGAGCCGTGCCGGCTCGAGCCCCTCGGTCAGCCGGGTGAACTCGCGAAAGTCGGCGAACAGGATCGTCGCGGCCTCGTGGTAGCGCGACTGCACGCGGCCGCTCGTCATCAACTCCGAGGCGATGGCTTCCGGCATGACCGTGCGCAGCAGTTTCTCGGAGCGCTCGCGCTCGCGCTCGGCGGCGCGCTTCGCCTCGGACAGTTGCTCGAGCAGGGCGTCGCGCTCGAACAGGCCCCGGCGCAGCTCGAGCTGCGCCATCGCCTGTTGGGCGAGACGGCGCACGGACTCGCGCTGCGCCGGCGTCAGTTCGTGTGCCTTGAAATCGACGACGCACAGGGTCCCGACGGCGTAGCCGTCGCGGTTGATCAGCGGCATGCCGCAATAGAATCTGATGTGCGGCTCGCCGACGACGATGGGGAGATCCTTGAATCTCGCGTCTTGCGTCAGGTCGGGAACATAAAGCAGGTCGTTGGAACACACCGTCGAGGAGCACACCGAGACCTCGCGCGGGCACTCGGTGAAGTCCGCCGGCAAGCCGTACTTCGCCTTGAACCATTGGCGGTGGTCGTCGACGAGGCTGATCAGCGCCACCGGGCAATGGCAGATCTCCGCCGCGAGCTCGGTCAGCGCGTCCTGCGCGAACTCGGGGGGCGTGTCCAGCACGTGGTACTGCGCCAGCGCCTCGAGGCGCTTGGCCTCCTGCTCGGGCGGCAACGTCCTCATCGACCTCTCCCGACGTCCCGGGTCCCGAATGATCGCAGACGGCACGGGCGCCAACAAGCACGCGCCCGCGCCGCCGGCTAGCGCCACGCGGCGAGGATGGCGTCGGTCGTCATCAGCGCGACTTGCTCGGGAATGCGCGGGTAGACGTGGTCGACTATGGCCATGTGCGAGTCGAGCGAGAAGCCGGTGACCGCGTCGGTCGCGACCACGACGTGAAGTCCCCGGTCGACCGCAGCATACGCGGTGGCCAGCACGCAGACGTCGGTTTCGACGCCCGAGAGGATCAATGTGTCGCCGCCGAGCGACCTTAACGCACGGCGGAACGGTGCCGATTCGAACGACGAATACGTGCGCTTGTCGGCGACCAGGGCGCGCGGCGCCAGCTCGGCGAGCGGCGCCACGACGTCGAGCATCGCGCGCGGCATCCGTTCCAGGGTGACCTCGGGCCAGCGCTCGTAGTAGCCGCGCCACGACCCGCGCGCGGCGGCCGCGTTCCTGGGCGTCACGAACCGGGTCATGACGGTGCGCTCGGGGCAATGCCGCGCGAGTCGAAGCACGTTCGGCAGCACCGTCCCGAAGCTCGGCACGCGCCAAGGTGTCGCCTCGGCGAACACGCGCTGCATGTCGACGACCACGTGAACGGCGTCGGGAGGGATGGCGCTCATGGCGCCACGACGACCGCGTGCTCGGGCCGGAACAGGGCGGCGACGGCGGCCCCCGGCGCGTGCGGGCTGGCCGCCGTGTTCTGCTCGAAGACGACGAGCCGGCGCCCCTCGGCCTCGACGATGTAGGTGATGCTGCTGCCCGAGTAGACGGCCTGGCGCACGGTGCCGTCGAGGCGGTTGACCAGCGCCGGATCGACGCCTTCGCTCGGGGCGCGGAGCACGATCTTCTCGGGCCGGACGGCGACGGTCACGGGCGCGCCGTCGGCGGGCAGGGGATCGGCGGTCAGGACCGCGCGCGAGGCGCCGTCGGCGATCCGGCCGAAGGGGCCGTCCCGCCCCGCCGCGCGGCCCTCGAAGAAGTTGGCGTCGCCCAGGAATCCGGCGGCGAAGCGCGTCGCCGGCCGCTCGTAGACCTCGCCGGGCGCGCCGACCTGGACGAGGCGTCCCTCGTTGATCAGCGCGACGCGATCCGACAGGGTCAACGCCTCCTCCTGGTCGTGGGTCACGAAGATCGCGGTGATCCCGACCTCGCGCTGGATCTGCTTGAGCTCGATCTGCATCTCCTGGCGCAGCCGGCGGTCGAGCGCGCCCAAGGGCTCGTCGAGCAACAGGACGCGGGGCCGGGTCACCAGGGCGCGGGCCAGCGCGATCCGCTGCTGCTGCCCACCCGAGAGCTGGCGCGGCCGGCGCTCGGCCATCCCTTCGAGCCGGACCAGGCGCAGCATCGCCGCGACCCGCTCGGCGATCTCGGCGCGCCCGACGCCCCGGACCGCGAGCCCGAAGGCGATGTTGTCGAACACCGACAGATGCGGGAACAGCGCGTAGTTCTGGAACACCATGCCGAGGTCGCGGCGGTGCGGCGGCAGGTCATCGACGGCACGGCCATCGATCAGGATCGAGCCCGCGTCGGGCGCGACGAACCCGGCGATGGCGCGCAGGAGAGTCGTCTTGCCGCTGCCGCTCGGGCCCAGCAGGGCGAAGAAGACGCCGTTATCGAAGACGAGGCTCACGTCGTCGAGCGCGCGCACCGGGCCGTAGGTCTTGGTGACGCCGACGACCTCGACCCGGCTCATCGCTCGCCCCCGAAGCGGTAGAGGCGCGCGAACACGAGCATCAGCCCCATGGAGACGACGATGATGATCGCCGACACGGCGTTGACCTCGGGCGTGAAGCCCTTGCGGATCGCGGCGTAGATCTCCACGGGCAGCGTCGAGACGCCGGGGGGCGCCAGGAAGTAGGAGATGACGAACTGGTCGAACGACACCGCGAAGGCGAACAGCGCGGCGGCGATGACGCCCGGCGCGATGACCGGCATCGAGACGCGCCAGAACGTCTGCCACGGGTTCGCGCCGAGCACCGCCGCGGACTCCTCGAGCGCGTCGCCGAAACTGGTCAGCCGCGCGCCGACCACGATGACGACATAGGGCAGCGAGAGCGCGACGTGACCGAGCAGGATGGCGTGCAGCCCCCGGCCGATCCCGGTCCAGAAGAACAGGACGAGCATGGCCGTGCCGATGATGAGCCAGGGAATCGTGATCGGCGGCAGCAGCATGAGCCGGAGCAGGTTCCGCCCGCGGAACTGGAAGCGGGCGAAGGCGAGCGCGGCCATGGTGCCGAGCACCGTCGCGACGAGGGTGTTGGCGAGCGCGATCAGGATGCTGTTGAGGCTCGCCGTGAGCAGCCGATCGTTGTGGGCGAGCGCCTCGAACCAGACGGTGTCCCACACGATCGGCAGCTCGTAGAGCGCCGAACGGTTGAACGCCATGACCACGAGAACGACGATCGGCGCGTAGAGAAAGGCGAGCACCGCGACGAGCAGGACGCGCAGGGCGAGCGTCACGCGGTGCCCCCCTCGAGCGCGGCGAGGCGGGCGCGCAGGAACGGCAGCGCGGCGAGCATGGCGGCCAGCACGATGGCGAGCAGGATGAACGACAGCGCGGCGCCCAGCGGCCAGTTGAAGACCGCCGTGAACTGGTCCTCGATCACCGTGCCGAGCATGATCCCCGCCGTGCCGCCGAGAATCCGCGGCTCCATGAACGAGCCGACCACCGGCACGAAGATGAGGACGACGCCGGCGAGCAGCCCGGGCAGGCTGAGCGGCAGCACGACGCGGCGGAACGTCGTCGCCGCCGACGCGCCCAGGCTGCGCGACGCCTCGATCAGCGATTCGTCGATCGCCTGCAGCGACAGGTAGCAGGTCAGGATCATGTAGGGCACGAACGAGTGGACGAGCCCGATGACGATGGCCGGATACGTGAACAGAATGTCGAGCGGCGGCGCCCACGGCGCGACCCAGTGCAGCGCCCGGTCGATGAGTCCGCCCTGGCGCAGCACGATGGTCCACGAGAACACGCGGACCAGCGCGTTGCTCCAGAACGGCAGCACGACCAGCAGGAACAGCGCCTCGCGCCAGCGGCCCTTGACCGTGCGGGCGAGCGCGAACGCGGCCGGATAGCCGACGACGACGCACCACACCGTGACGTCGAGCCCGAGCCGGATCGAGCGCCAAGTCAAGTCACGGTAGAACGCCTTGTCGAGAAAGGCCCCGTAGTGCTTCAGCGTCAGCGACGCCTCGCGTTCGCCGAGCGGCGCGACGGTCAGCACGCTGAACACCAGCATCGCCGCGAGCGGCAGGGCGATGGTGAGCAGGAGCCAGAGATAGGCCGGCGCGGTCAGGCCGATGACGGCCCGACGGCGCCGCGCCTCGGCACTCCCACCTCGCCGCGCGCTCAGCGCACCCCCCACCCTACCCGCCCCCCCCAGGGGGG
>JBBDQV010000123.1:0-5514 GCA_040905845.1 Alphaproteobacteria bacterium | reverse complement strand
CAGCTTGACGATGCGGTCGAGCCCGCTGCCGGCGGCCTCGAGCACCGCCTTGAGGTTGGCGTAGACTTGGTTTGCCTGGACCGCGATGTCGCCCTTGCCCACCAGCTTGCGCTCCTTGTCGAACGCGACCTGGCCCGAGACGTGGACCAAGGGGCCGTCGGCGACGACGGCGGGGCTGTAGCCGGTGGTCGGATGGACACCTGCGGGCTGCACGTGGCGCGTCGGCATGATCGGTCTCCCTGGTTCAACGGCGGAATGTTCAATGCTTTCAGAGCAGCAACCGTCGAGCAAGCCGTGTTCGGCGCATCAGCCATGCGCACGGCGGCGTTGCAAAATTCGCGGCGGCCCGCTCTAATCGGCCTGATCGGGGGCGCGTCATCGCGCCCCTTGGCTTCGCGCCCCATCGGGCGCGCCATCGCGACATCCGAGGAACCATCATGCCCTTCGCGCCCAATTCGCCCCACGCCCGCGACATCGCCTACGTGCTCCATCCGTATACCAACGCGGCCGCGCACGAGACCAAGGGTCCGCTGATTATCGATCGCGGCGAAGGCATCCACGTCATCGACACCGAGGGCAAGCGCTACATCGAGGGGCTGGCCGGCCTGTGGTGCACCGCGCTCGGCTACAACGAGGAGCGGCTCGTCAAGGCCGCGGCCGAGCAGCTCCGCCGCATGCCCTACTACCACAACTTCGCGCACCGCTCGACCAACCCGGTCATCGACCTCGCCGAGAAGCTTATCAAGATGGCGCCGGTGCCGATGTCGAAGGTGTTCTTCGGCAACTCGGGCTCCGAGGCCAACGACACCGTGGTCAAGCTAGTCTGGTACTTGAACAACGCCATGGGCCGGCCGCGCAAGAAGAAGATCATCGCGCGCATCAAGGGCTATCACGGCGTCACGGTCGCCGCCGGCTCGCTGACCGGGCTGCCCTACGCCCAGTCGGGCTTCGACCTGCCGATCGCCAACATCCTGCACACCGACTGCCCGCACTACTACCACTTCGGCGCCGAGGGCGAGTCCGAGGAGGACTTCGCCACCCGCATGGCCGACAACCTCGAGGCCCTGGTCCAGCGCGAAGGCCCCGAGACGGTCGCGGGCTTCATCGCCGAGCCGGTGATGGGCGCGGGCGGCGTGATCGTGCCTCCCGCCACGTATTTCGCCAAGATTCAGGAGGTGCTGCGCCGTCACGACGTGCTGTTCATCGCCGACGAGGTGATCTGCGGCTTCGCGCGCACCGGCAACATGTTCGGCAGCCAGACCTACGACCTGAAGCCCGACATGATGACCTTCGCGAAGCAGCTGTCGGCGTCGTACCTGCCGATCTCGGCGGTGATGATCAACGACAAGGTCTACCAGCAGGTCAAGAAGCTGTCGGGCGAGCTCGGCGTGTTCGGCACCGGCTACACCTACCAGGGGCACCCGGCGTGCGCGGCGGTCGCGCTCGAGACCCTCAAGATCTACGAGGAGCGCGACATCGTCGGCCACGTCAGGAAGGTCGGCAAGCGGTTCCAGGCGCGCCTCAAGGGGCTTGCCTCGCACCCGCTCGCCGGCGAGGCGCGCGGCGTCGGCCTGATCGGCGCGCTCGAAATCGTCGCCGACAAGGCGAGCCGGCGCAACTTCGAGGTCGCCAGAAAGGTCGGCGCCTATGCCGCCGACCGGGCCCAGGAGCACGGGCTGCTGATCCGCCCGCTCGCCAACGATTCTCTCGCGTTCTGCCCGCCGCTGATCGTGACCGAGGCCGACATCGACGCGATCTTCGACCGCGCGACCAAGGCGCTCGACGACACGCTTGCCTGGGTCGAGAAGGAGAAGCTGCGCGTTCCGGCGTAGGCTCACACCGGCGAGCGAAAGAACCGACTCTCCGATCGCCTCGTCCTGAGCCTGTCGAAGGATGGGCGATGCACCGGCCCTCGTGCTTCGACAAGCTCAGCACGAGGATTTGTTATAGCGCCAAGAGGTAGACGCGTCGGATCACTCCCCGCGCGCGAGCCTCTTTCGTACGCCGTCCCAGGGCATCGCCGAGGCGGGATCCTCCAGGTGCTCGGCCCAGCGCCGGTCCAGCTCGGTCGCCTCGTCCGGCGTCAGAGCCAGCGCGGCCTCGCGCGCCGCATCCGGAAGACTCTCCCACAGCGCCACGGCGAGCTCGGCTCTCGTGTCAGGCGGAAGCCTGAGGAGATCGGAGAGCATGGAAGCCATGCGCGATCCTTTCACGCGCGAACCGGCGCATCAAGCGCACGCGCTCGACGACACGCTCGCCTGGGTCGAGAAGGAGACGTTGCGCGTGCCGGCATAGCCGCACGCGGTTTCCACGGCTGTAGGGGCGGATCTGGCCCCCGGGCACTTCGTCCCGGGGGCCGCCCCTACGTGTTTCCAGGCCGTCACGCATACGGCAGCGTGTGGCCAATGCCCATGCGGCGGGCCTTGGCGAGCATGGCGTCGGCGAGCGCGATGTCGCTGAGCGAGAGCCCGCGGTGCCAGAACAGGATCGTCTCATCGTCCCGCTCGCGCCCGGGCAGGCGCCCGACCACGATGTCGGCGAGCTCGGCGTGGAGATTGGCCTCGCTCAGCCGGCCGCTGTCGACGTGGGCGCGCAAGCTCCCGAGCGCGCCGCTGCGCGCCTGGCCCCAGTCGTCGACGACGATCTTGTCCATCACGTCGGTCAGCGTGAGCTCGAGCGCGCTCTTGGTGCCGTAGGGCACGACCAGCGCGCCTTTCTTGACCCACGCGGTCCTGAACAAGGGCTCCGGCCGGGACAGCCGCGAGGCCTCGACCATGATGTCGGCGCCCTCGAGACAACCGCGCCAGTCCTCGCACACGAGGATGTCGCGGCCGAGGTCGCGCCGGAGCGTCTCGGCGAACGCCGCCCGGCTTTCGGGGCGGCGGGAATGGACGCGGATCTCGGAAAGATCGAACAGCTTCGCGATCAGCCGGACGTTCCAGTAGGCGCTGCCGCGCGCGCCGACGTGGCCGAGCACGCGGGAATTGCGCCGGGCCAGGTGCTTGGCACCGATCGCGGTCAGCGCGCCGGTGCGCATGGCCGTGATCGCGGTCGCGTCGACGACCGCGCGCGGCGTGCCGTTGGTCGAATCGAACAGGCAGATAAGCCCCATTTCCGAGGGCAGCCCGTGGGCGTAGTTGCCGTGGAAGTCGCCGACCACCTTGACTCCGGCGAGGCGCCGGGTACGGATCGCGCCGCGCAGCACGTTGAAATGCCCCTCGATCGCGGGGTCGGGCACCAGATGCACGCGGGGCTCGATGACCGTGACCTTGCGGCCTTGGGCGATCAGCCCGTCCTCGACCGCGCCGAGGATCTCGTCGTCGACCATGGCCAGAGCCGCGACGTCCGGCCCGCTCAGATAGGTGATCGTGATCGGTCCCACGCCGCCTCCCTGGCCGCCACGGCCCGCCGCAGGGCGGCGAGCAGCGTCTCGCCGATCGCGCCGTCGACCGCGAGGCCCGCGTCGCCTTGGAACGCCCGGACCGCCCGAGCCGTGCCGGAGCCAGCGATGCCGTCCACGGTGCCGCCGTAGTAGCCGAGCAGGGCGAGCCCGCGCTGGACGAACAGCTCGTTAAAGCCGAGCGCCTCGGTCGGCACGGGCGCGACGCCCGAGCGCACCCGCCGGCCGCGGAACGCGAGCCAGAGGTCGCCGGCGCGGGCAACGGCGAGCGCCAGTTCCTCGGGCGTGAGTCTGGCCGCGAGCAGCGCGCGCGCATGCACCGCGTGGGCCGCGACGGCGCGCTCGGCCGCGCGCGCGGCCATGTCGAACCAAGCGTAGGCGAACGTCGCGTCGCGCTCGACGCCGAGGCCGTTGGCGTAATGGAGCGCGAGGCGCAGCTGCCCGGCGCCGTCGCCCTGGCGCGCCGCCAAGCGGAACCAGCGCACCGCCTCGCCGTCGTCGCGGGCGACCCCGGTGCCGGCCTCGTACAGCATGCCGAGGTTGACCTGGGCGATCGTGAGACCCGAGCGGGCCGCGCGGCGGTACCACTCGAGAGCGCGCGCGGGATCGGGCGCGACGCCCTGGCCGTGCTCGTAGAGGTATCCCAGGTTGTTCTGGGCCTCGGGCACGCCAGCCTCGGCGGCGCGCCGATACCAGCGCTCGGCCTCGGCGAGGTCGCGGGCGACGCCCATGCCGTGGGCGTACGCGCGGGCGAGCCCATAGGCGCCGCGCTGGTGCCCCAGCTCGGCCGCGCGGCGGTAGAGCGCGACGGCGCGAGCTTCGTCCTTCGGCACGCCGCGACCCGCCTCGTGCGCCGCGCCGAGCGCCACCATCGCCTCGGCCGAGCCGCGCTCGGCGGCCTGGCGCACCATGTCGACGGCCGCCTGGGAATCGTCGTCCTCGACGAAGCCGAGCGCGGCGAGGCGCGCGAGCCGCACCGCCGCGGCGCCGAGGTGCCGTTCCGCCGCCCGACGGTACCAGGTCGCCGCCTTGCCGTAGTCGGGCCGGCCGAGCGCTCCGCTCTCGTAGAGCGCGCCGATGTTGAACTGCAGGTCCAAGTCGCCGGCCTCGGCGTCGGCGCGCCACGCCGCGAGCGCCGCCTGGGGATCGCCGCGCTCGAGCGCGATCCAGCCGGCGGCGTAATCGGCGCGCGCGACGCCGGTCAGCGCGACCAGGGCGACGACCAGCGCGGCGCGGCGGAGACCTTGGACCAAGCAGCCTCCCACAGGGTATTCATGGGGCGGGCACCCATTGTTCAGGGACCGACGGCGGGTGTCCAGACATGGATGGTCCGTCGCGACAGGAGAAGCGGCTTCCGAGGATGCGATCGTGACGCCCCGTCGCTGGAACCAGGCCAAGCGCGAGCTCGGCGCGCGCGATGGCGTGCTCGGCGCCGTGATCGCGCGCTATCCCGGCGAGCGGCTGGCGAGCCGCGACGATCCGTTCATCACCCTCGCCCGCTCGATCGTCGGCCAGCAGATCTCGGTCAAGGCGGCCGAGGCGCTGTGGCGACGTCTCGAAGGCGCGCTCGGCGCCGTGACGCCGGCGATGCTCGCCCGAGCGGCGCCGGAGGCGCTGCGCGAAGCCGGGATGTCACGCCAGAAGGCAGTTTACCTCGCCGATCTCGGCGCGCGGTTCCTGGCCGGCGCGGTCGAGCCCGCCCGCTGGCGCGGCATGGCCGACGACGAGGTCATCGCCGAGCTGACCCTGGTGCGCGGCATCGGCCGCTGGACCGCCGAGATGTTCCTGATCTTCAACCTGATGCGGCCCGACGTGCTGCCGCTCGACGACATCGGGCTGCGGCGCGCGGTGGCGCACCACTATGGCCGCGACTACCCGATCGCCAAGGCCGACGTCGCCGCGCTCGCCGAGACCTGGCGGCCGTGGCGCTCGGTCGCGACGTGGTATCTGTGGCGCAGCCTGGATCCCTTGCCGGTGAGCTATTGAGACCGGCGCACCAAGGAAACGACTCATGCGACGCGCGGACCCTCGGGTCGATGCCCGAGGGCAGGCGCGCGACCCCTTGTATCTGGAGATTGGCGCCGCGGTGTGCTGGAAGTGGTGCCGCGAGGGGG
>JBBDQV010000122.1:0-5532 GCA_040905845.1 Alphaproteobacteria bacterium | reverse complement strand
CGCCCTGCCGTCGCGCCACCTCGGGCTGGTCCAAGCGGCCGAGCACCCCGCGCTCGAAGCCATGATCGAGCGCGCCGCCGATCTGGCCGTGGACCATCTCGATCTCGACGCGCTCATGGCGCTGGCACGCCGGGCCAGGCTCGCCGGCCCGGTCGCGCGCCTCGGCGTGCCGCCACCGGGCCAGCGCATCGCGCTCGCGGCCGACGCGGCGTTCGCGTTCGCCTATCCGGCCCAGCTCGAGGCGTGGCGGGCGGCCGGCGCCGAGGTGCGGAGTTTCTCGCCCCTGGCCGACAAGTCTCCGGACGCGGACGCCGACGCGATCGTGCTGCCGGGCGGATACCCCGAGCTCCACGCCGCACGCCTCGCCGCCAACGCGCGGTTCCTCTGCGGGGTTCGGGCGGCGGGCGCGCGTGGCGCGACGGTCTACGGCGAATGCGGTGGCTACATGGTGCTGGGCGAGGCCCTGATCGATGCCGAAGGCATGCGCCACGCCATGGCGGGGCTGCTGCCGCTGGTGACCACATTCGCCGAGCCGCGGCTCGCGCTCGGTTACCGTGACCTCATGCTTGCCGCCGACACACCGCTTGGGCCGCGCGGGGCACGCTTTCGCGGCCACGAGTTCCACTACGCGACCACGCTGGCCGGCGGCGGCGCGCCCCTGTTCCACGCGCGCGACGCGAACGACCACGCGCTCGGCCCCGCCGGCATGGTGGCCGGGCGCGTGTGCGGCTCGTTCCTGCACCTGATCGACAGCGTCGACGATCGATCGTGAGCGCAAGAACCGGGTGGGCGCGGGCGGCGCGGCCCGGCAGGATGCGCATGGACACCCCGGAGAACCACCATGCCCACGTTGCGCTTCATCGCCATGCCCACCGACCACGCCCGCGCGGCTCGCGCGAGGGCGCGCCCGACGCCAATGGCCAACCGGCCGAGCGCCGGGTCTCGGACGGCGACGGCGTGCCGTGCCGCCATTGCCTCGACGACGTGGCCGCGGGCGAGCCGTTCCTGATCGCCGCCTACCGCCCGTTTCCGCGGCCCCAGCCCTATGCCGAGATCGGGCCGATCTTCCTGCACGCCGAGCCCTGCCCGCGCCGCGGCGAGACGCCCGACCTGCCGCCGGTGCTGGCCGCGCGCGAGCGGGTGCTGATGCGCGGCTACGGCGCCGACGACCGGATCGTCTACGGCACGGGCCAGGTCGTGCCGACGGCGGAGCTGCCCGAGAGCGCGGCGCGCCTGCTCGGGCGCGGCGACGTGGACTATGTCCACGTCCGGTCCGCGTCCAACAACTGCTACACCTGCCGCATCGAGCGCGCCTGACTCGCCCATGCATCCGTCCCGAGCCCCTGTGGTTGACGCGGGGCGGTCGGAGCGCCATGTTTCGCGCGGCGCCGACGTATCCGCGCGCATCATGGGCCTACAGCCCGGGAGAATGCATGGCCAAGGAAGACGTGCTGGAGTTCGAGGGAACCGTACTGGAGACGTTGCCGGACGGTCGGTTCAGGGTGAAGCTGGAAAACGGCCACGAGATCATCGCCTACACCGCCGGCCGCATGAAGCGGAACCGCATCCGCACGCTCGCCGGCGATCGCGTGACGGTCGAGATGTCACCCTACGATCTCGAGAAGGGGCGCGTCGTCTTCCGCCACAAGGACGAACGGGCCATGCCCACGCCGTCGATGCCCCGGCGCGGCGCGCCACGGCGACGGTAGAGCGGTCCGATCGGTGCCTGCCGCCGTCCGTGCTTCGAGACGGGCCTCCGGCCCTCCTCAGCACGAACGGCTTTCCCTCAACCGTTCGCGCTGAGGAGCGCCCAAAGGGCGCGTCTCGAAGCGCGAACGGTTACCGGCTCCGGGAAGACCGAACGCAATCAGTGAAAGTACGTGCCGCCGTCGACGTTGATCGCCTGACCCGTCACCGCACGGCAGCCGTGCAGGAACTCGATCGCCTGGGCGAGATCCTCGGGAGTCTGGGCGCGTTGGATCGCCTGGGGCTTCATCAACTCGTCGAGCGTGACGTGCCATGCCGCGAGGTTGGCCGCGATCATCGGCGTCTCGACGATGCCGGGGCAGATCGCGTTGACCGTGATGCCGTGCCCCGCCACCTCGCGCGCGAGCGATTGGGTGAGCCCGATCACCGCGAACTTGGACGCCGCGTAGTGGGCGAGCGTCGGGTCGCCGACCTTGCCCGAGATCGACGCGATGTTGACGATCGAGCCGGCGATCCCGCGCGCGATCATCAGCCGTGCCGCGGCGCGGTCGACGAGAAAGGTCCCCGTGGCGTTGACCTCGAGCACGCGGCGCCATTCCGCCGGTTCGAGGTCGATCACCTTCGCCGATGAGAAGGCCCCGGCCGCGCTGACGACGAGGTCGAGCCCGCCGGCCGCATCCGCGAACGCCGTCACGGCAGCCTCGACCGCAGCCCCGTCGGTCACGTCGAGCGCGCGGGTCCAACACGTGGCGTCGGCGTACCCCGCCGTCGTCACGTCGGTCAGACCGAGGATGGCGCGGCGCCGCGCGAAGGCCTCGGCGAGGCCGCGACCGATGCCGCCGGCCGCGCCGGTCAGGAAGACCCTCTGGCCCGTCAGGGAGCCCATACGAGGGCGGACTACCCGCCAGCCATGCGCGGCAGGATGTGGACCTCGCTGTCGGGACGCACCGGCTGGAACCAGGCGTTCCGGAAGATCTGGCCGTCGATGGCGACCGTCACGCCCTTGTCGAGCACCGGCTTGAGATCGGGGCACAAGACCGCGAGGCCCGACAGGATCTCGCGGATGTTCTTGGCCTCGACGTCGAACTCGGTTCGACCGCCGGTGTACGACTTGTAGGTGCCCCCCAGCTTGACCTGGGCCACGTTCAGCGCTTGGCCTCGAGCGCGGCCAGCACCTTGGGCGGCGAGAACGGCACGGAGTTGAGCCGGACGCCCGACGCCGCCTGCACCGCGTTGGCGACCGCGGCGAGCGGCGGAACGATCGAGGTCTCGCCCACGCCGCGCACGCCGTAGGGATGTCCCGGGTTCGGCACCTCGACGATGACCGTGTCGATCATCGGCATGTCGGAGGCGACCGGTATGCGGTAGTCGAGAAACCCGGGGTTCTGCAACCGGCCGTCGGCGCCGTAGATGTACTCCTCGTTGAGCGCCCACCCCACCCCCTGGGCCGCGCCGCCCTGGAACTGGCCTTCGACGTAGCTCGGGTGCACCGCCTTGCCGGCGTCCTGGGCGATCAGGTAGCGCAGCACGGTCGTTCGGCCGGTCTCCGGGTCGATTTCCACGTCCACGACGTGGGTGGCGAAGCTCGGCCCCGCGTTCTCGGCGTTGTACTCGTGGTGCCCGGCGATCGGGCCGCCGGTGTTGAACATGGTGGCCGCGATCTCCTTGAGCGACAGCGGCGGGAAGTTGCCGGCGTTGGGGCCGGCCGGCTTGGCGTGGCCCTTCTCCCACACCACCGCGTCCACGGGAATCCCCCAGGTCATCGCCGCGCGCGCACACAGCTTCTTGATGGCGTCGCGCGCGGCGTGGATCGTCGCCATGCCGGTCGAGAACGTCACGCGGCTGCCTTCGGATATGTCGTTGTGGCCGAGCGAGGACGTATCGGCGATGATGGTGCGCACCTGGTCGTAGGGAATCCCGAGCTCCTCGGCGGCCATCAGGCTCATCGAGGCACGGCTGCCGCCGATATCGGGCGTGCCGACGGCGAGGGTGACCGTGCCGTCGGGGCTGAGGTTGAGCGACACGCAGGTCTGGCCGCCGAAGTTGAACCAGAAGCCGCTGGCGACGCCCCGGCCCTGGTTCTTGCCGAGCGGTACCTTGTAGTTCGGGTGCGCCTTGACCGCCTTCAGCGTCTCGACGAAGCCGACCGGGCCGAAGGTCGG
Source organism: Alphaproteobacteria bacterium (assembly GCA_040905845.1). Lineage (GTDB taxonomy): Bacteria > Pseudomonadota > Alphaproteobacteria > SP197 > SP197 > VGDP01. The sequence continues at coordinate 1,663 of JBBDQV010000122.1, read as the reverse complement.
GCCGTAGGCGGCTTTGGTGCCCTCCTTCGCCGCGTTCTTCATGCGGAATTCGATCGGGTCCAGCTTCAGCTTGTCGGCGACCTCGGCCATGACGCTTTCGACCGCGAACGCCGCCATGGGCGCGCCGGGCGCCCGGTACGCCGCCTGCTTCGGTCGGTTGGCGACCACGTCCCAGCCGACCGCCTTGACGTTGGCGAGGTCGTAACAGGCGAACGCGGTCATCGCGCCGAACTGCACGGGCGAGCCCGCGAACGCGCCGCCCTGGAAGCGGAGATCGCATTCCGCGGCCGTGATGCGGCCGTCGCGCTTGGCGCCGACCTTGACCCGCATGCTGGTCGAGGAGGTCGGGCCGGTGGCCTTGAACACCTCGTCGCGCGTCATCACGATCTTGACCGGGCGGCCCGCCTTGCGCGACAGCGCGCACGCCACCGGCTCGATGAACACCGTCGTCTTGCCGCCGAACCCGCCGCCGATCTCGGACGCGGTGACGCGCAGCTTCGAAAGCTCCATGCCCAGGAGGCGCGCGCAGTTGTCGCGCACCATGTAGTGGCCCTGGGTGCACACCCAGAGTTCGCCGGTGCCGTCGCTCGCGATGTTGGCGAGGCAGGCGTGCGGCTCGATGTAGCCCTGGTGCGTCGCCTCGGTCTTGAAGACGCGCTCGACGACGATGTCGGCCTCGGCGAACCCCTTGGCCACGTCGCCGACGCCGAACTCGAAGCGCTCGGTGACGTTGGACGGCTTCTTGGGCCTGGGCTCGACACCCTTGGTGAAGATGTCGTCGTGAAGGAGCGGCGCGCTCGGCTTCATCGCTTCGTCGACGTCGGTGACGTGAGGCAGCACCTCGTAGTCGACCTTGATCAGCTTGAGCGCCTTGCGCGCGACCGTTGCGCTGGTCGCGGCGACCGCGGCGACCGCGTGGCCCTCGTAGAGCGCCTTCTTGCGCGCCATGACGTTGACCAGCACGTCCTTGAGATCGTCGGCGCGCTCGGCGAAGTCGGCGCTCGTGACAACGGCCTTGACGCCCCTGAGCGCGACCGCCTTCGAGGCGTCGATCTTGCGGATACGGGCGTGCGCGTGCGGGCTGCGCAGGATGCGCCCGATCAGCATGCCCGGCGCCACCGCGTCCGCGCCGAAGCGGGCGCGGCCGGTGACCTTGTCCACGCCGTCGGGGCGCAGCGGGCGCGTTCCGACCTGGCTGAATCCTTGCCGCACGCGGGCGGCTGCGTCGTCAAGCGGCATGGCGCTTCTCCCTCATCTCGGCCGCGGTGTCGAGCACCGCGCGCACGATCTTGTCGTAACCGGTGCACCGGCACAGGTTGCCGGCGAGCCAATAGCGAACCTCGGTCTCGGTCGGGTTCTTGTTCTTCTGGAGCAGGGCCTTGGAGGCGACCAGGAACCCCGGCGTGCAGACGCCGCACTGGAGCGCGGCGTGCTCCAGGAACTTGCGCTGCAGCGGGTGCAAGTTTTCGCCGTCGGCCATGCCCTCGATGGTCTCGATCTTGCGCCCCTCGGCCTCGGCGCCGAGCACCAGGCACGAGCAGACCAGGCGGCCGTCGAGCATGACGCTGCAGGCGCCGCAGTCGCCGGTGCCGCAGCCCTCCTTGCTTCCGGTGAGGCCCAGCCGGTTGCGCAGCGCATCGAGCAACGTCTCGTCGGCGTCGCA
>JBBDQV010000121.1:0-31592 GCA_040905845.1 Alphaproteobacteria bacterium | reverse complement strand
GGGCGTCTCGAACCACGAACGGCACGTTCCCGGCATGCGCCCCAAAACGAAGGAGGGCGGCTCGCGCCGCCCTCCCCAAGACGCTTTGCGAAACGTCTAGTAATCGACCGTCAGGCTCACGCCGACCGCGATGTCGTTGGCATCGGGCAGAACCGCGCCGCCGTTGAACTCGGCGTTGTTGTCGAGATCGTTGTAGCTGACGGCGCCGCCGAGCGAAATACCGGGGCCCATCGAGTAGTCGACGCCGAGCACCAGGGACGATAGCTCATCGTCCTGCAGGCCGCTGCCCGCCGCGCCCCAATCGCCCTGCGAGTAGCCGAGGGCGACGGCCCACGCACCGCTCGCGTACTTCAGACCGACGTCCCAGACCTCGAGCTCGAGGGTACCGCCGGTATCGCCGTCGGCTTCGCCGTAGTGACCGCCCAGGGTCCAGTTGCCGAAGCCGAAGTTCGCGCCAACCGACCACGATTCGGGATCGATCGTCGTGGTATCGAAGTGATAATGGCTGTAGCCGCCGCTCAGGCCGACGGAGACGCCGCTGAACTCACCCGAGTAGCCGATGGCGACGTCCCACAGGTTCGACACGCCGCCGATCGATGAGTCGACGACGGGGCTGTTGGTGTCCTCGGTCGTATCCGGAGCGTACGAAACACCGAGCTGGAAGCCGTTGAAGTCCGGCGTCGTGTAGTAGAGGCGCGGCGAGTCTCCGTCGTAGAAGTTGTGGACCGAGAAGTTCGTGTTGTACTGGCTGCCGCCAGTCGGCGAGATGAACCCGGCGGTGTTGCCGATGTTCGTCATGGTGAAGTACGGCGTGAACTGGCCGAAGTTGCCGGCGTACGGGCCGATGTAGCCGAAGTTGTACGCGACGCCGTCCTCGACGCCGACGCGCAGCTGGCCCCACGAGCCCGAGATGTACGCCCAGGTCTCGTCGATCTGGTCGGCGTTCGTTTGGGCTTCGAGCTGGATGTTGACGCCGACGGTCAGGCCGTTGTCGAGCGTCGTCTCACCCAGGAAGTGGACCTCGACGTCCTGCTTGATGAAACTGTCCTGGAAGCCGTCGCCGCCCTGGCCGTCGCCGTCGGCCTCGTCGAGAATCTGCACGAAGGCGTTCCGATAGTAACCGCCGACCGACAGCGACACCGGGTCGGCCGCCAAGGCGTCACCGGCCATCATGCCGGCGGCGACCAGGGCCGTGGTGCCCAGAAGTACACTCTTCTTCATCGTATTTCCCTCCTCAGGACCCTACAGAGTTCGTCTTGCCGCCGAGCCGGATAATCCTTGAATCGCGGTCCCCACACAGGGTCTCGGTACTTCAGACGAGGACGCACCTCGGCCACGGGGCGACCAGGGGCTGGCCTCGGCACGAAGGATTGCCCGGGGGTCAGGAGGGGGTCAAGCGTTCACCCGACCATGAGGTGGCATTTCCGCAAAACTGTGGCAGAAATGCCGCATGCTCCTAACGCCTCCCTAAGATCGCAGCCATCAGGGTGTTCTAGCGATGCGCCGCGGCCCATGGCATAGTCGGCCGCCGGGCGCGCGCCGACCCGCGGCGCCCGGACGCCCTGGATATCGTCCTGAAGGTCCATGCCGCAGAACTCTCGACTTGGTACCCTGGCTATCGCGGTCATCGCCCTGATCGTCTCGGTTACCACGCTTGCCGCTTGCGGCTACGGCGACCCGGACACGGACTATCCCGACAAGGTTCGCGGCGGCGCCATTCCCGATCCGAACCGGCCGACCGTCTTCGGCACCGGCGGCATCGGCGCCAGTTTGTTCGGGAGCGATCGCCCCGAGGAGCCCCGGGGGGGCACCGGCATCGGGGTCAACTTCTACCTGTGGCGCGCCTCGCTCGACACCATCTCGTTCATGCCGCTCGCCTCGGCGGACCCGTTCGGCGGCATCATCATCACCGATTGGTACGCGACACCCGGCGCGCCCGATGAGCGCTACAAGCTGACGGTTTACATCCTGAGCCGCGAGCTGCGCGCCGACGGGCTGCGCGTCTCGGTGTTTCGCCAGCGGCGCGACGGCACGGGCGCGTGGATCGACACGCCCGTGGACCCGGCAACCGCGACCGCGCTCGAGGACACTATCTTGACGCGGGCGCGTCAGATGCGCATCGCGGCCGCGCAATAGGCCAAGCCGCGGCCCTGGTATCGTCGGCGCCGGGCGATGTAGCTTGGCGCTCGCCGAGTGCGAAGGGACCGAGGACGCGCCGTGACGCGCTACGACGCAAGCGAGATCGAGGGGAAGTGGCAGCGCGTCTGGGAGCAGCGCGGCACCTTCCGCGCCACGGCCGATCGGTCGCGACCCAAGTACTACGTGCTCGAGATGTTTCCCTACCCCTCGGGCAAGATCCACATGGGGCACGTGCGCAACTATACCCAGGGCGATGTGGTCGCCCGCTACAAACGCGCGCGGGGCTTCAACGTGCTCCATCCCATGGGCTGGGACGCCTTCGGCATGCCGGCCGAGAACGCGGCGATCGAGCGCGGCGTGCACCCGGCCCGCTGGACCTACGACAACATCGCGAACATGCGCCGTCAGCTCGAGCGCATGGGCTTCAGCTACGACTGGAGCCGCGAGATCGCCACCTGCCACCCCGAGTACTACCGCCACGAGCAGGCCATGTTCCTCGATTTCCTCGAGGCCGACCTGGTCGACCGCCGCGAATCCTGGGTCAACTGGGACCCGGTCGACAACACCGTGCTCGCCAACGAGCAGGTCATCGACGGCAAGGGCTGGCGCTCGGGCGCGGCCGTGGAGCGGCGCAAGCTGACCCAGTGGTTCTTCCGCATCACGCTGTTCGCCGACGAACTGCTGGACGAGCTTGCCCGGCTCGAGCGCTGGCCCGAGCGTGTGCGGCACATGCAGGAGAACTGGATCGGCCGCTCGGAAGGCGCGCTGGTGCGCTTCGCGCTTCTGGGTCGCGCCGACCGGCTCGAGGTGTTCACCACCCGCCCCGACACCCTGTTCGGCGCGAGCTTCTGCGCCGTCGCGATCGACCATCCGCTGGTGGCCGAACGCGCGGGCTCGGACGCCGTGCTCGCCCGCTTCGTCGAGGAATGCCGCCGGCTCGGCACCACCGAAGAGGCGGTCGAGACCGCCGAGAAGCTCGGCCACGACACCGGGTTGCGCGCCATCCATCCCTTCGACGGACGCGAGCTCCCGGTCTACGCCGCGAACTTCGTCCTGATGGAGTACGGCGCGGGCGCGATCTTCGGCTGCCCGGCGCACGACCAGCGCGACCTCGAGTTCGCGCGCAAATACGGACTTTCGGTTCTCCCCGTGGTCGCGCCCGCGGGCGTCGCCGCGCCCGAGGTCGTCGTCGGCGCCGAGGCGTTCACCGGCGACGGCCGGCTGATCAACTCGGATTTCCTCGATGGGCTCGCGGTGCCCGAGGCGAAGCGGGCGATGGCGCAACGTCTCGAGTCGATCGGCGCGGGCGAGCGCAAGGTCACCTACCGCCTGCGCGACTGGGGCGTGTCGCGCCAGCGCTACTGGGGCTGCCCGATCCCGGTCATCCATTGCTCCGGGTGCGGCGTCGTGCCGGTGCCGCGCGACCAGCTTCCCGTGCGCCTGCCCGACGACGTGACGTTCGATGCGCCGGGCAACCCGCTCGACCGCCACCCGACGTGGCAGCACGTCGTTTGCCCGCGCTGCCGGGCGCCCGCGCGGCGCGAGACCGACACGTTCGACACCTTCGTCGAATCGTCGTGGTACTTCGCGCGCTTCTGCTCGCCGCGCGCCAGCGCGCCGATCGAGCGCGACGCGGCCGCCTATTGGCTGCCGGTCGATCAGTATCTGGGCGGCATCGAGCATGCGATCCTGCATCTGCTCTACAGCCGGTTCTTCACCCGCGCGCTCAGCCGGACCGGGCATCTGGGCGCCCTGGCCGAACCGTTCGCCGGCCTCTTCACCCAGGGCATGGTGCTGCACGAGACCTACCTCGACTCGAACGGCCAGCTCCTGTTCCCCGAGCAGGTCGCCAGGCGCGACGACGGCCGACTGGTTCACGCCACGACCGGCGCGCCGGTGACGGCCGGCGCGGTCGAGAAGATGAGCAAGTCGAAGCGGAACGTGGTCGACCCCGAGGACATCATCGCCGCGTTCGGCGCCGATACCGCGCGCTGGTTCATGCTGTCGGACAGCCCGCCCGAGCGCGACCTCGAATGGACCGCGGCTGGCGCCGACGGCGTGCGCCGGTTCCTCAATCGGCTTTGGCGCCTGGTCGACGAGGCGCCGGCGGCCTCGGGCGCCGCGGGCGCGGCGAACGACGGCGTGCTCGCGATCAGGCGCGCGACCCACCGGACGATCGCCGCCTTCACCGCCGATCTCGAAGGCTTCCACTTCAACCGCGCGGTCGCTCGCCTCTACGAATTGGTCAACACGCTGACCGGCATGGAGTCCGAGGGCCCCGCGGCGATCGCCGCCTATCGCGAGGGGCTGGAGACGCTGGTACGCCTGATCGCGCCGATCTGCCCGCATCTCGCCGAGGAGCTGTGGCAGCGGCTCGGTCACGATCGGTTGCTGGTCGAGACGCCGTGGCCCGAGGCCGACCCGGCGTTGGTCGCGGAGACCGACGTGACCATCGCCGTGCAGGTCAACGGCAAGCTGCGCGCGACGCTGACCGTGCCCAAGGGGCTCGCCAAGGCGGCGGCGGAGAAGGCCGCGCTCGACGATCCCGCGGTGGCGCGCGCCATCGGCGACAAGCCCGTACGCCGGGTCATCGTCGTGCCCGACCGCATCGTCAACGTCGTCGTCTAGACGGCGATGGCGTGCGTGGCGGAGCCCCTCACCCTTCCCTCTCCCATCGGGAGGGGGGGGCCGGCGCGGAGGCGGTCGATCCTGGTGCTCGGCCTGTGTCTGGGCCTCGCCGCGTGCGGATTCCGGCCGCTGTACGGCCGCGATGTCTCGGGCGCGGCGTCGCCGGTCGCGCTCGAGCTCGCGGCCATCGCCGTCGCGCCCGTCGAGGCCGCGCCGCTCGACCGCCGGCTCGGCCAAGTGCTCCGGAACGAACTCCTCGAACTGGTCAACCCGCGCGGCGAGCCGGCGACGGCGCGCTACGACCTCAGCATCCGGCTCGCCACCGACCGGGCCGCGCTCGCCATCGCCGCCGACGACACGATCACCCGCTACAACGTCATTCTCGACGCGGCGGTGCTGCTCGCCGAGCGCGCGTCGGGGGCACCGGTCCACGAGACAACGGTCCGCGCCGTCGGCAGCTACGACGTGCAGGTCTCCGACTACGGCACGCTAATCGCCGAGCGGGCGACGCGGGAGGATACGGCGCGCGATCTGGCGCGGCGCATCGCCGCCGTCCTCGCCGCCATCCTCGCCCAGAGGGCGTCGTGACGGAGCGGCGGTGAAGATCGAGCCGCGCCGCGCCGACGGGTTCTGCGCCCGCCCGCCCGCGTCGCTTCGCCTCGCGCTGGTCTACGGCCCGGACCGCGGACTCGCCCGCGAGCGCGCCGAGGCGCTCGCGCGCGCGGTCGTGACCGATCCGGCGGATCCGTTCCGTCTCGCCGATCTCGCGCCCGAGGCGATCGCGAAGGATCTGGCGCTGCTCGCCGACGAGGCCGGGGCGTTCGCGTTCGGCGGCGGGCGGCGCGTGGTGCGCGTGCGCGACGCGGGCGACGGGATCGCCGGGGCGGTCGAAAACCTGCTCGCGCTGGGCGCGTGCGACGCGCTGGTCGTCATCGAGGCCGGCGAGCTCGGCGCGCGCTCGGCGCTGCGCAAGCTCGCCGAGGGCGCCGACGCCGCCGCGGCGATCGCCTGCTATCACGACGAAGGCGCCGGGCTCGCCCGCCTGATCGCCGACGCGCTCGCCGAGCACGGGCTGGAGGCGGACGCCGCGGCCAGCGAGGAGCTCGCGCTCTCGCTGGGCGGCGACCGACTCGCGACCCGGGCAGAGATCGCCAAGCTCGCGACGTACATGGGCGGTTCCGGGCGCGTCGGCCGCGCCGACGTCGAGGCGGTCGTCGGCGATGCCGGACAGGCGACGCTCGACGAGGTCGCCTTCGCCGCGGGCGCCGGCACGCAAGCCGCGCTCGAGCGTGCGCTCGCGCGCGCCTTCGGTCAGGGCGAGAACGAGGTCGCCGTTCTGCGCGCGGCGATCCGCCACGTCATGCTGCTGCACCTCGTCATGGTGCGCGCCGGGACGGGCGGCCTCGAGCGCGCGCTCGCGTCGCTGCGCCCACCGCCGCACTTCCGGGTGCGCGACGCGCTCCTCGCCCAGGCTCGGCTGTGGTCGGTCGCGCGCCTGGGCGCGGCGCTCGGGCTCTTGCTCGACGCCGAGATCGCGGTCAAGACCACGGGCAACCCGCAGCGCGTCATCGTACGCCGCGCGCTCTACGACCTGGCACGGTTCGCTCGGCGATCGTAGAGGCGGGTTTAGACCCGCCCCTACCGGGGGACATCACGGCTGGAGCGCGCGGACCCGGAGCCCTTGCTCGATGCGCGAGCGCTCGGCGCCGAGCTGCCAGAGTCGCTCCTGGACCGCGCGGTCGGCGTCGAGGCCCGCGCGATCGAGCCGGAACGCGCTGGTCGCAAGCTCGCCGCGATAACTTTGGGCCCGGCCAATCTCGAGCCGGTCCGCCGCGCCCGTGGCGGACCCGAGCAAGCCGTGTCGGATCGGCGGCGAGGTCAGCGCGCCCTGCTGGATCACTTTCAAGCCGTCCGCCGCGGCGTGCGCCGCGAGCAGCGCGGCGGCGAGGACGAATGGCGCCAACCATCGTATCGACGAGGGCATGAAGTCGATATGGGAACGGCGATGCTCGTGATCCAGCTTGTCAAGTCGCCGCTCAAGGCGCGTCGAGGTCGAGCGTCTGGTGCCCGTGCCCGGTCGCCTCGATGAAGCGGATAAGATCGGCCGGTGTGATCGCCGTGCTGGCGTCGTTGTCGAGCGGATGGTAGTTGACCAGCGCGGAGTCCATCATGCGGGACTCGAGCACGACGCGGACGCGGCGCTCGCCGTCGTTGATCAGGCCGAACGGGGTTACCGCGCCGGGGATCACTTCCAGCACCTCGGCCAGGAGGTCGGGCTTGCCGAACGAGACGTTGCCGACGCCGAGCCGGCGCGCCAGCGCCTTGAGGTCGACGCGCGCCACGTCGCGCGCGACCACGAGCCAAACTCCGCCCTTCTTGTCCTTGAGGAACAGGCTCTTGCAGTGGCAGCCGGGCAAATGCCCGCAGTGCCGTCGCGCTTCCTCGACGGTGAACACCGCCGGGTGGTCGTGGGTCGTGGCGGCGATGCCGAGGCGGTCGAGATACGCGATGAGATCGGCGCGGGTCTTGGCCATGGCGCCTTATAGACGGGCGCGCGACGCCGGCTCAAGGATGGGCTAGGGATGAGCCGCCGCGCCGCGCTGGCGGCGTTCCTGTTCGCGGCGTTCGCAGCCCTGGCCGTCGTCATCCAGGCGCGCCATTGGTTCGGTGACGACGCGCTCGACGGCTCGGGCGCGACCGTCGGCGGGCCGTTCGCGCTGACCGACTCCTCCGGCAAGCGCGTCACGGAGAAGGACTTCCTCGGGCGCTACCTGCTGATCTATTTCGGCTTCACCTCTTGCCCCGACGTCTGCCCCACCGAGCTTTCGGTCATGGCGGCCGCGCTCGACCGGCTGGGCGCGGACGGCAAGAATGTCCAGCCGATCCTGATCACCGTCGATCCCGAGCGCGACACGGTCGAGACGCTGGCCGACTACGTCGCCTCGTTCCATCCGCGCCTGATCGGTCTCACCGGGACGGTCGAGGAGATTCAGGCCGTGGCCAAGGCCTATCGCGTCTACTTCGCCAAGACCGCGCCGGACGCGACCGGCGACTATTCGGTCGACCACTCCTCGGTCGTCTACCTGATGGACCCTGACGGCCATTACCTCACCGTGTTCGGCCGCGACGTCGATGCCGAGGCCATGGCCGAGGGCATCCGTCACCATCTCAAGTAGCGAAATCGGGAGAAATTGGGGTCAGAGTCGAATTTTCGTATCAGGAAGTCTCCTAGTTCCGACGGGAAATTCGACTCTGACCCCAATTTCTTTCAAAGACAGAGGGCCGCGAACGGATCCCCCTGGAGCAGCGCGTCCTGCAGCGCCGCGCGCCGGGCCGTCGTCTCGGCCTGGGCCGCCACGGCGAGCACGCCGACGGCGACCAGCACGAGGGCGAGGATCAGTCGGCGGACGGCCACGAGCTTAGGTCGGGCGAGCCCGCCCCAGGCGGTCGAACGCGAGCCCGGTGAGCGCGCCGAGCACGAGCCAGAACAGCGCATTGGCCGCGAGCGAGGCCGTGATGAACGCGCGCTCGAGCTCCGCCGGCGCGAGCCCGCCATGATGCTCGGGCTGGGGCGCGCCGATGAGGTGCGGCACGAAGAGCAGCACGATACCGGCGCCCTTCCACGGCAGGCGGGACGCGAAGGCGAGCAGGGCGAGGCCGCCGACGCTCGAGGCCGCCGTGGCCAGCCACCAGATTTGGCGCTCGATCAGGGGCGCGGCCTCGGTGCCCGGCAGCTCGGGCGGCAAGCCCAATGCGGGCAGGGCGGCGAACGCGGCGAACCCCGCGGCGCCCCACAGCAAACCTCGCTTCCAGTCGATGGCGCGGCCCGAGAGCGCGAAGCCGGCGCCGAGGAGCAGCGCGAAGCCGACTCCGCTGACCACGTTGGCGCCGCCGGTCCAGAACGTGCGCTCCAGGCCGTCCGCGGGTACCCACGCTTCGTCGGTTTGATCGTGTCCGGCGTCGCCGGCAACCTCGTAGGTCTCGGCCTCGAAGATGAGCGGCGTGACGGCGAGCCCCTGCACCAGCGTGATCAGGAGCCCGCCCACGATCCCCGCGGCGAGCGCGGAGAGGGCGATGCGCTGGAACACGGTCCCTTAGTGGCAGGGGAACGCGATCGAATGGCGCGTGTCGTGAGCGGAGTTATGCACCGCCGAAACGGGCACGAAGCCGACGCCGAGCACGATGAAGACGCCGAGCAAGGCGGCGACGAGCGCCTGGGGCAGGTGGACTAACGAAGTTGGGCGAGCAGCCGACTCGGTCGTCGAAATGACATGGTTGGTCATGGCAAACTTCCCTCTACGGTCGAACGGTGAACCGCAGACGGTCTCCGCATGCGGCCGTCCCGCCGCACGCGCAGGGTCCGTCAGGACGGCAGGTCTCCTGGCTCGCGGGTCCATGCGCGCATCCTGCCTTCCCGGAGCCCCCGGTGGCGTAGGTCGGATGCGAACTCGCCGCTCACAGTTGCGGGCGCAGCCACGGATTGGGTCGAGCTGATCGGCCCCCACCGCGTTCCCGTCTTCGTCCCCCTCGGGAACCGTCCTGGCGCCACCTTAAGCGCAGCCGCCGGCGCCCGCAAGCGGCGCTTCGAGGGTTGCAAAGCCCGGCCGCTTGGACGAATATCCGCCGCTCCCACAAGAGACCGAGCGGGCGTAGCTCAGAGGTAGAGCACAACCTTGCCAAGGTTGGGGTCGTGGGTTCGAATCCCATCGCCCGCTCCAGTCTGCCGGCCGGACATGGCCGCGCGCTTCAGGGAGCCACCCATGCGAATGACGGCGTTGCACGACCGCTTCGGCGTCGAGGTCCACGGTGTCGATTTGCGCCAAGTCACGGGCGAATCAGGGTACCCGGAGATTCGCGCGGCGTTCGAGGAGCATTCGCTGCTGCTGTTCCGCGACCAGGAACTGGACGACGCGGCCCATCTGGCGTTCGGGTCGCTGTTCGGGCCGATCGAGGTGCGGGCGAAGGGCCCCGACAAGCCGCCGCCGAGCATGTCCGTCCTCAGCAACCTGCGCGACGACGCCACGGTCGCGCCCGAGAACGACCTCCAGGTCATGCGGCTCGTCGCCAACCAGCTCTGGCACACCGACAGCACCTTTCTGCCGGTCCCGGCGCTCGCCAACCTACTCGTCGCGCGCGTCGTCCCTTCGACCGGCGGCGAGACCGAGCTGGCCTCGACGCGCGCGGCGTGGCGCGACATGCCGGAAAGCCTCAAGGCCAAGGCGCGGCACGCGGTGCTGCGTCATCGCTACGCCCACTCGCGCGCCAAGGTCTCGGCGGCGCTCGCGGCCGAGGACATCATCACCATGTGGCAGGACCAGTGCTGGCGCGCGGTCTGGCGCAACCCGGTCAACGGCGAGGACGCGCTCTACATCGCCTCGCACGCCTGCGCCGTCGAAGGCATGCCCGCCTTCGAAGGACGGGCCCTGATCGACGAGCTGGTCGCCTTCGCTACCTGTGACGCGTACGTCTACACGCACCGATGGCGGCCTGGCGACGTGCTGGTATGGGACGAACGGGCGACGCTGCACCGGGGTCGCCCGTGGCCCTATGGCGAGGCCCGGGTGCTCGCCAGCATCTGCGTCTCGGTCGGCGATCGGGACGGGCTCATTCAAATGCGGCCTTCCGCCTGAGCCTGCCCGGCTGGGCCGCGGACGGCATGGTTCGTGCTTTCGACCGTCCGACGTCTCGAACTGGGCAAACGAACAGTGATCGGCGTCGGAGGCCGCCGTGCCAATATGGTGAACGCCATGACGCTTGACGCGAGCGTCGTTCTCGTTTCGGACTACAAGGCCGGCGATGAAAAATCCTGGAACGACGTCCGGAAGGCCCTGCGCGGGCTGGCGAGCCAGTACACCTCGGGCGCCTTCGAGGTGCTGCTGGTGGAAAACGAGCGCTACCTCGAGCGATTGCCGCCCGACCTCGAGTATATCGTGCCGGGGCTGAGGATCGTCCCGTCGTGCCGGACATCGTCCTACGGCCTGAAGAACGAAGGAGTGAGGGCGGCCAAGGCCGCGACGGTATGCCTGATCGATGCCGACTGCGTACCGGCCGAGAGTTGGATAGGGTCGTGCCTCCAGGCCTTCGAACGTCGCCCGGACGCGGCGGTCGTCAGCGGGCTGACGCGGTATCCCGGCAGGACGCTGACGGAGCGTTGCCTGGCACTTCTGCTCCGTTCCTACGTGGATGACGGTCGTCGTTGCGACATCGTGCGCATTTCGAACAACAACGCGGCCTATCGGCGTGATGCATACCTGGCGGCTCCGCTTCCCGAGGATGAGGGCGCCTTCGCTTCGCGCCTTCAGGCCCAGGCCATCCTGCGTTCGGGCGGGGCCCTGTTGTTCGAGCCCGGCATGGTCGTGATCCACGACTTCGAGGGCTGGGACATGGAAAGGGACGCCCGCGCGGCCATGGCCCACGGATTGATCACCGTGCGCAGGCGCGACCCGAGCATCCCGTTCTCGTGGGTCGTGCGGCTCGGCGAGGCCGGCATCCCGATCTTTTACGCGGGCCGGGTGCTGATCAGTCTGTGGAAGTGCGTGACCGTCGCGCGCCATTACGACGTCAAGCCGTGGCAGGTGCCGTACGCCATGCTGCTGGCGCTCGTTGTCCATGCCATGGAGGTTCCGGGCGCCCTGGCCGCACTGCGGGACCGGACGATCGGCCAGACCGTGTACCGTTGAACCCGTTGCCTCCAAGGTTTAGGCCGGGAGCGTTGACGTCTCGTTAACCACGTTGGGCGACAACGGTCGCCAACGCTGGACATCCAGAACGTGACCAGGCCCGATACCTCGTCGTCCGTCGCCGCGCGGTGGGTCTGGCTCGCCGCGTTCCTGCCGCTCGCCCTGCACGGCGCGCTCTACGCGGCCGGGCTCACGGTCGCCAACCAAGGTCGGCTGTTCGATCCCGATGCCTACATGCGGCTCGTGCGCGTGGCCGAGCTCGCGGCGAGTGGGGACTGGTATTCGGAACGGGTGGCGCGCACCAACGCGCCCTACGGCTCGACGCTGCCGTGGTCGCGCCCGCTCGATGCGCTGCTGCTGGCGAGCGCGTGGGCCGGAACCCTCATCACCGACTTCCGGACGGCGCTCTTCTGGGCGGCGGCGCTGTCGGGCCCGCTCCTCCAAGTGGCGGCGGTGGCGCTGGTCGTCGCGCTGGGGCGCAGGTTGGCCGGCCCGGGCGCCGCGCTGCTCGCCGCCATCCTGTTCCTCGCCCAGTCGGGGCTCTACAGCTTCTTCCAGCTCGGGCGCGGCGATCACCACGCCTTGCAGATCACCCTGCTGCTCGCGGTCGTGGCGACGCTGGCCGAAGGGTTCGATCGTCCGTCCCGGCGGTGCTGGCCCGTGGCCGCCGGGTCGATCGCGGCCCTGGCCCTGTGGGTCAGTGCCGAGGCGCTACTCGTCGTGCTCGTCGCGGTCACGGCGCTCGGTCTGCTGTGGCTCCGCGACGGCGGGGCGCGGGCGCTCGCGGGCTTCTGCGCCGCATTCGCGCTCGGCACCACCCTGGCGCTGATCGCCGAGCGGCCCTTGGCGGGCTGGCTGACCGTCGACTACGACAAAGTCTCGGTCGTCCACGTCGTCCTCGCCCTGGCCATGGCCGCGACGACGCGCGCGGTCGCCGCCTGGCGTCCGCTCGTCGCCCGAACGGCGACGTTGCGCGGCCGCGCGCTGACCGGCGCTTCGTCGGCCGCGCTGGTCGCGCTGGTCATGGCGCTCGGCTTTCCGGGTTTTTTCGTCGGGCCGTTCGGCAACCTGACGCCCGAGATCGATGCGCTCCTGATGGCCGACGTCTCGGAGCTTCGGCCGCTGTGGCCGACCGACTGGCTCGCGACCGCGCGGCTCTTGTTCTTCCTCGGGCCGGTCGTCGTCGCCTTGCCATCGGCCGTGTGGCACGGCCGGCGCCGCGACGCCTATCTGCTGCTGGCGCTCGGCATGGTGATCTACCTGCCGCTCGCGCTCAGGCACATGCGCGTCGCCCCCTTCGTCGAGGCCCTGATGGTCGTGCCGTGGGCCGCCGCCGTCGCGGCCGTGCTGGCGCCCTTGCGTGGCCCGGCGCCGCGGGTGCCGGAGGCCGCGACGCGCATCGCCGCGGCGATCGTCCTGGTCGGCTGGCACGTGGTGGCCTCGGCGCTGGTTGCCGCGCCTCATCGCGAAGCGCTGCCGGTGGTCAACGATCCGTGCCCGTGGGACGCGCTCGCCGCCGCGCTCGAGGCCCGGCGGCCGGCGGCCGACCGGCCCATCGTGCTAAGCCACGTCTACCCCGGCTCCGAGCTCTTGTGGCGCACCGGCTACGACGTCGTTTCGGCGCCCTACCACGACGATCGCGATGGCATCGTGGACACGCTCACGGTGCTCGCCGCGCGTGACGATGCCGCCGCGCTGGCGGTGATCGATCGGCGCGGCGTGGGCGTCATCGTGTTGTGCCGCGTGATGCCCTACGCCGATGCCGGCGCCTGGGCGCCGATCTCGGCCGCGCCTGACACGCTCTATCGCAGGCTGCTCGCCGGCACGCCACCCGCATGGCTCGCGCCCGTGAGCCTGCCGGTCCCGATCGCCGAAACGTTCGTCGTCTACGAGTGGGTGGGAGGCGATTGACCGCGACGACGCCGTCGGCCCCAATGGGCGCGGCACCCGGGGGGAGGGGACCCATGGCCACGCTACGTTGCGCCGGCGCCGAGCTCTTTTACGAGCGGGTGGGGAGCGGCCCCGACATCGTCTGGATACCGGGCGGCGACAATGTCGGCGCCGACTGGGTCGACCAGGTCGCCGCGTTCCGCGCCGATTTCCGCAACACGACCTATGACCCGCGCGGCGCCGGCCAGACTCGCGCGCTGGTGCCGCCGCCGTGGACGATCGAGGACTTCGCCGCCGACTGCGCCGAGCTGATCCGCGCGGTCACCGCCCCGCCGGTGTTCCTGGTCGGTCTCTCCATGGGCGCGAAGATCGTGCAGGAGCTGGCGCTGAGCTATCCGGAGCTGGTGCGCTGCGCGATCCCGATGGGCGCCTCGGGGCGCAACACCGGGTACCTGCGCGAGTGGGAGGAGGCCGAGATCGCGTTCCGGCGCGCGGGCGGCAGCCTGCCCGAGGCCATGGCCGTCGCCCACTACGCCGTGCTCATGTACCCGCCCGAGGTGTTGGGCGACGATGCGCTATGGGCCAAGGTGCGACCGTTCGTCGCGGCCAGCTACGGCGAGCGCGACGGCGCCGAGCTCGCCGCGCAGTGGCAGGCCTGCCTCGACTACGTCGCGCTCGACCGGCTGCCCGGCTGCCGCGTGCCGATCCACGTCATCGCGTTCAGCCACGACATGCAGACCCCGCCCGCGCATGGTCGGCGCATCGCGGAGGCCGCGGGGGACGGGCACTTCCACCTGCTCGAGGGCCTCGCACACCTTTCTCTGCGCGGCCACAAGCCGGAGGTCGTCAACGCCAAGATCAGAGAGATCATCGAGGCGTATCTGTAGGGTAGAGCGAGACGGTGCCTGACGGATTGACTCCGAATTGGCAGGAGATTCGAATTACAGAAGTTATAATATGTGTTATTATTTCGTTACTAACATGTTGGAGACGGCGATGAAGCTCAAGATCAGGCGAACCGGCAATTCGCTGAGCACCATCTGGCCCAGAGACGTGCTGGCGCGGTTAAACGTCAAAGAGGGCGACGAGCTTTACGCCGTCGAGACCACCCACGGCGTCCTCGTCACGCCCTACGACCCTGCGTTCGAGAAGGCGATGGAAACGGCGCGTGAGGTCATGGCGCGGGATCGCGACGCGCTCAAAGCGCTCGCCAAGCAGTGAATGAGCCGGTCTGGATCGACGAACGCCAAGCCGTCGCCATCAACGAACAACTCGTCGCGACCTTCGGCGGCCTCGCAGGCGGCGCGCGCGATCCGGGCGTGCTGCGGGCGGCCCTGGCGAGACCCCTGAACGCCTGGCACTACGAGGTGCAGCGACCCGGCCTCTTCCGTCTCGCGGCCGCTTACGCCTTCGGCATCGCCAGAGGCCACGTCTTCGTTGACGGCAACAAACGGACCGCCTACGTCGTGGCCGTCACGTTCCTCGCGCTCAACGGCGTCGCGTGTGGCCCGCCCCAGCCGGAGATCGTCGAAGTCATGGTGCGCTTGGCCGAGGGCACGGTGTCCGAAGCGGACTTCGCCGGCTGGCTCACCACCACCTCAACTTTTTGAAAGTCTGGACATCCGCTCGGTTCAGGTCGGCAAGCTCGGTACTGCCCCGACGCGTAGAGGATGCGTTGTTTCAGAGATGTATCGACCGTCATCTCTACATCCGTCACCCAGTCGGCTTCACTCCGCCGCCAGGGTGCCGCGCCGGCGGATGTGCTCGAGCGCCGCGACAATGTGCTCGGGATGGCGCGAGGCGTGCTCGATCTCCCACAGCCACGGCTCGCCGTCCGGCGCATAGTGGACCACCAGGTCCTCGCCGGCGTCCTCGCCGCCGACCTTGTCCATATCGACGTCGGGCTGAGAGGGCCACGGGCGAAGTTCGATCGCCATGGTATCCGTCTCGGCGTAATAGCGAATATTCGGCTCGGGGATCATGGCCGGAAACTCCTGTCCCAGAACGCATTGTGCACGGTTTCCCCATCCGATTCGACGATGACCCGCAGCCAACGCCGCCGGTCCCTTGCCCCGATCATCGACCTCGACCGTGCTCCGCCGAGGATGGGTCGTCATGGTGCGCGGCGACTGCCCGCCGCGCCGTGCCCGGCGCGACGCCGTAGGCGAGCGCGAGCAGCAATCCCGCCACGATCCAGACGAGCTCGCGCAGCCGGCGCACGAGGGCGAGCGCGAGGCCGGCGCCATCCGAGCCGGTGAGCAGCCGGACGACGAGCAGCAGCGCGCCTTCCTGCGCCCCGAGGCCCGAGGGGATCAGGAACCCGGCGGCGCGCACCACTTGGGCGACCGATTCGACCAGCCACGCCTCGGGCAGCGAGACCGGCCGGCCGATCAGCGCGAGGATCAGCCAGACCTCGAGCGCGCCGACGATCCATTGGACGATCGAAAGGGCGACGGCGGCGAGGAACCGGCCGCGATGCTCGGCGTAGAAGACGCGGAACCGTAGCTCGACGACGCCCAGATGCCCGATCAGGCGGCTCGCGCCGCGGCCGAAACGGCGCCGCGCGAGCCACCCCCCCACGCCGCGAACCCGGAGGACAACGGAAAGCGCGTGAACGCGAACAGGACCAGCGTGGCGAGCGCGAACCACAGGACGCCGCCGGCCGCGAGCCACGCGAAGCCGGCGGGCAGCGGCGGCAACGTCGGGATCAACGCGACCCCGACGATCAGGAACGGGATGAGCGCCAGCATGTTGACGACGCGCGCGAGCACGATCGAGGCGCTGCCCTGGTGGTAGCCGACGTCCAGACGCCGCGCGAGGAGCACCGCCTTGATCGGCTCGCCGCCGAAGCCCGCGGCGGGCAGCACGGCGTTGAACGCCTCGCCGACCAGCCGCGCGTTAAAGAGATGCAGCGACCGTCGCGGGGTCCAACCGCCGGGTTCGAGCGCCAGCGCCCAGGTTATCGTATCGATTGCAGGCACTGCCGCCGAAAGAGCGAACACGGCGAGCACGCCCCACCCGGTCGCCGCCACCAGCCGCGCGGCCTCGCCCAGGTTGGCGGTCGCCAGCACCGCGACGAGCAGCGCGACGGCGACAGCGAGGCCGAGTCGTCTCGGCCACGACGCGGTCACGGTCGCTGGATGGTGCCGAGCGCCGCGGCGGCGACGCGCCTGGCGCGTAAGCGGACGACCATGTAGGCCGTGAACAGAGGCGCGACGAGCGCGGAAGCCCAAAGCAGAGGTTCGGCCGCGCCCAGGGCCATCGCGACGGGCACCACGATCATGGCATCGTCGGGATCGAAGCCCCACGCGCCCTGGAGCTCGCCCGCTCGATGACCGCGCTCGCGCTCGACCCGCAGCACCAGCACCAGGGCCGCCGCCACCGCCACTCCGGCGACGATGCCGAGTACGGGATTCCACCAGCCTGCCGCGACGAGCCCGACACCGACGCCCACGAAGGTCAACGCGTTGACCACGGCGTCGGCGATCAGGTCGTAGACGTGACCCCAGCGTGACGACTTGCCCGCGAGCCGGGCAAGCTCGCCATCGGCGCGGTCGAGCAGCATCGAGACCAGGAACAGGCCCGCGCCCGCCTGGGCCCAGCCGGGCGATCCCGTCCCGAACGCCGCCGCCGCCGCCAGGCCGGTCGCCAGCCGGGCCGTCGTGATGTGGTTCGGCGTCACGGGAGTCCGGACCAGCGGCCTGACCAAGATCCGGGCGATGCGATGGATCCAGGTGTCGTGGCTCAACCCCGGCGCTCCCCGCGCGGCGTTGGTCTCGTGCCCGCGTTGGCATCGCCACGCAGGCGGGGCAGAACTTCCGTCCGTGCGCGCGCCAGGTCTTCCGGAAAGTCGATCTCGACCCACGGCAGACCGGTGACGTCCTCGACCCCGAACGGCACGGCGTCGGGACCGACCATGACGCGGCGCATCGCCTCCTCGTAAGCCTCGTCGAGTCTTCCTTCGGCGATCATGGCGTCGAGCGCCCTCGCCAGTCGTCCCGCCGTCGGCCCGGACAGCCGCATGAACCCCGGCCACTCGCCGACGCTGTCGAACGCGCCCGTCGCGCGCTTGCGGAACTCGACGATCCGGCCGTCGCGCACGCACACCATCACGGGATCGTCGCCGGCCTCGAAATCGCGGTCGACCGGCAGGCAGTCGCCGTGGCGCGAAGAGAGCAGGCAGCCGATCAGGCGTGGGTGGTAGAGCACGTCGGCGTCCATGAACAGGCAGGGAGTGCCGCCGGTCAACTCGGCGCCGGCGTGCCACAGGGACACGACGCTGCCGCGCCGATAATCAGTATTGATGATCGTGGTCACGAAGTCGCGCGCGCCGATCGCATCGATCTCGGCCTCGATCGCCGCCCGACCGTGGCCGACGACGAGCACCAGCCGCTCGATGCCATGAGCGCGCAGGATCTCGACATGGCGGCGGAGCAGCGTCGTTCCGTCGAAGCGCAGCAACGCTTTCGGCGGGCTTTCCTCGGCGCTCGTCCCGTTGAGCCGGCTACCGACCCCGGCGGCCAGCATGATCGCCTTCACGCCGGTGGCGCCGCGGCTGCGTGCACTCGTCATCACCCTACCCGATGCATCGACACAAGGGCGCCAATCTAACGTAATCGCCGGATGATCCAACATCAGCCCGCACCTCGGCGCTCGGTCACCCGTCGATTGACGCTAACGCCGACGCCTGCGTAGATATCCGCCCGATTTGGCGCGGGAGCGGGCATGGCGGCGTACGATCTGGTCATTCGCGGCGGCACGGTGGCGACCGCCGGCGACACGGTACATTGCGACGTCGGCATCAAGGACGGCCGGATTGCCGCGCTCGGCGCCGGACTGGCCACGGGCCGGCGCGAGATCGACGCCCACGGCAAGCTGGTGCTGCCCGGCGGCATCGACAGCCATTGCCACATCGCGCAGACCTCCTCGATGGGGCTCAGGACTGCCGACGACTTCACATCCGGCTCGCTCTCGGCGCTGTGCGGCGGGACGACGACCATGATCCCGTTCGCCTGCCAGCACCGTGGCCAGGGCCTGCGCCGGACGGTCGAGGACTACCACGGCGAAGCCACGGGCAAGTCCTACATCGACTATGCGTTCCATCTGATCGTGTCGGACCCGACGCCGAGCGTGCTCGGCCAGGAGCTGCCGGCGTTGATCCGCGACGGCATCACCTCGTTCAAGATCTACATGACCTACGAGACCCTGCGGCTCGACGACCGCCAGGTGCTCGACACCCTGGCTCTCGCCCGCGCCGAGGGCGCGTTGGTCATGATCCACGCCGAGAACCACGACGTGATCGAATGGCTGACCGAGCGGCTGGCCGCGGCGGGCAAGACGAGCCCCAAGTACCACGCGGTCGCGCACGCGGCCGTGGGCGAGCGCGAGGCGACGCACCGCGCGATCACCCTGGCCGAGGTCGTCGACGTGCCGATGCTGATCGTCCACGTCTCGGGGCGTGAGGCGATCGACCAGATCCGCTGGGCCCAGGGCAAGGGGCTCAGGATCTACGCCGAGACGTGCCCGCAGTACCTATTCCTGTCCGAGTCCGACCTCGACCGGCCCGGATTCGAGGGCGCCAAGTTCATGTGCAGCCCGCCACCGCGCGGAGCGCCGAACCAGGACCACGTCTGGCGCGGGCTCGCCAACGGCACGCTCAACGTCGTCTCGTCCGACCACGCGCCCTACCGTTACGACGAGACCGGCAAGATCGCGTTCGGCACCGACGCGCCGTTCAAGAAGGTCGCCAACGGCGTGCCGGGGATCGAGTTGCGTCTGCCGCTGCTGTTCTCCGAAGGGGTCGGCAAGGGGCGCATCAACCTCGAGCAGTTCGTCGCGCTGACCGCGACGACCCACGCCAAGCTCTACGGGCTCTACCCGCGCAAGGGGACGATCGCGCCCGGCGCCGACGCCGACATCGCGATCTGGGACCCCGCCAGGAAAGTCTCTGTCACCGCCGCGATGCTCCACGACAACGTCGGCTACACCCCCTACGATGGGCGCGTGATCACCGGCTGGCCGACGACGATCGTCGCCGGCGGCGAAGTCGCGGTCGAGGACGGCATCATCTCGGCGAAGCCGGGTCGCGGCCGGTACATGCCCTGCGCGACGCCGACACCGATGCGCGCGAGGACGAGTACGTGAACCGGATCCTGACCGTCGCCGGCGCGCAGCTCGGCCCCATCGCCAGGGACGAGCCGCGCGCGAGCGCGGTCCAGCGCATGGTCCGGCTGATGGAGAAGGCGCACGCCAAGGGCGCCGGCCTCGTCGTCTTTCCCGAGCTCGCGCTGACGACGTTCTTCCCGCGCTGGTTCATGGCCGACTGGGCCGAGGTCGACGCCTTCTTCGAGTCAGCGATGCCGAGCCGAGACACCCGGCCGCTGTTCGACGCGGCGAAGCGCCTGAGACTCGGGTTCTACCTGGGTTACGCGGAGCTTGCGAGGGACAACGGCAAGACGAGGCGATTCAACACGTCGATCCTGGTCGACAGCGAAGGAAAAATCGTCGGCAAGTACCGCAAGGTGCATCTGCCGGGGCACGCCGAGCACGAGCCCAAGCGCCCGTGGCAGCACCTGGAAAAACGCTACTTCGAGCCGGGCGACCTCGGATTCCCGGTGTTCCGCGCGTTCGGCGGCATCGTGGGCATGTGCATCTGCAACGACCGGCGCTGGCCCGAGACTTATCGGGTCATGGGGCTCCAGGACGTCGAGCTGGTCGCGCTCGGCTACAACACGCCCGTGAGGAACGCCGTTGCCCGCGAATCCGAGCATCTGCGCATGGTGCACAACCTGATCTCGATGCAGGCCGGCGCCTACCAGAACGGCACCTGGGTCGTCGGCGTCGCCAAGGCCGGGCTCGAGGACGGCGTCGACATGATGGCCGGCAGCGTGATCGTCGCCCCGACCGGGGAGATCGTCGCCCAGGCCCTGACCGACGGCGACGAGCTGATCGTCTACGACTGCGACCTCGACGCCGGGCGCTACATCAAGGATACCGTGTTCAACTTCGCCGCGCACCGGCGCATCGAGCACTACGGGCTGATCACCAGCCGGACCGGCGCCCTGCCGCCGCCATGACCGAACGCATCCTCGTCATCAACCCGAACTCGAGCACGCACGTCACGGCGGCCATGGACCGCGCGCTCGAGCCGCTGCGTTGGGCGGGCGGGCCAGCGATCGCGTGCGCGACGCTCGCCGAAGGCCCGCCCGGCATCGAGACCGCGCGCCACATCGCAGACGTGGTGCCGCCGCTGTGCGCGATGATCGCTCGCGAGGACAACCGGTCGAGCGCCTATGTCATCGCGTGCTTCTCGGACCCCGGGCTCCACGCCGCGCGCGAGACGACCAAGCACCCCGTGTTCGGCATCGGCGAGGCGGGGCTGACCAGCGCGCTCAACCTAGGTGAACGCGTCGGCGTGATCGCGATCCGCCCGGCCTCGGTGGTGCGCCAAAGCCGCATGGCCCGCACGCTCGGGATCGCCGAGCGGTTCGCCGGTTCGATCGCGCTCGACATAGGGGTGGTCGAGCTCGCCGACGCGGCGCGCGTGACGGGGCGCATGCGCGAGATCGGCCGGCGACTTATAGCCGAGCGCGGCGCCGACGTGATCGTCATGGGCTGCGCCGGCATGGCCCAGTACCGCGAAGGCCTCCAGCACGATCTCGGCGTGCCGGTCATCGACCCGACCCAGGCCGCCGTCGGTCTCGCGATCACGGCGGTGAGCGTGGGCTATCACTGAGCGGCGCGAGAACGCTCCCGGTTACTGGCCCTCGGCGAAGAACGACTCGATGTCCGAGAAGGACGCGACGTCCTGGGCGAACGTGAAGGTGCCGCGTTCCTTGATCTCGCGCGCGGCCCTGAGAAACGCACCGAACGCGGCACGCGACAGCGCGGAGCCGACGCTGACGCGCCGGACGCCGACGCGCTCGAGGTCGGCGACCGAATGGGGCGCGCCCGACAGTCCCATGATGACGTTGACCGGGCGAGCGACGCTCCGGCACACGGTCGCGATGTCGTCGAGTGAACGCAGTCCGGGGGCATAGAGCACGTCGGCGCCGGCCTTTTCGAAGGCGGTCAGGCGGGCCAGCGTGTCGTCGAGGTCGGGCCGGCCGTGCAGGTAGTTCTCGGCGCGCGCGGTGAGCACGAAGGGGCGGGCCAGCTTGCGCGCGGCCTCGACCGCGGCGGCGATGCGCTCGACGGCGAGGCCGAGGTCGTAGATCGGTTTGGCGCGATCGCCCGTCGCGTCCTCGATCGAGGCACCGGCCAGGCCGACCTCGGCCGCCATGCGGATCGTCTCGGCGGCGGCCTCGGGGGCGTGACCGAAGCCGTTCTCCAGGTCGGCCGACACCGGGAGCTCGGTCGCCTCGACGATCGCGCGCGCGTGGCGAAGCGCCTCGTCACGGGCGACCGCGCCGTCGCGCCGGCCGATGGAATGGGCGAAGCCGGCGCTCGTGGTCGCGAGCGCCTTGAAGCCCAGGCCCGCGAGGATGCGCGCGGTACCGATGTCCCACGGGTTGGGGATGACGAAGATGCCCGGCCCCTCGTGCAGTGCACGGAACCCGTGCGCCCGCTCCTCGATCGAGTGTCGTCCGATTGTCATGCGAGGAGCCTAGCAGAGCGGCGCGACCCGCACCTCACCCTCGGTCCGAATGCCCGAGCGGCTTGTCGGGCGCGATCGCGTCGCGCACACGCCGCTTGAGCTCCTTGAGGCCGGGGAACCGGCCCTCGGCCTTGCGCGACCACACCGTGACGCCGGCGACGCGCACCTCGAAGACCCCGCCGGTGCCGGGGATCAACGCGACCTCGCCGATCTCGTCGGTGAACGTGGTCAGCAGCTCCTGGGCGGTCCAGCCCGCGCGCAGCAGCCAGCGGCACTGGGTGCAGTACTCGATCTCGACGCGAGGCTTGGTCACGCCTCGGCCCCGAGCGCGGCGAAGCGCGGGTAGAGCGGCTTCAGCGCCTGGTAGGTCGCGCGGTAGAGCGCGTAGGCCTCGTCGTAGGCGGCGCGGGTTTCGGCGCGCGGCGCGACGAGGCGCCCCGGCCTGACGAAGCGGGCGATATCGCCCCAGTCGTCGAGCGCGCCCACGCCCATGCCGGCGACGAAGGCGGCGCCGAGCGATGAGCCCGGATGGCCGACGACGAGCTGGACGGGGCGCTGGAGCACGTCGGCCGCGATCTGCATCCACGTCGCGCTTGCCGAGCCACCATCGGAGGCGACGATGCGGGCCACGGTCATGCCGGCGTCCTCGAACACCTCGACGTGGTGGCGGAAGCCGTAGACCACCGCCTCGAGCGCGGCGCGCCAGACGTGGGCGAGGGTGTGGTTGAGGCCGAGCCCGACGATGGTGCCGCGCGCGTCAGGGTCATGAATCGGCGTCTTCTCGCCGAGGAAGTACGGCAGCAGCACGACGCCGCCGGCGCCGGGCGTGAGCGCGGCCGCCCACCGGTCGAGTGGGGGGTAGACCCACTCGCCCCCCCCCTTTGCCGCCGCGGCCTCGGCGCCGGCGAAGACGCGCGCCAGCCACTTGAGCACGCTGCCGCTCGCCGCCATGCAGCCGTTGGTCAGCCACAGGCCGGGCACGATGTGATGGTCGAGGAACAACCGGGGGTCGGGCCGCGGCGTTCCCGTGGCGAGCAGCACGTCGCCGGCGCCGCCGAACTTGATCAGCAGGTCGCCCTCGCCGACGACGCCGGCGACGAAGGCCGAAGCGACATGGTCGGCGCAGCCGGCGACGACCGGCGTGCCGGGGCCGAGACCCGTCGCCCGGGCGGCCTCGGCGGTGACGGCGCCGACCACTTCGTGGCTCGCGCGCACGGGCGGCACGACGCGCGCATCGATGCCGCCGAGCGCGACGAGGTCGGGGTCGAGCGCGCGCTTCGCCAAGTCGACGAACCCCGCCTCGAGCGCCCAGTTCCGCTCGACGCCGCGCGCTCCCGTCAGCCGGTAGGCGATGGAGTCGTAGCTGCCCATGACGGTCGCGAGCCGCTCGAAGACCCAAGGCTCGTGGCGCGCGAGCCAGCGGAGCTTCGGCGCGACGAGCTGCTGGTTGATGCCGTTGCCGGTTGCGGCGAAGAACCGGGCCTCGGGAACCTCGGCCGCGAGCTCGGCGATCTCGCGCCCGGTGCGGGCGTCGCTCTGTTGGATGCTGCGCCGGAGCACCCGGCCTTGCGCATCGAGGCAGACGAGTGCCGGGACCATGCCGGTGACGCCGACCGCGGCGACGTCGGCGGCGCGCCGGCCGGCGAGCAGCTCGCGAGTGATCGCGCACGTGTTGTCCCACCACTGGGCGGGGTCCGCCTCGGCCCACGCCGGGTGATCGGAGAAGAGCTCGCAATCACGGCTGGCGGTCCCCAGCACACTGCCGTCGGTCTCGACGAGAATGCCGATGGTCGAGGTCGTGCCGATGTCGATGCCGAGCAAGGACATCAGCGCAGCCGGCGCACTACGTCCATGAAGCGCCGAGTGCGATCGGGATCGACCGCGTTCCAGGTGACGCCGTCCCGCTTGAAGTGGGTGCCGACCACGGCGCCGTCGGCGACGCCCAGCACGGCGCCGGCGTTGTCGATGTTGACCCCGGTGTTGGCGAACACCGGAGTATTCGGCAGGCGGCGCTTGACCCGCTCGAGGTCCGAGGCCTCGACCGCCTGCCCGGTCATCGGTCCCGAGACGCACACGGCGTCGGCGAGCGAGGAGAACACCGCGCTCTCGGCCTTGCGCTCGATCGCGCGCTCGCCGAGCGGGGCCGCGAACTCGGCGTTGACGTTGAACAGCAGCTTGAGGTCGTCGCGCCCGAGGCCGTGGCGCAGCCTGAGGGCGCCGGCGCAGTCGGGCTGCCACAGCCCCATGTCGGAGTCGTAGACTCCGGTGAACACCTCGCGCGCGAAGCGCGCACCGGTGGCGGCGGCGAGCGCGACGGTCGCGACCGGATCCCACAGATAATCGACGCCGAACGGCAGCTTGAGCGCGGGCTTGATCGTCGCGACCACGGCGGCCATTGCGGCGAGCCCCTCGGGCGAGGCCTTCAGCACGTAGGGCCGATCACCCTCGTTGCCGAACATGATCGCGTCCACGCCGGCCGCCTGGAGCGCTTCGACGTCCTTCGCGACCCAGTCGATGATGCCGGCCATGCCGCGCTTGGCGTCGTAGCCCGGCGCGCCGGGCAGCGGCGGCAGATGCGCCATCGCGACGATCGCCTTGGTGGTGCCGAAGATCGCCTTGAGCATGGCTTCAGTCCATCCTGGCGCCGCCGGTCACGTTGATCGCCTGGCCAGTCATGAAGCGCGCCGCGTCGCTCGCCAGGAAGACGACGACGTCGGCCACGTCCTCGGGCTCCTCGATGCGCCCGAGCGGAGTCATGGCGACCATCTCGGCCTTGACCGCCGCGGGCGAGATGCCGCGCAAGGTTCCTTCCCAGACCAGCTCGCGCTCCTGCATCGAGGTGCGCACGAAGCCGGGGCAGACGGCGTTGACGCGGATGCCGTACTGACCGACCTCCTTGGCGAGCGATTGGGTGAAGCCGACCACGGCGAACTTGCTCGCCACGTAGTGGGCCAGGAACGGCGCGCCCATATGCCCCGCCATCGACGCCGTGTTGACGATGACGCCCTTGGTGCCGCTCGCCAGGAAATGGCGCACCGCAGCCTGGTTGGTCAGGAACACGCCCTTGGCGTTGACCGCCATGTTGTGGTCCCACTCGGCCTCGGTCAGGTCGACCACGCGGTTCATGGTCGAGACACCGGCGTTGGCGCAGACGAGGTCGAGTCCGCCGAGCGCCTTGGCAACCATCGCGACGAC
Source organism: Alphaproteobacteria bacterium (assembly GCA_040905845.1). Taxonomy (GTDB): domain Bacteria; phylum Pseudomonadota; class Alphaproteobacteria; order SP197; family SP197; genus VGDP01. Next base: position 6,464 of record JBBDQV010000121.1, on the reverse strand, counting down.
AATTTTGGTCGCCGCCGCGTCGGTCACGTCGAGACGGTGCGCGAGGGCGCCGTCGATCGAGCCGGCGACGCGCACCGCCGCCGCCCCATCGAGGTCGCTGACCGCGACGCGGGCGCCCGCGCGCGCCAGGGCCCGCGCGATCGCCGCGCCGATCCCGCTGCCCGCGCCGGTGACAAGCGCGCACCTGCCGTCGAGCCGATGGACCATCATGCTCCCCTCGAGAACGCCCGAACATGCCTATGAACCGGTCGCGCGACAAGGCCCGGTGTTTGACAGCGATACGGAATACCAGGGACACTTCCGCATACAAGAAGCGACACGAGGGACGCGGGTTTGCCATGGCCATGCTTTCGGTGTCGCGCCGGGCCGCGCTCGGCGCGCTGGCTCTTGCGGGCCTCGGCCCGCGCGTCTCGCTCTCGGCCGACGGGCGCGTCTTGCGCGTGCGCACCGACCTCGACCCGCAGTCGCTCGATCCCGGCTGGATGATCGGCGGCCTGGCCGAGACGACGCTCCAGCACGCCTGCCTCGGCACGCTCGCCGTCTACACACCCGGCGAGACGTGGGGCTGGCGGGCGTCGGACTTCGTCGAACACCTGGAGCAGGTCGATGATCTGCGCATCGACTTCCGGCTGCGCCCGGGCATCCAGTGGTCGAATGGCAACGGCGAGCTTTCGGCCGAGGACGTCCAGTACTCGATCGAGCGGCTCGCCAATCCGGCGAATCAGGCGCCGTGGGCCGGCAAGTGGGCGGTGCTCGATCACGTCGAGGTGCACGACGCCCTTGCTGGCTCGATCGTGCTCAAGGAGCCGTTCGCGCCGATCTGGCTGACCACGATCCCGCACGCGACCGCGAGCTTCGTCTGCAAGCGCGCGATCGAGGAGCGGGGCACGGCGGCGACGCTCGAGGACGGCACCGTGGTCAAGACGTTCGGCGCCGAGTTCCCGGCTATCTGCGGCCCGTACATGGTCAAGGACTGGCTGCCGAAGCAACGTGTCGAGCTCACGCGCAACCCCGACTGGAACGGGCCGGAGCCCGCGTTCGCCGAGATCCACATCGTCACCATCGAGGACGAGAAGGCGGCCGAGATCGCCTACGACGCGGGTGAGCTGGACTTGACCGCGATCAGCCTTGATTCGCTCAAGGCGTATCAGCAGGTCATGCCCGCGGACACCACGTTGACCATGCGCCCCGGCACGTTCTGGACTTGGCTCGGCATGAACACCCAGCACGCGAACCTCGCCGATCTTCGCGTGCGCCAGGCGATTCAGCGGGCGGTCGACGTGGATGCCATTCTCGCCGCCGCCTACGCCGACGCGTCCCCGCGCTCGTTTGGCGTGGTGCCGCCCGGCGTGCTCGGCCATCGCGACGCATCGGGGATCGGCGGGCGCGACGTCGAGGGCGCCAAGGCGCTGATCGCCGAGGTGGGTGCCGAGGGCATGACGCTCTCCCTCACCACCCTCAACAAGTCCGATCGCCTGAGCGCGGCCCAGATCATCCAGGCGAACCTGGCCGAGATCGGCCTGATCGTCGACGTGCGGCCTTACGACGAGGCGACGTTCTGGAACCTGGGGCTCGAATCCGAGGGCGCCGATTGGAAGGACCTGCAGCTCATCCTGCAGCGTTACGGCGACGCGCCCGACCCGAGCCAGATGATGCAGTGGTACGTCTCCAGCCAGGTCGGCGTGTGGAACTGGGAGCGATGGACGAGCGAGGAGTTCGACCGCCTGGCCTCGGACGGCATCAAGGAGCGCGATCCCGCCAAGCGCGCGGCGATCTACGTGCGCATGCAGGAGATCATGGAGGAAACGGGCGCCTACGTCTGGATTACCCACGAGCCGATCCCGCACCTGCACCGCGACGACGTCGTCCCGGCGATCTTCCCCGACGGGCTCATGTTCCTGCCGGGGTTCGCAGCGGCCTGAGCCGAGGGCCGGACGCCCCCATGATCGCTTTGACAAGGGACACGGCTCGCCCGATACTTTCGTATACAGCGGCGACAAGGTCCGCCGCGAGAAGCAGGGAGGCTTCCATGGCCATGACGAGTTTCACCCGGCGTATTGTGATGCAGCTTGCCATGGCCGCGGGCGGGACCGCGGCTTTCCCGGCGATGAGCCTGTCGCAGGACGGCAAGACGCTGAAAGTGCGGACAAACCGCGACATCCAGGTGCTCGATCCGGGCTGGATGGTCGGTGGCGTCGAGATCTGGACCCAGGTCGCGTGCCTGACCCAGCTCGCCAACTACGCGCCCGGCGACAAGTGGGGCTGGGTGCCCGGACCGATGGTCGAGGAGATCTCGCAGCGCGACGACCTCAACATCCACTTCAAGCTGAAGCCCGGCTACCAGTGGAGCGGCGGCTACGGCGAGGTCACCGCAGAGGACGTCAAGTACTCGATCGAACGCATGCGCCATTCGGAGTGGAAGGACAAGTTCGTCGTCGTCGATCACGTCGAGATCCTCGGCGCCCACGAGGGCCTCTTGGTCCTCGACAAGCCGTTCGCGCCGTTGTGGCTCACCGCGCTCGGTGACGGCACCGGCAGCATCGTCTGCAAGAAGGCGATCGAGGCGACCGGTACAGAGGTCGACAGCTCGCAGGCCGACGGCACCAAGGTGAAGCGCTACGACGCGACGTTCCCGGCCCAATGCGGCCCCTACATCGTGGCCAACTGGCTCCCCAAGCAGCGGATCGAGCTGCGCGCCAACCCCGAGTGGATCGGCGAGAAGCCCTCGATCGAGGCCATCGACATCATCATTGTCGAGGACGAGAAAACCGCCGAGCTCGCGTTCGAGGCGGGCGAGCTCGACCTGACGGTGATCAGCGTCGACTCCGCTTCGCGTTACAAAACGGCGCCACCCGAAGGCTCCACCTACTTCGAGGTCGCCGGGCTGCGCTGGACGTGGATGGGCATGAACACCGAGCACCCCAAGCTCACCGACAAGCGGGTACGCGAGGCGATCTGCTATGCGGTCGACGTCGACGCGATCCTGCTCGCCAGTTACGGCGGCAACGCGCCGCGCTCCTACGGCGTCGTGCCGCCTGGCCTGATCGGCAGCCGGACGTCGAGCAAATATCAAAACCGCGACGTCGAGAAGGCCAAGGCGTTGGTCGCCGAGGCCGGGGCCGAAGGCCTGGCCCTCGACATCAAGATCATCAACAACCAAGCCCAGAACTCCGCGGCGTCCATCGTCCAGGCCAACCTGGCCGAGATCGGCATCAACCTCGAGATCATCCCACTCGAGTCGGGCGTGTGGTGGGACCTCGGGCTCGAGAGCCGCGGCGATGCGTGGAAGGACCTTCAACTCTACATCGCCCGCTACGGCGATTCGCCGGACCCGTCGCAGATGTACCAATGGTACGTCTCGGGCCAGGTCGGCATTTGGAACTGGGAGCGGTGGAAGAACCCCGAGTTCGACGAGCTGTTCGACAAGGGTCTCGCCGAGACGGATACGGCCAAGCGCGAGGAGATTTACCAGCGCATGGCGGAGATCCTCGACGACACGGCGGCCTACGTCTACATCACGCACGAGCCGATCCCGCATCTCATCCGCACCAACCACAACCCGATCATCCACCTCGATTCCACATACGACTTCGCCCGGTTCACCTGGGCCTAGAGGCTGGACGTTCGACTCTCCCGGCATTGGGGCGGGCCTCGGGCCCGCCCGTCGTTTTTTCGCCAGGTAGCGCTGGCGCCACGTGTAGGCTCGGCGCGGCGACGGTGGGGAGGACGCCGAGACCGACATCCGCGACGAGCTCGGGCTCCGGCGTCTCATCAACCTGTGCGGCGCGCCGACCGTCTATGGCGGCTTCGGCGCCTGTCCCGAGGCGATCGAGGCCGCCGCGCGCCTGCTGCCGCTGGCGGTCGACGTCGCCGACCTGCAGCGGGTGGCGAGCGAGACCATCGCCGAGGCGACCGGCGCCGAGGCCGGCTGCGTGACCGGCTGCGCCGCGGCGGGTATCTCGGTCGCGGTCGCGGCGTGCATGACCGGCTGCGATCTCGCGGCCATCGGTCGTCTGCCCGATGCAACGGGACTTCGGCGCGACATCGTCATGCAACGCGGTCACGACTTCAGCAGCGGCGCCACCGCGGGCCAGATCGTCACCCTGCCGGGCGCGCGCCTTGTCATGGTGGGCGACGCCGACGCGTGCTCCGCCGAGGCATTGCGCCAGGCGCTGACGCCCGACGTTGCCGCCGCGCTTTACGTCGTCGGCGACCTGGACGTCTCGCCGCGACTTGTTGACCTTCCGACGTTCGCGGCGACCTGCCATGCCGACGGCGTCCCGGTCATCGTCGACGCCGCGGCCCAGCACGGGCTTCGCTCCTGGTTCGAGGACGGCGCCGATCTCATGATCAAGAGTGCCCAGAAGATCCATGCGGGGTTGACGGCCGGGATCATCGCCGGTCGGCTCGACCTGGTCCGCGCCTGCCTCTTGAACGAGCGCGGCGTCGGCCGGCCCATGAAGGCCGGCAAGGAAGGGGTCGTCGGCGCGATCGCCGCGCTGCGCCGTTGGCGAACGCTCGATCCGGCGCAGCAAGCCAGGGAGTGGGCTCGTCGGGCCGGCGCGGCCGCCGAGTGCCTGCGCGCCGTGCGCGGGCTCGACGTCGCGGTCGTGCCGGACCCGCTTGGCAACCCGTTCGAGCGCGTGCGCGTGACCGTGGACCCGATCCGCGCCGGCCTCAACGCCTGGCAGCTCGGCGCCGCGCTCGAGGCGGGCGAGCCCGGCATCGTGGTCTGGGCCTACGACGTCGCGCGCGGCTTCATCCTGCTCGATCCTCGCCCGTGCACCGACGAGGAGATGGCGCTGGCTTGCCGAAGGATCGCAGAGATCGTCGCGGCATCGCCCGCCTCGGCCCCGGCGGTGCCGCCGCCCGCGGTCGGCGACGCGGCGTACTTCGCGAACTTGCTCGCCTGGCCCGAGCGGCCGCGTCGGGCCACCGTTTGAGCCAAACTTCCACCCAGCACGACGAGGGACGCCGATGACGGGACGAACGCGGCTGTGGACCGAGATCGACTTCGAACGCGATGGCCGGCAGGTCGGCACGCTCAACCTGCCCCACTCGGTGACACGCTCGGCCTACGGCGTGATCCCGATTCCCCTGGCGGTGTTCCGCAACGGCGCCGGCCCCACGATCCTGCTCATGGCCGGCAACCATGGCGACGAGTACGAAGGCCAGATCGTGCTGGGCGATCTGATCCGCACGCTTGATCCGGCGGCGATCAAGGGCCGCGTCATCGTGCTGCCGGCGGCGAACCTGCCGGCGGCGAAGGCGGGCGCGCGCGTCTCGCCGCTCGATGGCGGCAACCTGAACCGCGCCTTTCCAGGCGATCCGACGGGCCCGCCGACCAGCCAGATCGCGTACTACCTGTCCGAGACCCTGGTGCCCATGGCGGATCTCTTCGTCGATCTGCACGCGGGTGGCGCCTCGCTCAGCTACCTGCCGTTCGTCTCGCTCGCGCTGACCGGCGAGGACGCGCTCGACCGGCGCACCCTGGCGGCGGCGCGCGCGTTCGGGGCGCCGCGCATCATCGTCTGGGGCAAGGCCGAGGCCGACGGCACCTCGACGACGCCCGCCAAGACGCACCGGGTGCCGAAGCTCGGCGGCGAGTACGGCGGCGCGGGCGTGGTGTCGCCGGACGGCGTCGGTCTCGTCGCGCGCGGGGTGCGCAACCTGCTCGCTCACCTGGGAATCACGAGGGCCGCGCCCGAGCCGGCGCCGGCGCCGCGCCCGCCCGAGATTAGCGACTGCGGCTACTACGCGTTCGCGCCGAGCGACGGCGTGTTCGCGCCGGCGGTCGGCCTTGGCGACGAGGTGGCGAAGGGTGCGCTGGTCGGCCACGTCCACGTCCCCGAGCACCCCGACAGGTCGCCCGAGCCCGTAGCGATCCGGCGCACCGGGCTGGTCATCTGCACGCGCGCCATCGGCCGCGTCGAGGCGGGCGACTGCCTGCTCCATCTGGCGAGCGACCGCGCCGATCCGCTCACATAGGGCGAATGGGCCGGGTGCTCCGCCAGCGCTCAACTTCCTGCATTGCCTTGGCCAGTGGCGGTATCAGTTCTCGTTGCCCTTGATCGGTGCTTCGTGACACCTGGCTGAGCCGTGTGATCGTTCGGCTCGAAATGCGCACGCGAGGTGATCAACCGGGAGTTCCGCCGGAGATTGACTTCGCCACCCGGTGCAGGTATGCGAACGCCGGACATCGACATTCGAGCATCTAGCCCCCGTCCTTGTGGGCTTATTGGTGCGAACCTTGCGTGTCCGTCTCGGAGGGTCCGATGCCGACGGTCCTTCGGGAAGGGCCCTACCGGCTCTTCGTCTATAGCAATGAGGGCTTCGAACCCCCACATGTTCACATCGATCGCGATGACAGTTCCGCCAAGTTCTGGCTCGAACCCGTTCAGCTCGCTGTTAAGCAGCGACTCGTTGATTGTGACACGAATGCCGGGCCCTTTCTTGATTGAGGC
>JBBDQV010000120.1:0-5613 GCA_040905845.1 Alphaproteobacteria bacterium | reverse complement strand
CGCAAGAGCTGTTGGCCGCCCGCGACGTGGCGCGTTTTCGTCGTCGTCGGCCGCCGGGCGTCGGCGACGAGGCGCGCGGTGATGCCGGCCTCGTTCGCGAGCATGGCGGCGAGCGCGCGGCCCTCGTCGTCGTCCCCGACGACGCCGACGAGCGTCACCGCGGCGCCGAGGGCGGCGGCATTGCGCGCGACATTGCCGGCGCCGCCCGGCATCGCCGCTTCGCCGGTGACGCGGAACACCGGGATCGGCGCCTCGGGCGAGATGCGCGCCACCTCGCCGTGGACGAAGCGGTCGAGCATGACGTCGCCGACCACGAGGACATGGGCGCCGGCGAGCCTCGTCGCGGCCTCGGCCAAGGTGCGGGCGGCCGGATCAGCCATGCCGGTCGAGCGCGCGCGCCTGGTCGCGCAGCACGTACTTCTGGACCTTGCCGGTCGAGGTCTTGGGCAGCGGTCCGAACACGACCGTCTTCGGCGCCATGAAGCGCGGCAAGTTGGCGCGGCAGAACGCGATAATCTCTTCTTCGGTCGCCGCCGCGCCCTCCTTGAGGGTGATGAAGGCGCACGGGCTCTCGCCCCATTTCTCGTCGGGGCGGGCGACCACCGCGGCCTCGAGCACCGCCGGATGGCGATAGAGCACGCTCTCGACCTCGATGGTCGAGATGTTCTCGCCGCCCGAAATGATGATGTCCTTCGCCCGGTCCTTGAGCTCGATGTAGCCGTCCGGATGCACCACGGCGAGGTCGCCGGAGTGGAACCAGCCGCCGGCGAACGCCTCGGCCGTCGCCTTGGGGTTCTTGAGATACCCCTTCATGGTGACGTTGCCGCGGTGCATGACCTCGCCCATTGTCGCGCCATCGGCCGGCACGGGCGCCATGGTCGCCGGGTCGGCGACCTTGATGCCGTCCTGGACCGGGTAGGCGACGCCCTGGCGCGCCTTGAGCCGCGCCTGCTCCTCGATCGGCAAACTGTCCCATTCGCCCTGCCAGGCGCACACCGTGTCGGGACCATAGGTCTCGGTCAGGCCGTAGACATGGGTGACGCGAAAGCCCTGCTGCTGCATCGCCTTGAGCACCGCGGGCGGCGGCGGGGCGGCGGCGGTCATCACCTCGACGGCGTGATCGAAGACGACGCGCTCCTCGGGCTTGGCGTTGATCACCATGCCGAGCACGATCGGCGCGCCGCAGAAGTGGGTCACGCGATGCTCGGCGATCGCCCGGAAGATCGCGCTGGGCTCGACCCGCCGAAGGCAGACGTGGGTACCGGCGACGATGCTGATCGACCAGGTGAAGCACCAGCCGTTGCAGTGGAACATCGGCAGCGTCCACAAGTAGACCGGCGCGTCGCGCATGCCCCAAGCCAGCAGGTTGCCGATCGCGTTGAGATAGGCGCCGCGGTGATGATAGACGACGCCCTTCGGATTGCCGGTGGTGCCCGAGGTGTAGTTCAGGCTGATCGCGCGCCACTCGTCGTCGGGCGCGGCCCAGGTGAACTCCGGGTCGCCCGTGGCGATGAAGGCTTCGTAGTCCGTCGCGCCCAGGAGCTCGCCCTCGGGACCGAGCGGATCGTCGATGTCGATGACGATGGGTCGAACCTTGGCCTTGTCCAGCGCCGGCTTGATCGTCGGCGAAAACACCCGATCGGTGATCAGCACCTTGGCCTCGGCGTGGTCGAGGATGAAGCCGATCGTGGCCGCGTCGAGCCGGGTGTTGAGCGTGTTGAGCACGGCGCCGATCATGGGCACGCCGTAGTGCGCCTCGAGCATGGCGGGCACGTTCGGCGCCATGATCGCCACGGTGTCGCCGACGCCGATGCCGCGCGCCTTCAGCGCCGAGGCGAGCCGGCGCGCGCGCGCGTAAACTTCGCGGTAGGTCAGGCGCAGCGCGCCATGGATCACGGCGATCCGCTTGGGATAGACGGCGGCCGCGCGCGCGAGGAACCCGAGCGGCGTCAGAGGCACGTGATTCGCCGGGTTCCTGTCGAGCCCGGTCTCGTAGGGGTTCACCGTAGGAACCGCGGACTCAGGGGCTGACCTTCTCGCGCGGCGAGAGCGTGCGAAAGCCGCCGCGGATGAACGTGAGCGCGGTCAGGCCCTTGCGCGACGTGGAGAAGTGCTTCGAACCAGGCCGCAGCGAGACGACGTCGCCCTGGCGATAGGTCGTCCCGTCGCTGTCGGTCAGGTCGCCCTCGAGGATGATGAACTCCTCGAAGTCGAGGTGCTCGTGCGCGATCGACCGCCCGCCGGGAGCGAACTTCACCAGGAACAGGCCCTGACCGGTCGCCTCGTCGTAGCTCACGTTGCACCACGTGATGTCCTTCTGCACCTCGCCCTGCAGGGAGTACGGCTGGAACCTGGCCGTCTTGTAATTAACCACCGTGCGATAAGCCGCGAGTGGCTTCGCGCGGGACGCCCGCTTCGCGGGTTTGGCCATCGGGCGGTTCATCGCGCCGCCTTGCCGCCGGCGAGCTGCGCCGACAGCTTCTCGACCAGCTTGCGCTTGGCGGCCGCGTCCATCTTCTTGATCTCGTTGTTGAGCACCCGCTCGTTGACGCTCTGGTTCCAGTAGTCGAGCGATTCCATGCCGAGCAGCGCCCACTTGCCGACGAACTGGCGCAACACCTCGTTGGTCGGGCCCATGACCCAGCCCGCGCGGGAGTCGCGGAAGATGCGCTCGATCTCCAGCGCGCGCTTGTAGCCGGTGCCGCCGCACGCGTGCAGCATCTTGTCGCCGACGTGGTAGACGTTCTTGCAGGCGATGAACTTGGCCTTCCAGGTCCAGGTCAGGAGGCCGGCGCGCGGCATCGCGTCCGGATCCTTCTCGTGGATCGTCCAGTCGCAGTTGTTGGTCGCCTTGTCCATCGCCTGGGCGATCGAGTAGGTGTAGAAACGCGAGGCCTGGGTATCCATGATCGCCTCGCCGACGTAGTCCTGGATCGTCGGGTAGTCGGCGACCCGCAAGCCGACGTCGGCGTGGGTCTTGCCGATCGCCTGCTTCTTAGCGATATCGATCATGCCGAGCGCCATGCCGTTGTAGCTGGCGGCGAAGTTGATCAGCGTGATCGGGTCGACCGCCTCGTCATTGGACTTCGCCCCGTCGCCCGGCGGGCCGATCATCCGATCGGCCGGGATCTCGATGCCGTCGACGGTGATGGGGCCTGACTGGTTGCCGCGCATGCCCATGGCGTCCCACAGCGCGGGCTCGGCCTTGACCTCGTCGGCGTAAATCAGGAACACCGAAAGGTCGGCGTAGTTGCCCTTGAAGTCCGGGCTCGTCGTCTGCACCACGTAGAAATCGGCGAAGCCGCCGGAGGTCGTCCACGATGACCGCTTGTTGACGCGCCAACCCTTGGCGGTCTTCTCGGCCTTCGAGGCCATCGGGTACCAGAAGTGCGAGCCGGTCTCGGGGTCCGAATAGGACGCCGTGCCGATGAACACGTCCTTGTTGAGCCGCCTTAGGACCTTGTCGATCTCCCTGTTTCCCTTGGCGCGGAACAGGAGCGCGGTCACCGCCAGCAGGTGCATGCTGTAGACCAGGGCGGTGCTCGGGCAACCGTAGCGCCCGATCGCTTCCAGCACCATGGCGCAGCACAGATGGTTCTGGCCGAGCCCGCCGTACTTCTTCGGCGCGTGGAGCGCGAGCAGCCCCGCGGACGCCAACGCCTCCATGTTCTTGCGCGGGTATTCGAGGGTCTTGTCGGACTGGACGGCGTTGGGGCGCAGCGTCGACTGGCACAAGTCGATGACCTTGCGCTGAATCTCCCGTTGCTCGTCGGTGAACAGCCATTGCGGGTCGAAGTCGTAGCCTAGGCCGAAATAAGGCTCCGATCCCCACATCTTCGTATCGCCCATCGACGCCTGTCTCCCCTTTGCGTGCCCTACGCCGACCGCCGCGACGAACCTTAGGGCGGTGATCTTCGGCCCGCCAGCCCAGCCTCGCGCGGTCGGCCGCATACTCGCACCCGCCGCTACCCGGCGTCGATGGTGCTCGCGGGGCCTATCCCGGGCCCATCGACGGCGGGGATGATTTGTTCCTTGCATTGCCGGCGCCATTGGCCCATATGCACCCGCTCGCAGTATTCGGTCATCTGCTGGTTGGGGAGGACGCCTATGTTTAGGCAAGACGCCCTCTTCCAATTGGGGATGGACTTGAACCCGCGTTCAAGCACCGCCCAAGAGGAGAGCTCGGTTCCGGCCCTCGCGACGCCCGCGTCCGAGGCACGGAAGGATTACTTCATCGAGCGCGACGGCAAGGTTTTCGCCGGGTCGCACTTGATCATCGACGTTTGGGACGCCAAACGGATCGACGATCTGGACCACGTTCGAGCGACGCTCGAGTCGTGCGTCGCGGCGGCGGGAGCCAGCCTGCTGCACATCCATCTGCACCATTTCACGCCCAACGGCGGGATCTCGGGCGTGGCGGTGCTGGCCGAATCGCACATCAGCATCCACAGCTGGCCCGAGCGCGGCTACGCGGCGCTCGACGTCTTCATGTGCGGCCGGGCCGATCCCTTCAAGACGGTGCCGGTCCTGGAGCGGGCATTCGGGCCGTGCCGCGTGACCGTCACGACCTACCTGCGCGGCTTGTCGGCATGACCGGGCGCTGGATCGCCGAGACTCTGCACGCGGATTTTCGGACCACCTATCGCGCCGACAAGGTGCTGCACGAGGAAAGCAGCGAGCACCAGCACCTAGTGTTGTTCGAGAACGCGACCTTCGGCCGGATGCTCGTGCTGGATGGGGCGATCCAGACGACCGAGAAGGACGAGTTCATCTACCACGAGATGCTGGCGCACCTGCCGATCCTGGCCCACGGTCGGGTCCGCCGCGTGCTGATCATCGGTGGCGGCGATGGTGGCATGCTCGAGGAGGTGCTGAAGCACCGCGCGATCGAGCGTGTCGTCATGGTCGAGATCGACCCGAGCGTGATCGCCTTCAGCAAGCGGCATCTGCGCTCGATCTGCGGCGCGGCGTTCGACGATCCGCGCGCCCAAGTGGTGATCGCCGACGGCGCCCGGTTCGTGGCCGAGAGCGCCGAGCGTTTCGACCTAGTGATCGTCGATTCGACCGACCCCATCGGCCCCGGAGCGGTCCTGTTCACCGAGGCGTTCTATCGCGGCTGCCACCGCGTGCTGAACCCAGGCGGCGTCCTGGTGACGCAGAACGGCGTGCCGTTCCTGCAGGCGGCGGAGTTGGTCGGCTCGCTCGCCGCGTTTCGGCGTATCTTCCGGGATTCCGGCTGCTACCTGGCGACCATCCCGACCTACACGGGCGGGCCCATGGCGTTCGGCTGGGCCTGCGACGACCCGGAATTGAGGCGGGTTCCGATCGAGACACTTAGCGCCCGCTTCGCGGCCGCCGGCGTCGCGACGCGCTACTACACCCCGGACGTGCATGTCGCGGCCTTCGCGCTGCCCCGCTACGTCGCCGACCTGATCGCGTGACCCCGGGCGCCCGCCGGGCGCACCGACGTATCGAGGCAAATGACCTGTCCAGCCGGCGGGCTGATGGCCCTGTCCCCGCGACCAGGCCATACCAAGGACCGATGATGGCGACCCCTTGCCTCGTGCTTCGAGACGCCGGCTTCGCCGGCTCCTCAGCATGAGGCAAGGGGTT
>JBBDQV010000119.1:0-5624 GCA_040905845.1 Alphaproteobacteria bacterium | reverse complement strand
CCGCCTGATCGGGCGCGAGCGCGGCTATCACGGCGTCGGCTTCGGCGGCATCTCGGTCGGCGGCATGGTCGCCAACCGCAAGCAGTTCGGCACGCTGCTGACCGGCGTCGACCACATGCGCCACACCCACGACCTCGAGCACAACGCGTTCAGCCGCGGCGAGCCGGCGTGGGGCGCGCATCTGGCCGACGACCTGCAACGCCTGGTCGAGCTGCACGACGCGGCGACCATCGCCGCCGTGATCGTCGAGCCGGTCGCCGGCTCGACGGGCGTGCTGCCGCCGCCCAAGGGCTACCTCAAGCGGCTGCGCGAGATCTGCGACCGCCACGGCATCCTGCTGATCTTCGACGAGGTCATCACCGGGTTCGGCCGGCTCGGCGCGCCGTTCGCGGCCGAGTACTTCGGCGTCGTCCCGGACATCATGACCTGCGCCAAGGGCCTGACCAACGCCACCGTGCCGATGGGCGCGGTGTTCGTGCGCAAGGGGATCTACGACGCGTTCATGACGGGCCCCGACAGCATGGTCGAGCTGTTCCACGGCTACACCTACTCGGCGCACCCGCTGGCCGCGGCGGCGGGCCTCGCCGCGCTCGACGTCTATCAGAAGGAAGGGCTGTTCTCCCGAGGCAAGGAGCTCGGCGGCTACTTCGAGGACGCGGCGCACAGCCTGAAGGAGCTGCCCAACGTCATCGACATCCGCAACATCGGACTGATGGCGGGGATCGAGCTCGCGCCGCGTCCGGGCAAGCCGGCGCAGCGCGCCTTCGACGTGTTCCTCGCGTGCTACGAGAACGGGCTGCTGACGCGCCAGGTCGGCGACATCCTGACCTTCTCGCCGCCGCTGATCGCCGAGAAGAAGCACATCGACGAGATGTTCGGCACGATCGGAAAGGCGATCAAGTCGGCCGCGTGAGGCGCGGCCCCGATCCGTTGACCGAATGTTAAGCCGCCGGACCTAGCCTTCCCGACGCAGCGGAGGCCGCGTTTCAAGATTGCTGCGCGCCAGAAAGGCACAATGGCTGGGACGGCTGGGCGCCCGAAGGTGGTCGGGCGTCGTTCCGATACGGACGATCCCTGGATCGCGCGCGCGCTGCGCGCGTCGGGCGACATCGTCTACACGTGGTCGCTCGACACCGGCGCCGTCCGCTGGTCCGAGCCGGCGGACTCGGCGTTTCGGTTGTCGACCGCGTCGCTGATGGCCGACCGCGACGCCGTGCGGTCCCGTATCCATCCCGACGACGCGGCCGCGGTCGAGATCCGGCTGGGCCGGCATCTGGCGACGGCGGAGCCCTTCGAAGTCGAGTATCGCGTGCGCGCCGGCGACGGACGCTACGTCTGGGTCCACGACCGAGGCGGCGTCCTGCCGAGCGATGAAAGCGCGGCGCGCGAGTTCCTCGGCGTCATGCGCGTCGTGACCCCCCAGGTGGCGCGCGATGCCAGGCTCGAGCGGCTCGTCAACTACGACGAGCTGACCGGGCATTACAACCAGCGCCGGCTGCGCGAGCAGCTCGAGCTCACCGGCGCCTCGGCGCGCCGGTACGGCATGCCCTGCGCCTTCCTCTTCGTCGTCATCGACGATCTCCCCCTGCTCGCCGAGGCCTACGGGCGCGACGTCGCCGACGCGGCGATCGTGACGGTGGGCCAGCAGCTCGACCTGTGCCTGCGCGAGAGCGACGTGACGGGGCGCGTCGGCGCCGATTCGTTCGGCGTCATCCTGGACGGCTGTCCCGAGCATGACATCGCGCCCGCCATGGCGAAGGTGACCGGCGCGGTGGCCGCGGCGCCGGTCCCCACCGCCGTCGGGCCGCTGCGCGTGACGGTCTCGGTCGGCGCGGTCGCGATTCCCGGGGCCGACCACACGGCGCTCGACATCATCGACCGCGCCGAGCAGCGGGCGCGCGCCGGCACGGGGCGCGGGTCGACCACGCACCACGCTCCGCGCAAGAACGACCGCAAGGGCAACGATGTACGCCACGACCTGGCCATGGCCGAGCGGGTGCGCTGGTGCCTCGACAACGACGCGATCGGCCTCGCCTTCCAGCCGGTGATCGACGGGGCCACGGGCCGCATCGCCTTCCACGAATGCCTGCTGAGGCCCGCCGCCGCCTCGGGGCTCGCCGACAACGCGGGTCCCCTGGTCCGCGCGGCCGAGCGCATCGGGCTCGTGCGCCAGATCGACCGCCACGTCCTCGACCTCGTCGTCCGCGAACTCGAGGATGATCCGGACCTGGTGCTCTCGCTCAACGTCTCGGGCCTGACGACGGCGGACCAGGCGTGGCTGCGCCGCCTGGTCGCCCTGGCGCGCCAGGACCCGGCGCTGCCCTCGCGCCTTCTGGTCGAGATCACCGAGACGGCGGCGATCCGCGATCTCGACGCGTGCGCGCGTTTCGTCGCGAGCCTGCGCGACCTCGGCTGCCGCGTGGCGCTTGACGACTTCGGCGCCGGGCACACCTCGTTCCGCACCCTCAAGGCGCTCGCGATCGACATGGTCAAGATCGACGGCTCGTTCGTCACCGGGCTCGCCCACCAGCCGACCGACGTCGCGTTCGTGCGCGCCCTGGCCGACCTCGCCCAGACGTGCGGCAAGGCGACCGTCGCCGAGTGCGTCGAGGACGCGGCGACGGCGCGGGTGCTCAAGGATTGCGGCGTCGACTACCTCCAGGGCTTCCTTTACGGCCGACCGGGCCCGCGCGTGGCGGCCCCAGCGGGCCGGGCCGTCGTCGTCGCACCGGGCTAGGGGGATCCCGATCGCGTGGAAGCGCCCCCCACCCCGACCCGTGACGGCGGATGCCCCCGCCGTCACGGGTCGGGGTGGGGGTGGGGCCGCCGATGATACGTGGAGGGAACTTGCTCTATCTTTCGGTCTTCTTGGCCAGGGCGTCGATCTGCTTCTGAAGCGCGTTGACGCGAGAACGCAAGTCGGTGAGTTCGCCGCCCTCCTCGGTCGGCGTCGCGCCGGCCTCGCGCGCCTGCTGCTGGGCGAACGGCATGAACATGCCGAGCGCGCGCTGGAACATGGCGGCGTTCTCCTTGACCATCGATTCGAACTGGCCGAACGGGTAGAAGCCGCCGAACGCCTCCTGCAGGTAGGTGCGCATCTGTTCCTGGTTGCGCGTGAAGGACTCCATGCTGAGCTCGAGATAGCGCGGCACGAAGCTCTGCAGGTTGTCGCCGTAGAAGGCGATGAGCTGACGCAGGAAGCCGATGGGCAACAGGCTCGGGCCCTTGGTCTCCTCCTCGACGATGATCTGGGTCAGCACCGAGCGGGTGATGTCGTCGCCCGACTTGGCGTCGAAGACGACGAAGTCGGTGCCTTCCTTGACCATGCGGCACAGGTGATCGAGCGTCACGTAGCTCGACGTCGCCGTGTTGTAGAGCCGCCGGTTCGCGTACTTCTTGATGATGACGCGTTTCTCGCCCGCGTCGCTCGCTTGGGCCATGGGTCGGGTTCCCGTCCTCGCGCGCTCATCATACATAGGGAATCGCGCGGGTGAGTCGGCAATTGCGGCGCGCCCCGCGGTCCGAGTTTATAGTGGCGATATGGACGAAAAGGACCAGACGGCCGACCTGGCGCGCCGCTTCCTCGATTTGTGGCAGGAGCAGGTCGCCTTGATGGCGGCCGATCCGGCCTTGGTCGAGCTGGCGCTGCGCTTCCTGGCGCCGTTCGCGCCGCCGAGCCGGGGAAACGATGGACATGACCAGTCGAACGACCGCGCGCCGCGGGCCGCGCCCGCTGGGGCTGCACCTGGCGACGTCGTGGCTCGTCTCGACGAGCTCGCTCGCCGCCTTGCCGTTTGCGAGGAGCGGCTCGCTGCCCTGGAGCCCGAGCCTCGCCGAGCCGGGCCGCGCGCTCGCCCGCGAGCTCGCCGGCGCTGACCCCGAACGCCTCGCCCACGCGGTCGGTGCCGAGGCCGAGCGGCGGCTGGCGCGGCTGCTCGACGGCGTCGAGCGCTATCGGCGCCACCCCTACGCCCGCCGCGTGGCCGAGCCCCGCGCGATCTGGCGCGAGGGCACGACGCGGCTGCTCGACTACCGGGCGCGCGGCGGCCCGCCGGTCCTCATCGTCCCCTCGCTGATCAACCGCGGCTATGTGCTCGACCTCGCGCCCGGGCGAAGCCTGTTGCGCGCGCTGGCCAAGCGCGGCCTGCGCCCGTTCCTGGTCGATTGGGACGCGCCGGGCACTATCGAGCGCGGCTTCACCCTGACCGACTACATCGCCGGTCGGCTCGAGGGCGCGCTCGACGCGGTGCGCGCCAAGACCGGACGCGCGCCCGTCGTGGTCGGCTACTGCATGGGCGGGCTGCTCGCGCTCGCGCTGGCCCAGAGGCGCGCGCGCGACGTCGCCGGGCTCGCCCTGCTGGCGACGCCGTGGGACTTCCACGTCGATGCACCGCCCTTCGCGCGCCTGTTCGCGACCGAGGCGGCGCGCGCCGGCTTGCGCTGGATGGGCATCTTGCCGGTCGATGTGATCCAGGCCCTGCTCGCCGCGGTCGATCCGCGCCAGGTTCCGGCGAAGATGCGCGCCTTCGCCGGGCTCGACCCGGCCTCGCCCGCGGCCGAGGGCTTTGTCGCGCTCGAGGACTGGCTCAACGACGGTGTGCCGCTGGCCGGGCCCGTCGCCGAGGAGTGCCTGGTCGGCTGGTACGGCGAGAACCAGCCGGCGCGCGAGCGCTGGCGCGTCGCCGGCGATGTCGTGCGGCCCGAGGCGTGGACCGGGCCGACGCTCGTCGTCGTGCCGAGCCGCGACCGCATCGTGCCGCCGGCCTCGGCCGAGGCGCTCGCCACGCTCATGCCGGGGGCGGAGGTCATGCGCCCCGCCGCGGGCCACATCGGCATGGTCGTGGGGCGCAACGCCGAGACCGTGCTGTGGCGCCCGCTCGGCGATTGGCTCGCGGCCCGGTTCGCGTGATCTCCGGCGCCCGTGGTTGCAAACGCCGCGGGCTTGGTTAAAGGTGACTTTGACACGCCGGTCGATCCCATCGCGCACCGGCCCCGGAGAGATCAGGACAAGGAATCGCCATGACCGAGATCGTCATCACCAGCGCCGCGCGCACGCCCGTCGGCTCGTTCAACGGCTCACTCGCCGCGCTCGTCGCCCACGACCTCGGCAAGGTCGCGATCAAGGCCGCGCTCGAGCGCGCCAAGGTCGCGGCGGCGGAGGTCAGCGAGGTCATCCTGGGCCAGATCCTGACCGCCGGGCAGGGCCAGAACCCGGCGCGCCAGGCCTCGGTCAACGCCGGCGTGCCGGTCGAGGTGCCGGCCTGGACGGTCAACCAGTTGTGCGGCTCGGGGCTCCGGGCGGTGGCGCTCGGCTACCAGGCGATCGTCAACGGCGACAGTTCGATCGTCGTCGCCGGCGGACAGGAGAGCATGAGCCAGGCGCCGCACTGCGCGCACCTGCGCAACGGCACCAAGATGGGCGACCTCACCATGATCGACAGCATGATCAGGGACGGGTTGTGGGACGCCTTCAACGGCTACCACATGGGCGCGACCGCCGAGAACGTCGCCCGCAAGTGGCAGATCACCAGGGGGGAGCAGGACGCCTTCGCGACCGCCTCGCAGAACAAGGCCGAGGCCGCCCAGGCCGCCGGCCGCTTCAAGGACGAGATCGTCCCGGTCAC
>JBBDQV010000118.1:0-5669 GCA_040905845.1 Alphaproteobacteria bacterium | reverse complement strand
ATGCCAGAAACCAATTCCAACTCGCCGCTTGACAAACCAGACAGTCGCTCACCCCTCGACAAGCTCGGGGTGAGGCCGGTTTCGTCCGCCCTCATGCTGAGCCTGTCGAACCATGTGGGCAAACCGAGACGATGTCGCGCGGCAGCGCCCGCGCCAGGCGAGCCGACTTCAGATCGCCGCGTTGGCCTTCACGTCGTTGAACAGGTTGATGTATTTGTCGTTGAGCTCGCCCGGCAACGGCTGGAACAGGATGCAGTCGGCGAGCATCTGGCTCGGGTCGGCCGGGAAGCCGAGCGCCGCGATCGCCTCGGGCGCGGCGATCTCGAACGCCTTCTTGTTGCTGTGGCCGTAGCCGTAGGATTCGATCAGGAACTTGCCGGCCTCGGGCGCGAGCCAGGCGTCGATGAAATCGTGGACCAGAGCCGGGTCGCCCTCGCCGGTGTTGAGCGCGCTCAAGCCGCACAGCCAGGTGAAGATGCCCTCCTTGGGCACCGCGTACTTGACCGGAATCCCCTGTTCGCTGAGGTTCTTGACCGCCTCGTTCCAGGCGTACGCGGCGGACGATCTCGCCGCCCGCCATGGCCTGGCCGAACTCGGTCGGATCGCTCCAGTAGAAGCGGGCGATCGTCGCCTGCTTCTCGAGCAGCGGCCTCACCTGCTCGAGCTGGGCGTCGGTCATGCGGAAGATCTCGTCCGGGCCGAGCCCGATCAGAAGCCCGGCGATCTCGACGTTCGACTCGCCGTCCGACGGCGCGATCTTGCCAGCGTAGGTCTCGTCGAACAGGATGCCCCAGGATTCGTCCTTCTGGAACGCCTCGTCGACCATGTCGGTGCGGTAAATGACCGAGGAGTTGCCCCAGTCGGTCGGCACCATGTGGACGCCGCCGTCGATGACGACGCCGCCCGCCGTCCGCAGCGCGGGGATCACGTCGGGCCAATGCGACAGCTTCGAGGTGTCGACCGGCACGGTCATGCCGCCGTCCTTGAACTGGTAGACCGAGTAGGTGCACGGGTGCATCACGTCGCCCTTGAACCCGGTGCGGATCTTCTGGAACGCCTCCTCCTCGCTCGCGAAGATCGCGAACTCGGGCGGGCCGCCGTGCTTCTCGGCGTAGCCGGGCATCAGCTCGGGGATATCGTAGCCACTCCACTCGAACACGGTGATCTGGCCGCGCGTGCGAACGATCGGCGCGCACGCCGCGACGCCGACGCCGAACGCGGCCGCCGCGCGCACCATGTCGCGACGGTCGACGCGGCCCCGAGCCATGCGGTCGATGAACTTGATTCGATTCATGGCGGGATGCCTTCCGGCCTCGTCGATCGGTCGGGGCGCCCGCCCCGATTCCCGACTTGATTGTCCATCGGGACACCGCGGCCAGGCAAGCGCCCGAAAGGGGTGCGGATCACGGTACCGTGAACGCGCGCGCGTCGTGTCAACCCGCCGCCACGACGCGCTGGGGCGGGTCGATCGGCGGACGCCAGGTCATGGCGCCCGCCCCCCGATCCGTCCGCTGCGAAACAATGTCGCGATATTTTTCCCCAACGTCATTCCATGATTCTTCCCGCGGCCTAGGGTTCGGTGCCATTGATTACGCCGTGCTGCTGTGCCCATTGCCGCCATTCGACGAACTCCTCGCCGATCGATTCCAGCTTCTCGCGCAAGTTGTGGTTGTCGGTGAAGATCATCAGGCTCTCACAGGTCCAGCGGGCCGAGGGGGCAATGAGTCCGTCCAAGCCGAGCCAGGCAAGAGTGCTGCCGATCTCCTGGGTTCGCGCATAGTCGCGCTCGCCGTAGCGACTCATGTCGACGCCCAGAGCGGCGAGGCTGGCGCTGACAAGGCGAAACGTCCTGGAGGTCGTCACTGCCAGTCTCGTCACCTTGATCGTGAGCGATCCAGGGACCGGACTTTGATCTGCCAGGACCGATGCGACCTCCGCCATGGCACCGTCGCGCTCCATGCTGGTGTAAAGCACGCTGGTACCTGGGTCATCGGTGCTCTGCGGCCTCGCCCACCGACCACCGGAAAGCGACGGCGCGACGGGATCGGCGGACTTGCGCGTGGCGCGGAACACTTCCCCCTTGAAGCGATCCGTCGGGAATGCGCCGAGCCTATCAGCGAGATCCGGATCGTAGCGCATCCCCCCACCAAACCTCAGAGATACACACTATCCCGGAGCTGGTTGACCAGCCGCCGCACCTCATCGATCTTGCCCGCCTGGATCAATTCGGCAGGCGATTGCCCGCCTAAGTGCTTCTGCGGCGAGAAGAGCCATTGGCGCGCCTCATTCGGCTCGTAAAAGTCGCAGAGTTGGTCCACGATGAATTCGAGTTCAAGCAGCGCCCGTTCCGTCCCGGAGTGCGGGTAGGCTTGGCCCTTGTTCCAGCGAGACACCTGCTCGGGGCGCGTGCCAAGCAGGATTGCGACCTCGGTCTGTTTGAGTCCCTTGCTTCGCAGCGACTCCAGTTTTCGTGCTACCGCACTGCCCATGAGCTTCCTCCCTCTCGTCGTTTCATTGGTACAAACTAATGTTCACTCGCTCGGGCCGCCTGACGCGGCTCGGCGTAGCGGAGGGATTGCGACGGATTCCCCTGATGAACTTGTCGCCAAGTGCGCCATCGCTTCTCGAAAGTGGCCTAGGGCTTTCTGCTTGTCTCCCAGCTTCCTCCGGAACTCCTCATCGACCTTGTCAAAGCTCGCGGCAAGCGCCACTTCATCGGAAACACGACGCGCATTTTCCAAATAGTTTGCAATCCGTAGCGGGTGCGGGACACTGCCTAGCTTCTCGATCTCCCGGGCGCGCTGATGGAGCGCATGCCGTGCCGGCCGATCAAGCATGTCGGACAGGCCTCGTGCGCAACAATGGGTATCCCGACAGACATGCCGACCGCGAACGCGTGGGGAGCTTGCAATAAACCGCTCCGCAACGTTTCGCATGACGAGCATATCAAGCTCGGGAAGGTAAATGCGTCGCGGTATGCTTCCCCCGCCCTCCTGTCGTGGGCGGCGCCAGCTCGATGCGCCAAAGCTCTGGTTCATGGTCACGCCATGCGCGATCCCGCCCACGGCACCGAATGCCAATGTGCCCAGTGCCGGCAATCCACCTATGTGGTCGGCTACCAGTGGTAGGCCACGCGCATGAAAGTCCCGACACGCTCTGATGTATGCGGTGGCCTTCTCCCCGCTGGCACTATCCCCAAAATTCTCGATTTTGAGCCACATGGCGTCGCACGGTGTACTGCCAATCGCCGCGACAATCGCCGACCGCCGAACGTCATCTCGGAAAACGCTCATCGGGAGCGCGAGCGGGTAGATTAGGCCCAGATTGCCACCGGCCCGCTGAATGCACTCAGCGGTAAAGGACATCATGGCGATATCTCGGTGCACCCAAGGGTCGTTTGGATCGGCAATCAAATGCGTTGGGCCGAGAAGCTGTGTGCATCCGTGGCTCAGAGCGAACTCCACGATTTTCGCTGCACGAGCTCGTCCAGATTGCCCTTCGAAGTCCGCGACCGTGTGGTGCCGCTCGGACTTGCCCCAGGGTAGAGCGATCAGTGCATCACTGTAGCTTCCAGGTAGACCCATCTGTTGTGTCCTTGGGTCGAGAATCACATCGAAGTTTCGCTTTCGCGCCTCCGTGATCAGTTCCTCGTGCCGATCGAGATAGGGCGCTTCGACGACAAACCCGAAGATTCCGCGTTCCCCGGCGGTAAGTAGCTCAAGGACCTCTATATGATCGTTACGGCCAACTCGGACATAGAAGGCAAGCGGCTCATGCCCTGTTCGCAACGAGCGGGGCCGCGGAAGATGGATCACATTGCCGACCATGGGGGGGCCTCCTGAGCGCACTATACACTTGCGTTTTTAACTGCGCAAGTGATTGCGTTTGGAAAGACCTTTATAATTGACTCTGCGTCGGCTGGGTCCCCGCCCTACCCACGAATTGCCCGGTGCGCGCGACCGCGCCGATCAGGTTCAAGACGATGCGCGCGACGGTCATGGCCGAGATGCCGTCGCGGTCGCGCGCGGGCGCCAGCTCGACGATGTCGAAGCCGACGATCCGGCCCTTGGCCGCGAGGCCGTGCAGGATGTCCGTTGTCTGGTGGAACGAGAGCCCGCCCGGGTTGGGCGCATTGACCGCCGGGATGACCGAGGGGTCGAGCCCGTCGCAGTCGATGGTGACGAGGAACCGGTCGCCTTCGATCTGGTCGAGCACCCAGGGGACGCCCCGGCCGTGGACCTCGCGCGCGCCGATTAGGCGCGAGCCGTGGGCACGCGCGTCCCCCACGCCGCGCTGGCCGATCTGGACCATGCGCGTGAACCACGGCATCTCGGAGGCGCGCCGCATGGTCGAGGAATAGCCCTCGGTGATGCCGGCGATGTCGTTGCGCCAGTCGATGTGGCTGTCGATCTGGACGATGGTCAGCGGGCCCTTGCCCTCGAAGGCGCGGAAGAACGGGATCGGCACCGAGTCATCGCCGCCGATCATGATCGGCAGCGCGCCCGTTGCGACGATCTTGCGCGCGGCCGCCGTGGCGCGCCGCGACGAGCCCTGGACGTCGGTCGGGTCGTGCGGCACGTCGCCGCAATCGACGATCCTGACGTCCCGTCCGTCGAGCAGCGGCCCGCCGAGGTCGAAGTCGTGGTGGGACAGGTAGCCGGGGTTGTAGTTGGTCTCGCGCCGCACCGCGCGCGCCATGCCGGCCGAGCTCGCCGCGTAGGTGTAGGTGTCGTCCTTGTAGGGCACGCCAAAGGGGATGCCGAGGATCGCGATGTCGGACTCGATGCGGGCGAGATCGGCGGCGCGCGGCGCGTCGAGGAAGCTCTGGAAGCCTTGCGGGAAGTGGGTCAGCGCGGTCATCGAGTCCCTCCTGATCGCAACCGGACGGCCCGGCTTGCATACAGGCGAACGGGCGGCCTGGAAACCGCCTCGTTCGTCGATTAGGGTCGCGCGATGCGCTACCTCTCGGCCGACGTCGGCGGCACGTTCACCGATCTGGTCCTGATCGACGGCGCAACCGGCACGGTCCGGCTCGACAAGGTGCCCTCGACGCCCGGCTCGGCCGAGGCGGTGGGGCGCGGCATCGCGCGCCTGACCGCGGCGGCCGGGCTCGGCGCCGCCGACATCGGCCTGTTCGTCCACGGCTTCACCATCGCGACCAACGCGCTCTTGACGCGCACGGGCGCGCGCATCGCGCTGATCGTGACCGAGGGCTTCCGCGACGTGCTCGAGATCGGGCCGCAGATGCGCCCCAAGCTCTATGCCCTGACCCAGACCAAGCCGCCGCCGGTGGTGCCCCGCTCGCGCGTCGTCGAGGTCGCCGAGCGCATCGACGCGTTTGGCGCCGTGGTCGTGCCGCTCGCGATCGACGAGGCCGTGCGCGCCGCCGAGGCGGTCGCCGCCATGAACCCCGAGGCGGTCGCCGTCTGCCTCGCCTTCGCCCACCTCGCCACCGACCACGAGCGCATGATCGAGGCGGCGCTCCACCGCCGGCTGCCGGGGGTCCCCGTTTATCTCTCCTGCCGCGTCAACCCGCAGATCGAGGAGTACCCGCGCGCCAACACCACGGCGATCGCGGCCTACGTCGGCCCCGTGGTCGATCGCTACGTCGGCGCGCTCGAGGCGACGCTCGGCCGCATCGGCGTCGCCGCGCCGCTGCGCCTGATGCG
>JBBDQV010000117.1:5509-5728 GCA_040905845.1 Alphaproteobacteria bacterium | reverse complement strand
ACATCGCCACGCTGCGCGCGGCGATCGGACCCAGGGGCTCGGTCGAGATCGCCTGCGGCGCCGATGCGCCGAGCATGCTCGTCGCCACGCCGTACGACGCCGCCGTGGTGTTCGCCGGCGCGGACTCCGGCGCGGCGCTCGAGACGTGCGAGGCCGTGCGACGCATGCCGAACCTCTTCCACTTTCCCTTGATCGTCGTCGGCGACGCCAAGGCCGTCG
>JBBDQV010000117.1:0-5499 GCA_040905845.1 Alphaproteobacteria bacterium | reverse complement strand
CCCCCCCCCCCCCCCCCCCCCCCCCCCCCCCGGCCCCACCCCCCCCCCCGCGAGCGACGTCGTCGCCCGCCCGGTCGACGGCGCCGGGCTGCGCGCGCGGCTCGAGGCCCTGGTTCGCCAGGAACGGTTCCGCCATTGGCTCCAGGATGCCTACCGCAACGGCAAGGGCATGGTGGTCACGGACGGCCTGACGGGGCTCTATCGCCTCGGCTTCGCCCACGAGCACCTCGATGCCCTGATCAAGGATGTCGCCGGAGCGGCGCACCCGCTCGCGGTCGGCGTCATCCGGGTGCTCGACGTCGATGCCATCAACAAGGCCAAGGGCCATGCGATGGGCGACCGGGTGCTCCGGCAGGCCGGCGCCATGATCGGTCGCCTGGTGCGCGCCGAGGACGTCGCCGCGCGCATCGGCGGGGCGACGTTCGGGATCATCCTGCCGGACACACGGGAGCCGGCGGCGAGCGCGGTGTGCCGGCGCATCGCCGGCGTCGTCGGCAACACCGACTTCGGCCTCGGCGAGATGAACCCTCTTCGTCTCGCGATCGGCTGCACCGAGGCCGATCCGACCGACAGCTCGACGACCCTGTTCGCGCGCGCCGCAGCCTCGCCAATCTAGAGCAGCTTTACCCGATCGAGGAATCGCCTGCGGCGATTCCTCGATCGGATGCTGCCCTAGCGCGGGCGGCCCGCCGGCGCTAACTTGCCGGCCATGGACCGCGAGCCGCTCCGCCTCGACGTCTTCTCGGACGTCGTCTGTCCCTGGTGCTTCATCGGCAAGCGCCGCATGGAGCGCGCGCTCGCCGGCGATCCCCGGATCCAGGTCACCGTGCGCTGGCGCGCCTTCCTGCTCAATCCCGACATGCCCGCCGAGGGGATGGAACGCGGCGAGTACCTGGCCCGGAAGTTCGGCACCGGGGCGCGCGCCCGCGACCTCTACGCCGCCATCGAGGAGGTCGGCGAGCACGAAGGCATCGCCTTCGCCTTCGACCGCATCCGTCGCACCCCCGACACGGTCAAGGCGCACCGCGTCATCGCCGCCGCCGAGGGCATAGCCCAGGATGCCGTGGTCGAGGCCTTGTTCCGCGCCTATTTCGAGGACGGCCTCGACCTCAGCGCCAACCAGTCCCTGATCGACGTCGCGGTCCGCGCGGGACTCGATGTCGGGCTCGCGCGCGAGGTGGTCGAGGCCGACGATGGCGACAAGGAGGTGCACGCCGACAACGCGCTGGCGCACGCCATGGGCATCGGCGGCGTTCCCTGCTTCATCCTCGACGGACGTTACGCGATCGCCGGCGCCCAGGAGCCCGAGGTGTTCAAGCGGCTGTTCGACGGCATCCGCGCGATCGAGGCGGCGCCGTCGGCGTAAGACCAGTGGACTTGCTGCTCGGCCCGTCGGTGATTCCGCCCTCACCTTCCCACGAAGGGAGAGGGGCATTTTCTTCCGTTGCATCGAGGCCCCCCTCCCGATGTGGGAGGGGGAAGGGGGAGGGGTAGCGCGTCCGCGCGTCGCACGAGTCAATCGCGACGCGCGTTGGCATAGGTTTCAAGCCCGTGCCGGTACTGCCGGCGCGGCGGCGATCGCCGCGAGCTCCCGCAGCAGGCGCGGCAGCTCGGCCAGGCGCCGTTCGATCAAGGCCCAGTCGCGCACGAATACCAGGCGATGATCGGGCCGCAGCTTCACGGTTCCGACCTGAGCGGCGATGTAGGCGACCAAACCCTCGGGGTTGGGGAAATCGTCCGCCCGGAATTTGAGGACGGCGCCGCGCTCGCCCGCCGTCAGTTTGGCGACGTTCGCGGCACGGCACAGCAGCTTGACCTCGACCACGTCGAGCAGGTGATCGAGCGCGGCGGGTGGCGGCCCGAACCGATCGGCCAGCTCGACCGCGAGGCCATCGAGCTCGGCCTTGTCGGCCACGCCGGCGATGCGCCGGTAGAGCCCGAGCCGGACGTCGAGATCGGCCACGTAGTCCTCGGGGATCAGGACCGACGTGCCCAGGTCGATCTGGGGCGACCAGGACTCGGCCGCCCTCGGCGCGCCCGATTGCTGGGCCCGCGCCGCCTCGACCGCCTCGGCCAGCATCTGCTGGTAGAGCTCGATGCCGACCTCGCGGATGTGGCCCGACTGCTCGGCGCCGAGCAGGTTGCCCGCGCCACGGATGTCGAGGTCGTGACTCGCCAAGCTGAAGCCGGCGCCGAGGTTGTCGAGCTTCTGCAGCACCGCGAGCCGCTGCTCGGCCGCGTGACCGAGCACGGCCTGGGGCGGCAGGGTCAGGTAGGCGTAGGCCCTGAGCTTGCCGCGCCCGATCCGCCCGCGCAGCTGGTAGAGCTGGGCCAGGCCGTACATGTCCGCGCGATGGACGACGAGCGTGTTGACGGTCGGGATGTCGAGCCCCGATTCGACGATGGCGGTGCTCACCAGCACGTCGATCGCGCCGTCATAGAACGCGCTCATGATGCGCTCGAGCTCGCGGCTGGGCAGTCGGCCATGGGCCAAGGCGATGCGCGCGTCGGGCGCCAGCGCCCGCACCCGTTCGACGACACGGTCGAGGTCGGCGATGCGCGGGCAGACGTAATAGACCTGCCCGCCCCGGAAGCGCTCGCGCTGGATCGCTTCGCGCACCACGACCGGGTCGTAAGGCGTGACGTAGGTGCGGACGGCGAGCCGGTCGACCGGCGGCGTCGCGATCACGCTCATGTCGCGCACTCCGGTCAGCGCCATCTGCAGCGTGCGCGGGATCGGCGTCGCGGTCAGCGTCAGCACGTGGACGTCGGCCTTGAGCCGCTTCAGCGCCTCCTTGTGTTTGACGCCGAAGTGCTGCTCCTCGTCGATGACCAGCAGCCCGAGGTTCCTGAACTCGACGTCGGCGGCGAGCAGGGCGTGGGTGCCGATGACGATGTCGACGGCGCCGTCCTTCATCCCCTGCTTCGTCGCCTTGGACTCGCGTGCCGTCACGAAGCGCGAAAGCTGTTCGACGCGCATGGGCAGTCCGGCGAAGCGGGCGCGGAACGTCGCCAGGTGCTGGCGGCACAGCAGCGTCGTCGGCACCACCACGGCGACCTGCGCGTCGCCGGTCACAGCCACGAAGGCCGCGCGCATGGCGACTTCCGTCTTGCCGAACCCGACGTCGCCGCAGACCAGGATGTCCATCGGCGTGCCGGCCGCGAGGCCCTCGAGCACGTCCTTGATCGCGCGGCCCTGGTCGTCGGTCTCGGCGTAGGGGAACCTGGCGCTGAACTCCTCGTACTCGCCCGCGCCCGGCACGAACGCGGGCGCCGAGCGCAGCCGGCGTTCGGCGGCGACCTTGAGCAGCTCGCCCGCCATCTCGGCGACGCGCTTCTTGAGCCTCGCCTTGCGGGCCTGCCAGCTCGCCGCGCCGAGCTTGTCGAGCGCGACGTTCGCCTCGGCGTCGCCGTAGCGCGTCAGCACGTCGAGGTTCTCGACGGGAACGTAGAGCCGGTCGCCGCCGTCGTAGACGAGGCGCAGGCAATCGTGCTGCGCGGTGCCGTAGGCCAGGGTCTGCAGGCCGTCGTAGCGGCCGATGCCGTGCTCGGCGTGGACGACCGGATCGCCCTCCGCGATTTGCGCCATCTCGGCCAGGAAGGCATCGGCCCGACGGGCCCGCTTCGCCGGCCGGGCCAGCCGATCGCCCAGGATGTCCTGCTCGGCGAGCACCAGGACGTCCTCGGTCTCGAACCCGTGATCGCTCGGCAGCGTGGTGACCGCGACGACGTTGCGCGGCAGGGCCTCGGCCGCCGCCCAGTCATCCGCGACGACCAGGTCGCCGACGCCGTGGTCGGCGAGCAACCCGCGCAGGCGGTCGCGGCTGCCGGCCGTGTAGCCGGCCACCACGACGCGCCGCCCCTTGGCCCGCTCGACATCGATCATGTCGCGTACCGCGTCGAACAGGTTGGCGTCGGCGCTGCGTCGCGCGGCGGCGAAATCGCGCGCCGGCCGCCCGCCGGCGTCGAGCACGGCGGTCCACCCCGCCTCCTCGCTCGCCGCCTCGACGAACGGGCTCAGCGCGAGCACCGTGTGGCCTTCGAGCGCGCGGGCCCAGGTCTCGCCCGTCAGGAAGAACCGCTCCGCCGGGACGGGCCGGTAGATCGTCTCCTCGCCGCTGAGCGCGCCCGCGGGCGGCGCGGTGCGGGCGCCGTAGTGGTCCGCGATCATCGCGAGGCGGGCCTCGCGCGCCGCCTCCGCCTGGTGGTCGAGCACGACGATGCCGCCCGGCACGGTGTCGAGAACGGTCTGCATCCGGTCGTGGAACAGCGGCAGCCAGTGCTCCATGCCGGCGTGGCGGCGGCGAGCGCTGATCGAGGCGTAGAGCAGATCGTTGCCGGCGACGCCGAACAGCGCCTGATAGCCCGCTCTGAACCTGGCCACGGTGTCGTCGTCGAGCACGACCTCGCTCATGGGATGAACGTCGAGCGTGGCGACGGTTCCCGTCGTTTTCTGGTCGGCGGGATCGAACACGCGGATGGCCTCCACATCGTCACCGAAGAAGTCGATGCGCGCCGGGCGTTCGGCACCGGCGACGAAGACGTCGAGGATGCCGCCGCGCACCGCGAATTCGCCGTGGTCCGTCACGGTCCCGGTGCGGCTGTAACCCGTCGCGGCCAGGAAGCCGATGAACGCCTCCAGATCCAGCGGCGCGCCGACCCGGATGCGGCGGTGCAACGCGCCGAGCGCCGCCACGGGCGGCACCCGCTGGATCGCGGCCGACACCGTGGTGAGCAGCACGATCCCGCGCGCGTCGTCCGCGCTCCGCTCGGCCAGGCGCGCCAAGGTGGCGATCCGGCGGCTCGCGACGGCCGGGTTGGGCGAGACCCGGTCGTACGGCAGGCAATCCCACGCCGGCAGAGTCAGGACCTCGTCGTCCACGCCGAAGAACGCGAGCGCCTCGGCGGTGCGCGTCATGCGGCCCTCGTCGCGCGCGACGAACAGGACATCGCGCCGGCCGGCCGAGGCGCGGAGCCGCGCGAGCAGCAGAGCGTCGAAGCCCTCCGGGGCGCCACCGATGAGGACACGCCCAGGGGCGCCGAGAAGGCGCTCGAAGGAGATCACGCCGGCCCGCGCCCCCCGACGAACCTCAGCAGCAGGTCGAGGACATCGGAACGCGCGTCCCTGGGTGGTTCCGCCGTTCCCATGAGCCAGCCGAGCATGACCGGATCCTCGACGGCGAGCAGGGCTTCGTACGTGACGAGCTGGTCGCGGGTCAAGGCGTCGAGATGGCAATCGGCGAAGCGACCCAGCAAAACGTCGAGCTCCTTGGTGCCGCGATGATGGCTTCGGTAGCGCAGCCGGCGGCGCAGCACGTCGGTGGCGTCCTCGTTGGAAGTGGGCATCGGATCATCTTGTTGCCTAGGGGAGCCCGAGGCTAGCTTCGGAACCGCCATGCGGCCAGAAATCCTGTTCCCGTTGTTTGCCCCGCTGACGGCCCTGCCCGGCCTCGGTCCTCGGCTGGCCAAGCTGGTCGAGAAGGCCGTCGGCGGCGGCCA
>JBBDQV010000116.1:32802-33179 GCA_040905845.1 Alphaproteobacteria bacterium | reverse complement strand
GCTCCTCGTCCGCCGCCTCGGCCGTGCCTCATGACTTTCGAAACGGACTCTTAGGCGAAGGCCATGACGCGTACTATAAGGCTTGAGGATGCGCCTTCAACCAAGAACAACCGCGACCCGGGTTCGAGGAGCATGGCCGGCGGCCTGAATCCCGGCGATCCACGGCGCTGGCGCCAGGGGTTCGCCGTCCTCGTTCCCCAGGTCGACGCGATCGGCATGATCGGCGTCGTTCGTTCCCTGGGACGCGCCGGTTATCGCGTCCACGCCTGCTCGGCGTCGCCGAGCGCGCTGGGACTGCGGTCCCGCTTCGCCGGCGACGCGGTGGTCCACCCGCCCTACGACCATCCCGATTTCCTCGCCTGGTCGCGCACGTACGT
>JBBDQV010000116.1:0-32792 GCA_040905845.1 Alphaproteobacteria bacterium | reverse complement strand
CCCCCCCACAACGGGATCGACGCGATCGTCCCGAGCGAGGGCTTCCTGCTCGCCATCGAGCCGGGCTACGACGACTTCGCACGCCTGATGCCGGGGTTGCCCGAACGGCGCATCGTCTATCAATGTCTCAGCAAGGCCGAGGTCGGCCAAAGGCTATTGAGCGCCCCCGCCTCGCCCCACATGCCCGCCAGCCGGGTCGTTCTCGACGAAGGCCCGCCGCTGGAGCCCGGCGAATTGGCCGCGTTTCCCTTGCCGATCTATGTGAAGACCGATGCGCGCGAGGCGCGGGTCAAGGCGGACAGCGTCGTGCGCCGCGCCGCCTCGGTCGACGAGGCCGTGGAGGTCGCTAACCGTCTGATGCGGGACTTTCGCAAGGTCCTGGTCCAGGGTTCGGTGCCGGGCCGCAAGGCGTGCGTGAATTTCTGCATCATGGACGACGCGATCGTGGCGGAATCGATGTGCCTGGCCCGGCACGAGAACCCTCACACCGGCGGCCTCACGTCCTATCGCCACACGTGGTGGCACCAGGCCATGCGCGACGACGCCCTGGCCAAGCTGGAACGGCTCGGCTGGACCGGCGTGGCGATGGTCGAGTACAAGTGGCACGCGCCCACCCGGACGTTCCATTTCATCGAGCTCAACGCCCGCTACTGGGCCGCCTTGCATCTCGACCTCTACGCCGGCACCGACTTTCCGCGCCTGCAGATCGATCGCTTCTTCGGCGCGCCGGCCGAAGCGGTTGCCGCGCAGCCGCTCGGGATCGCGTGCCGCCACACCCTGCCGGCCGATTTCGGCTACGCCGTGAGCCGGATTCGGGACCGCAAGGTCGCCCTGCCGTCCAGGATCTGGACCTTCCTCGAGTTCTTCCTGCTGTTCCTGCGACCCGGCCTCGAGTCGGACCTGTACTTTCCCGGCGATCGATATCTCTACCGGCTGCAATGGAAACGGTTTCTCGGCTCCCTGCTCGCCCGGCGGACCGGCGGCGGCTAGGGCCGCTCCGGGCGAGCGTGGACCGCCCGAAACCGATCATCGCAAATACGACGAGAGACGGACCATGGTGAGCCTACGCTTCCTCGCGGACATCCACCGGGCCGCTCGCGGCCGCCGGGACGCGAAGGGCGTGCTCAGGCAATGGTTCGAAATGGCGGCTCTGTTCGCGGTCCGCGGCAACGGACCCGGCTACTACCAGATGGCGGGGCTTTGGCGGCGCGGCCGAAGCTGGGCAGAGATCTCCGGACACTGGTCGATGGCGCGCTATGAGTCCGAGCTCGCGCGCCTCAATCCCCCGGGTTACCGCAAGATCTCCCAGCACAAAATCGCCGAGAAAGCGGTCCTGACCCTGATGCGCATCCCGACGCCGCGCTACATCGGGGTGCTGGACACGGCCTGCGGCCGCGACGCCGAAGGCAACGTGCTACGCGACGCGGATGACCTCACGCGC
Organism: Alphaproteobacteria bacterium; assembly: GCA_040905845.1. Taxonomy (GTDB): domain Bacteria; phylum Pseudomonadota; class Alphaproteobacteria; order SP197; family SP197; genus VGDP01. Next base: position 31,351 of record JBBDQV010000116.1, on the reverse strand, counting down.
CTGTTCGAGCGCGAAGGCGCCCGCCGCGTCTGCTTCAAGCTCGTCGAAGGCTGGTCGGGCAAAGGCTTCGCCGCCGTCGAGGTAATCCGTGGCGCGGGCGCGCCGCGTTTCCGGCCGCTGAACGATCAACGCGAGCTGACCGCCGCCGAGTTGCTGGCCCATCTCGATTACGCCCCAGGGCGACCCCGGCTGCTCGAGGAGTACCTGGATCAGCACCCGGCCCTCGCGTCGTTCAATCCGTCGAGCGTCAACACGCTGCGCCTGTGGGTCCTGCGCCGTGGCGACACGGCGGAGACGCGGCTCGGTTACTTGCGCATCGGGCGCCAGGGATCAATGGTCGACAATCACGGTGCCGGGGGAATCGTGGCTCCGGTCGACCTCGCGACGGCGCGGTTGATCGCCGCGCACGACGGCCTGATGGAAAGGCGCGTCTTTCCCGTGCATCCCGATCACGGCGCGCCGATCGCCGGCATCGAGCTGCCCCATTTTCGTGCCGCGATGGAGCTGGCCGAGCAATGCCTCGTCGCGTTCCCGAACATGAACTTCGCCGGGGTCGACGTCGCCATGGCCGTCGATGGGCCGCGCGTCATCGAACTCAACGCGCGTCCGGATCGCGAAGCAGCGGGCTACGTCGGCATGACGACGCGCGACGTCTTCCTGAGCGGCCCGCCGCCTCAGCCCTCATGACTCACGGGAAATCGGGGTCGCCGGACGTCAGCCCGCGCTTACCACGGGCCCGCGGCGATGACGCAGCCTTCGGATGAGCTCCGTGAAGCCGCTGAGCTCGGCCTCGAACTCGATCGGCTCGACCACTTCGCCGTCGATCAGCCGCTTCAACGCGAGCGGCGGCGTGCCGGCGTGGTTAAAGCCCCGCTCCGTCGTGGTCGCCGAGCGAATACCCAATCGCGACAGCAAGGGCCACGCCGTCCGGTCGTAGTCGCCGCTCGGATAGCACAGGTGATTCATTGGACGGCCGACCAGGGGCTCCAGGGCCGCGCGGTTGTCGACGATCTCGCGCTCCAGCGCCGCCGCCTCGCGCGGGAATCGATGCCGGTGGGTGTGGAGCTGGACGTCGAGCCCCTTGGCGGCCGCGTCGCGCAGCTCGTCCTCGCTCATCAGACCCACGATGCGCGAGTCGGCCAGCGCGCCGACGTCGGCCCCGAGCGACGCGCCCAGTCGGCGCAGCAGTTCCTGGCGGTCCGCGTCGGCGGCAAGCCCCTCGCCGTACGCGATCACCCGGTCGACGGCGCGATCGGCCGCCCTGGGATCGTCCAGGTTCGCCGTGCCGCCGGCGTCGCCCGGGATCAGCGCGTCGAGATCGAGCGCCCGAACGCGGGCCGTCGCGACGACGTAGTTCACCGCGACGGTAAACACGGGCCGCTGGTTCTGGATGTAGTAGGTGCAGGCGTAGAGGGTCGCCGGCAGCCGCTCCGCGGCCAAGGCGTCGACCATGTGGCGGTAGCTGCCGTACCAGCCGTCGTCGATCGTGATGACCGTCGCGCACGGCGGCAGGGTCCCGGCTTCGAGACGCGCAATGGCGTCGTCGAGCGCGAGCACCGGGTAGCCCAGTTCCCTGATCCTGCGGACGCGCGCGCGGAAGGTCTCGGGCCGCATGAACAAGTAGTCGCCGAAGTGCCCGTCGCCGAGCCAGATGCCGTGATAGCAGAGGATGCGGAGCCCACGCCGGGTCAGCCGGCGACTCACGGCGAACAGGCCGAGCATCTTGGCCGCCCGGAGCACGAGCCGCTTCACCATCGCCGCCCTCACACGTTCAACAGCAGGTGCTCGCGCTCCCACGAGCTGATCACCGCCTGGTAGGCGTCGTGCTCGGCTTCCTTGACGTCGAGCAGCATCTCGACGAAGCGCTCGCCGAGCACGCGCTTGAGCGGCTTGCTGTCACCGAGCTTGTCGAGCGCGTCGGGCAGGTAACGCGGCAGGCCGTGGGCGCGGGTGTAGCCCGAGCCGGTGATCGGCTTGGCCGGCTCGAGGCGATCGACCATGCCGAGGTAGCCGCACGCGAGCGAGGCGGCGATCGCCAGGTACGGATTGACGTCGGCGCCGGCGACCCGGTTCTCGACGCGCCGGCCCTCGGGCCCCGAGCGCGGCACGCGCAGGCCCACGGTGCGGTTCTCGACCGCCCAGTGGACGTTGATCGGCGCGTCCGAATGGCGCATCAGCCGACGGTACGAGTTGACGTAGGGGGCAAGCAGCGGCATCGCCGCCGGCAGAAACTTCTGCAGCCCGGCGATGTGGGCGTGGAACAGCTCGGTGTCGTTGCCCGCTTGGTCGGCGAACAGGTTGCGGCCCGTCTCGATGTCGACCACGCTCTGGTGGATGTGCATGGCCGAGCCCGCCTCCTGCTCCATGGGCTTGGCCATGAACGTCGCGTAGATCTTGTGGCGGAGCGCGGCCTGGCGAACGGTGCGCTTGAACAAGAGCGCCTGGTCGGCGATGAGCACGGGATCGCCGTGGTTGAAGTTGATTTCGATCTGCGCCGCGCCCGCCTCGTGGCTCAGCGTGTCGATGTCGATTTGCTCGGCCTCGCAGTAGTCGTAGACCTCCTCGAACAGCGGGTCGAACTCGTTGACCGCGTCGATGCCGTAGGCCTGGCGCCCGGTCTCGGGCCGGCCCGAGCGACCCACGGGCGGCTCGAGCGGATAGTCCGGATCGGTGTTGACCGCGACCAGGAAGAACTCGATCTCGGGCGCGACCACCGGGCGCCAGCCGCGCTCGGCGTAAAGCTCCATGACGCGCCGGAGCACCTGGCGCGAGGCGATGTCGACGGGCCGGCCGTCGGCGTAGTTGCAGTCGCAGATGACCTGGGCGGTGGGCTCCTCGTACCACGGCACCAGGCGGAGCGCGCGCGGATCGGGCACCAGGTAGACGTCGGGCGAGGTCACGTCGACCGCGTCACTGTCCGGGTTGTCGCCGGTCACCGTCTGGCCGAGGATCGATTCGGGGATGCGCAGCGTGCCTTCGGCGAAGCTCTTGGTGAACTTCGCCGCCGGCAGGATCTTGCCGCGCGAGATGCCGGCGAGATCAGGGACCAGGCACTCGACCTCGTCGACCTTGTGCTCCTTAAGCCACGCGTCCACGGACCGCGCTCCTCGCCCGTGAACGCGCCCGCGCGGCGTCGCCGAAGGCCTCGAACAGCTTGACCGAGAGCCTGTCTTCCCAGAACAGCCACTCCGGATGCCACTGGACGCCGAGCGCGAAAGTCCTCGCGTCCTTGACGCGCACCGCCTCGATCATGCCGTCGGGCGCCTTCGCCTCGACCTCGAGCCGGGGCGCGAGCCGGTCGATCCCCTGCTCGTGGAGCGAGTTGACCCGCCACGTCTGCATGCCCGACAGCCGCTGGAGCATGCCGCCGGGGGTGAAGTTGATCTCGTGCGCCGGGGCGTACTTGACCTCGCGCGGCTCGTCCGGCGGGCTCCTGTGGTCGGCGAGCCCTTCGACCTCGTGGACGAGCTGATGCAGCGTGCCGCCGAGCGCGACGTTGAGCTCCTGGATGCCGCGGCAGATGGCGAACACCGGAACCCCCGTTTCGAGCGCGCGCCGGATCATCGGCAACATGACGTTATCGCGCTGCGCATCGTGCAACGTACCCGGCCGGCTCGGCTCGCCTTCGTAGTGGCGCGGCTCGACGTTCGACGGGCTGCCGGTGACCAGGATGCCGTCGAGGTGCTCGATCATGGCGTCGATGTCGTAAAGCTCGGCCGGTGGTGGGATGTCGGGGCCGGGGCCGAACGCGGGCATCAGCACGGGCAGCGCGTGGCAGCCGCGCGCCACCGCCGTGATGTACTTCTCGCCGACGCAGTGGAACGGGTGGATCCCGATCTCGCGCACATCGCTCGGGATGCCGATCATGGGCAACGACATGATTTTCCTCGGGCTCGGGGGGCCGTGCGGGTCCAGCCGGCAGATTGCCCCGGCGCGCGGAACTGTCAAGAGCGGGGCGGGCAACCTTATGTTTGCGGTACCGACTACGCTGCCAAACCGAGACGGAGTTCGCCACCCCATTTGACTGTCATCAAAATGCGTTCCGGGGGAGGATCTGAAAGTAAGGAATACGGAACATAGATTGCGCCAATTTCATCGTCGCGCTCGGAAGTTTCAGGATCAAATCGAACAGTACGAGTGTGCACTGAAACCCGTGACATGATCGCATAGATTGGAGACTTTGCCGATCCGACACGTGCAGTTGCGGCTAGGACTCCTCGGGCGCGCTGATCCGATCCCAAACTCTCCACTTGCACCATGATCTTTTTTGGCCAAGGTGCTGGAATCCGCCACTTAGGAACGTAGATGCAAAAATCCACGGTGCCAAGAGGCACTCTGTATCGAACCATCCTGAGAGTCTGTTTGTCAAAATTCAGATACAGAAGAGGTGTCATCGTCTCGTTCCTATCTAACACGTCCAACTAAAATCTGCGAGCATTTCGTCTGTAAATTGGTCTTCGAGATCGTACGATCGTGATCACCTCCTCGTCTGGAGAGGCCAAGACATAGACGTTTCTCAATCGGCTCACATCAATCCCGTCAGGCGTCCGGGGTCCAAGCCGTGCCAGCACCGGTCGAGAAATCCAGGCAGCTTCGCATCCGGCGCCCCGACGCACTGTCCGGTCGCCATAGGTCAAGATCGCTGACACACAGGCGTCCGACAAGCCTCTTTGGCGAGCCCTGGCGCAAGCGTGTCGTGACATTTGTAACTCCACCATCGGTGCGTCCTCCGTGCCTCATACGCGCGGTCACAAGGTCGCATCGGGCCCGGACCACATCAATAGGCGTATGTCCTCTTTCATAGACAAAGTGCATTGATAAATGTAAGAATTTTCGTATGCTTACATCGCCACACCGTCCCAAACGGCCCTCCGCAATGCGAGGTTTTGTCCGTGATGGATCGAACTGACGAACTCCGCGCCTTCTTGCGAACCGAACTTCGGATAGCTGGTTCGGACGATATCGAGGCAGTTCTGAACGCCTTGGCGTATGAGGAGCGCCAATTCGACAGGTACCAGCAAACTCAGGAGAGCTGGATCGGATATGGCAAGCGGAGACGTGCGCTAAAAGCAATTCGCACCAAATCCTCATTTCTCTTAAAGGAACTTGGTCGATTAGATCCGATTACCCAAGATGAATTCCAGAATTTCCTCGGAGAGGAAGGCCTGGCAATCATCAAGGGGAATATTGCGGATTTAATGACAAAATCTGATATGCTTGTCGAATCGATCCAAAAGACAGGTCGCCCTAGAATAATACATGAAGAACGATGGATTCAGGCGATAGCTGATATTTATGAACACAATACTAAGAAGAAAATTCGTTTCTTAGATGGCAAAGAATCACAGAATCGCACGAATAGGGGTCCATTTTATAAACTGCTTCAATTGGCGAGGCCAGGTTCATTTAATCGCCGTGAAGCTCTTCATCCAAGGGAAGTAAAACGAGTCTTGAGTCGGCGAAACAAGTCGTACCGTCGCGTTCTCGTTCTTGTGTCTGAATCGAAGAAGAACGAAGATGACTAATTGGGAATTGTGGTGAGAAATGCCGTGCCAAGTTATTTTGTCCCCTCGTTCCTGCTCTTGATGAACGTGCCGTCGTCGAGCTCGGCGACGGCTTGGCGGATTTCGGCCTGGGTGTTCATGACGATGGGCCCGTGCCAGGCGACCGGCTCGGCGATCGGCTTGCCCGAGATCAGAAGGAACCGAATCCCCTGCTCGCCGGCCTCGACCGCGATCTCGTCGCCGCCGCCGAACACGACAAGCGAGCGGTCGCGCGCGGGCGCCGCGCCGAAGCCGCCGGAGCCCTCGATGACGTAGGCGAAGGCGTTGCGCTCGGCCTCGACCGGGATCGTCTTGCGCCGGCGCGCGGGTATCTGGACGTCGAGATAGCGCGGGTCGGCGGCGACCCCGTCCACCGCGCCGCGCCGGCCCCGGTAATCGCCGCAGATGACTCGGATGCGCGCGCCGTCGTCGTCGATGATCTCGGGAATCGCGGCGGCCTTGACGTCCTGGTAGCGCGGCGCCGTCATCTTGAGCGCCCCCGGCAGGTTCGCCCACAGCTGAAACCCGTGCATGCGCCCGTGCTCGTCGCCCCGCGGCATCTCCTGGTGCAGAATCCCGCTGCCGGCGGTCATCCACTGCACGTCGCCGGGGCCGAGCGTGCCCTTGTTGCCCAGGCTGTCCTGGTGCTCCACCGTGCCGGCGAGCATATAGGTTATGGTCTCTATGCCCCGATGCGGGTGCCACGGAAACCCGGACTGGTAGTCCTCGGGCCGGTCGTTGCGGAAGTCGTCCATGAGCAGGAACGGATCGAACTCGCTGGTGTCGCCGAAGCCGAAGGCCCGGCGCAGGCGCACGCCGGCGCCCTCCATGGTGGGCTTCGATTGGGCGATGCGTTTCACGGGCCGGATCGACATGGCACGCCTCCGGGGTTCCTAGCTTACGTTTTTATACTCGGGCTATATGGATGAGCGAAGCGCGACGGCAAGAAGGCACATCGACGATACCGGGTAAAGCTGCTCTAGGAGCGGGCGACGCCTTGCAGTCGTAGTGGCCCGGCACGGAAATTGCTCTGAATTGCAAGCGGAGGAGTTCATGGCTCGCCGGCGCGTTGCGGTCATTGGCTTGGATTCGCTCGACCCGACGCTGATCCGCGTCTGGGCGCACAACGGCGTGATGCCGACATTCGGACGCCTGTTCCGTGATGCGGCGTGGAGCTTGAGTCAAACTCCGGACGCCTTCTACGTCGGCGCGGTGTGGCCGTCGCTGACGATGTCCGTCAACGCGTTGCGCCACGGGCGCTACTGTTACTCGCAGCTAAGGCCTGGCTCATACCGGAACGCGTGGCACTGGGTCACCGAACTAAAGCGCGAGCACTTCTGGTCTCACCTGAGCATCGCCGGGCGACGCGTCGCGATCTTCGACGTGCCAAAGAGCAAACCTTCGGCGGCGCTCAACGGCACGGAAATCATCGATTGGGGAACCCACGACCCAGAGCGGCTCGGGTTCATGGCCAGCCCGAACGGAACCGCGGAACACATTCGGCGGCACTACGGTAAGGAACCCGTGGGTTCCTGCGATAACGTGGGGCCCGGGGCCGGGGCGGCCGCCGACTTTGTCGCCCACTTGCATCAGCGCTTGGCGTCGAAGGAGGCGATTGCGCGCGACATCCTGAGCGATGAGTCGTGGGATTTCGCCGCCGTCGGCTTTGCTGAATCCCACTGTGTCGGGCACCGGCTTTGGTCCGTGCACGACACGGCCCATCCTCGGCACGACCGGGCCGTGGCCGCGGCGATCGGCGATCCGATCCGTGATGTCTACGCGGCGCTCGATGCTGCGCTGGGCCGATTGCTCGAACGCATCCCGCCGGACATTTCGGTTCTTGTCGTGGCCAGTCACGGCATTGGACCGCACTATGACGGCACGCACCTGATGAAAGAAGTGCTGAAACGGATCAATCGAGGATTGCCGCACGGTCGAATCCCGATGCCGAGCCTCGAACCGCTGCTCGGGTTCGCGGCCGTGCCGACGGAAGGCAATTGGCGAAGCACCCTGAGGTCGATCAAGACCGGTGCGGAACGCTCGATCGAGAAAAGCTTCTTCATCCCCAACAACGAGGCGTTCCTGGGCGTCCGTGTCAACCTGATCGGCCGCGAGCCGGCGGGCCGCATCAGGCCCGGGGACGAGTTCGAGGGCTACACGGACGCCCTCATCGACGAGCTGGCGCTTTTGACCAACGGACCGGACGGCCCGCCGGCCTTCCTGCGCGTCGCGCGAACCCGCGATCTTTACGGCGTCGACGATATCGGCACGTTTCCGGACATCGTCGCCGAGTGGGTTCGTTCGGGCCCTTACAACAGTCTGAATTCGGCGATGATCGGCGCGGTCCACGGGCGCTACGACGGCGTACGAACAGGCGATCATGTGCCCAATGGCCTCGTCTTCGCGCTTGGCCCCGGCATGCCAACTGGAGCGCAGGCGGACGTCGCCCACATCGATCTCGGCCCGAGCGTGGCCAATTTGCTTGGCGTCGCACCCGCGGACTGGGATGGACGCCCTTACCCGTTTCTGCCCGCGGCTTGATTGTGCAGCGCCGCATTCATGGTCGCCGTACGACTGCAACGAGGGGGATCGGCTTGACCTTCCCTCGAACACGGACGGCACATGGGATGGCGGCACCGGTGCGCGGCCGGATCGAGACCAGAGGGTTCGACCATTCCCAGACCGGCCCGTGTGGTGCGGACGCGATGAGGGCGCCGGCACACGTCCCGCGCGTGAGCGTCCTGATTCCGGTCCGCGACGGCGAGCCCTTCCTCCGTGAGGCTGTGGACAGCATCCTGGACCAGACGTTCAGTGATTTCGAGCTCCTCTTCATCGACGACGGGTCGATCGACGGAACGGCGGCGATCCTCGAGGCGTACGCCAGAGGCGACCGCCGTGTGCGCGTCCTTCACAACGCGACGAAACTCGGCTTGACCGCCAGCCTGAATCTCGGTTTACGCGCCACCCGGGGCGAGTACGTCGCGCGCATGGACCACGACGACTGGAGCCACCCTGATCGCTTGCTCCGTCAAGTCGCGTTCCTTGACACCAATCCGGGTATCATCCTGGTGGGCACCAGCTTCGCGACGATCGACGGCGGCGGGCGTACCCGCAAGGTCGATATCGAGGCGACGACGTGGTGGGAGTTCGAGTGGATGTCAATGTTCCGACCGCCGGTGTGCCACCCAACGGTGATGCTTCGCGCGAGTCTCTTCAGGGAGTTCGGCGCGTACTACGACGAGACGTACGTGGTCGGGCAAGACTTCGACTACTGGTGCCGCGCCCTCGACCACGGCCGGGGGTGCGTCCTTCGCGATGTCCTCTTCAACTACCGGTCCCATCCTGCCAGCGTCTCGGCAACGAAACGCGACCAGCAACGCGATGGCTTCTACCGTACGGCGACGACCCAGTTTCGACGCAGGATGCCCCACCGCGCTGACCTGTACGATCCGATAGACCGATTCAATGAGTGCCTTCATAGGGATCACCCCGTGACCGTTCGAGATGCGCTCGGGATGGTCCGCACCATCCTGGCGGCTGCCGCCGATTTCGCCGCCATGCGCGGGCTCACGAACCGCGAGCACCGCACGCTACTTAGGCTCGCAACTCGATGGATCGTTCTTGGTTTGGTTGTTCGTGGGGGCCTGAAGGACAAGCCCGCCGCGTTCGCTCGCTTCCTCGCCGGCACAACCAGCCTATTCCCTTACGTGGCGGCCGAGGCGGTTCTTTACCTCTGCCGGCGGTTAAGACTGATTTCGCTCATGTCATGACGCCGTGTCCGGTGCACAGTGGCCGGGTTAGCATGCGGACCGCTCGGTTCTCGCCAGCCCCGGGCACGACCAAACCTCTGCCAAATGTAGGCGAGACTCTTGCCGGCGTTTCCGGGCAGGCTTGCGATTATGGACATCGCTGACGAAGCGCTCGTGGCCTGGAAGACCGGCACGGTCGCGCTGGTCTTCGTCCTCTTGTTCCTGGCCGAGCGGCTGATGCCCGCCGCGCCCCGGCCCGTGCCGCCGTGGGGGCGGGTCGCGCGGAACGGCGCGCTCTGGCTGCTCAACGTCGGGCTCTCTGTCGGCCTTGTCGTACCGATCACCGCGTTCGCGGCCGGCCACGCGCTCGCCTGGCGCCCGGCCTGGTGGTCGGGCGCCGCCTTCGCCGCCGACGTCGTGCTGCTGGATTTCCTCATCTACTGGTGGCACCGCGCCAACCACGAAATCCCCTTTCTGTGGCGGTTCCACGCGGTTCATCACCTCGACCGGTTCCTCGACACCACGAGCGCGGTGCGCTTTCACTTCGGCGAGGTCGCGCTGTCGGCGCTCGCGCGCGCCGGCGTGATCCTTCTGATCGGCTTCCCGCTCGCCTCGGTGCTGGCGTTCGAGGCGATCCTGCTCGTCGCGACACTGTTCCATCACTCGAACTTGCGGCTTGCGCCGGGCTTCGAGCGCGCCCTGTCACGCGTCGTCATCACGCCCTCGCTCCACTGGGTGCATCACCACAGGAAACGCGCCGACACCGATGCGACTTACGGCACGCTGTTCAGCTTCTGGGACCCGCTGTTCGGCACCACGACGGCGACGCGGCGAACGCCCGACATGGCGATCGGGGTCGAGGGCGCCGAGGAGACGGACCTGATCGGGCTGCTGGTCGCGCCCTTTTTCGCTCAGCCGACCGAGCGGACGAGGCGGGGAACGTAGAGCGCGAGAAAGAGAGCGCGCGCGAGCATGAAGACGACGTAGGCGAGCCACAGCCCGTGGTTGCCGAGCGCGGGCGTCAGCGCGAACGCGAGGCCGACGAACACGGCGAGCGCGGCGAGCATGGCGTTGCGCATCTCGGGTCCGCGCGTCGCGCCGACGAACACGCCGTCGAGCAGAAAGGCCCAACAGCCGAGCACGGGCGCGAGCACGACGTAGACGAGGTAGAGCCGCGCCTCGGCGCGCACTTCGGGCAACCCGGTCATCACGTCGATCAGGACGCCGCCGAAAGCCGCGAAAAGGACGAACCCCACGAGCGCCAACGCCGCGATCCATTCGAGCGCGGCCTTAACTGCGGCCCGCAACGAGGCGCGGCTGCGGCGGCCGACCGCCTGGCCGACCAGGGCCTCGGCCGCGTCGGCGAAGCCATCGAGCACGTAGCCGGCGAGAGCGTGGAAGTTCATCAGCACCGCGTTGGCCGCGAGCGTCGCGTCGCCGAGCCGGGCGCCGATCACCGTGAACAACGCGAACGCCGAGGTCAGCGCCAAGTTGCGCGCGAAGATGTCGCGGTTGAGCCCGGCCATGCGGAGAAGCGCCCGCCACCCTAAGATCCGCGCCCGGTCCCAGCGGCCAGGGAGGATGTGCAAGGAACGGCGGACCAGGACAAGTCCCGTCACGGCGCCGACGTACTCGGCGATGACCGTTGCCCAGGCGACGCCCGCCACGCCCCAGCCGAAACCGAGCACGAAGGCGAGGTCGAGCACGATGTTGGTGCCGTTGGTCGCGACCATGAGCGCGAGCGCGCCCTTCGGTCGTTGCAGCCCGACCAAGGCGCCCAGAAGCGCGTAGTTGCCGAGGGTGGCGGGCGCCGAGAGAAGCCGGATCTCGGCATAGACGACAGCGTGGGCCTCGACCTCGGCCGAGGCGCCGACGAACCCGAGCAAGGGAACGAGCAGCGTCGCCAGCACGACCACGAGGACGAGTCCGGCCGCGAGAGCCACGAGCGCGGCGCGCGCGAGCACGGCGCGCAGCTCCCAACCGTCCTCGGCGCCATAGGCCTGGGCCGCGAGCCCGCCGGTCCCTTGACGCAGGAAGCCGAAGCTCCAGTAGACGTAGCTGAAGAGCAGCGTGCCCACGGCGACGCCGCCGAGATAGGCCGGCGAATCAAGGTGGCCGACCACGGCCGTATCGACGATGCCGAGCAGGGGCACGGTCGCGTTCGAGACGACCAGCGGCGCGGCCAGGCGCGCGACGCGCCGGCGCCAAGCGCGCGGGTCCGGTTGCGTCACGGCCGTCATGCAACTCCCTCGACCAGCGCAGGCCATTGCAGGGGCGGGTCCGGGACCCGCCCCTGCAGCGTAGACCGGATGGATCGCTAGCGGCTTTCGCCGACTGGGGTCAACGGCAGGCGGGCGAGATCGAACAGGGATGCGTCGAGCGCGAGCCCGGACTGGGTGTCGAACAGGGTGACCCGGGTATCGAACCCCTGGGCGTCGTGCACGGTCCACTGTCTGAGCTCGAACGGGCGTTCGCTGAACACGGCGGTGAGCGAGCCGGCGCCGGGAGAATCGCGCTGGGCGACGGTGATGCTGACCACGCCGCCCTCGCGCCCGATCGCGATGACACTGATCGCGCCGCCGAGGTCGATGTTTTCGCGCAGCATCAGGCTCGCCGGCGTATCGGCGAAGGGCAGCTCGGTGACCTTGTCGATCTCGGGGTCGTAGACGCGGAGCAAACTGCCATTGGCGACGAGCAGCAGCCCGGCGGGGCTCTGGTACTCGAACCGCAGCTTGTCGGGCCGGGCGAGGTAGACCAGGCCATCGGCCACCGAGCCGTCCGAGTTGGCCTGGAGAAAGCGCGCCTTGAGCGTGGTCAGCGCATCCAGGTACGCGCGCACCTCGCCCACCGCCGGGTCCTGCGCGGGGTCGTAGGAGGCCCGGGCGCCGCGCAGCACGGCGAACATGGCGAGCGCCGCTCCGACAAAGACCGCACGGCGCGTTAAGTCGACACCGTTCGCCCTGAGGAGCCTGCCGCAGGCAGGCGTCTCGAAGGGCGACCTCGACCCGCTCGCCGTCCGTCCTTCGAGACGCGCCCTTCGGGCGCTCCTCAGGACGAACGGACTTTGGTGATTACCATTCATCATGCCCCGAACGTGGCCCAGGACCGTGGCCGGATCAAGGCCGGTCACGCCGCGGGACGCGTCGCGTAGGGACGCACGAGAACATCCGCCGGGATGTCGAGCAACGCCGCGAGCGCGCGCACCATCGGGAGTGTCAGCGGGCGCTTGCGGGTCATGACCTCGGACACCCGGCCTCGGCTGCCAACCGCCGGTTCCAAGTCGCGCCGGGTCAGGCGCTTTTGCTCCATCATGAACTCGATGGCCGCGATCGGATCGGGCGCGGGGATCGGATGGTGCTTCACCTCGTACGCCTGGATCAGGGTGATGAGCACATCGACCCGATCGCCCGCGCGCGTTCCCGGCTCAGCGTGCCACAGCCGCTCGACCTCGGCCAACGCTCTCCGATAGTCGGCCTTGGTCCTGATCGGTCGAATGTCCGTGGCGCGCATCCGTCACACTCGTTCGGCGTCGATCCTGTCATACGCGGCATGGCTGCCGATGAACCTCACATAGACCCGCTTGCCACGATAGTGAACCGCCACGACAAGCCGATCTTTGTTGCCGCCGATGTTGAAGACGAGGCGATCGTTGCGCAGCACGTCCGCCGTGCCGAACAATCGCTTGACATCGGTCGGCCTTGACCAATCCGCCGCCTCGACCACGTGCACCCACGTGCGCAACGGTTGTTCCGCGTCGCCGCGCCCCGGCCGGTTCCAGAAATCGCGCAACGTACTGACCGCGATGATCCGCATAGGCTGTTAACATGTTCTCAATTTGGGAGCAGCTTCCGAATGCCTCATGCGGCCGGATCAAGGCCAGCGTTTGCACCTCAACTTGACGTTTTGCTGCAGGCGGTAGACCCGTTCAGGGTCGATTCACCGAGCGTTTGTCGAATCAATTCCAGGCACTCCCCAAGGTTCTCGGCATCCCTGACGTCGTCGAGATCGATGCGCTTCGCCGTATCAGCGGGGCGTCGATCACAGAGCTCCTCGGCCTCGGTCGACCGACCCAGGACGCGATACACCGCGGCCAGCTGTTCGAATCCAGACCTGACTTCCCGGCTATCAGAATCGAATGCCGTTTTCTTGTTCCTGAGGGATTGCTCGAACATCGGCTCGGCGTCGCTCCAACGCCGCTGAAGCGCATAAGTCGTCCCAAGCAACTCATAAACCGCGGAGGCGGCACCGGCGTTCGCTAGCCTCAGCGTATTCGACGTACTTCAGGGCCACCAGCGCGCGTTCGGCGGATTGTCCCGCCGCATTCTGATCGTCCCGAGCAGTTTGCACGAGGGCGGCGAGCGAAAAAATGAGCGATCGACGAACGTCTTCAATAGCAATCGCCTCAACTTTTCCGAGCGCCTTTTCGAGGCGTTCGGTCGCCGTTTCAAGATCGCCAGCTCCGAATGCCGCGCACGTGGAGGAGAAGTCTACTGCCCAAGCCGACCTGTCAGGCGCGATCCCCCCCCATGAACTCGACGCTTAAAGCCCAAAATCCCAGAATTACAAAGAGCGTGCTTGCCACTACGCAAAAAGCAATGAAGCGCGGACGCAGGAACCTGTCTGCGAGTCCCTGCGCGGATCGCTGAATGTCAAAATCAGGCTTCGGCGGTTCTTGCATCTGCACGACAGAGGACATGCCGAATGGCTAGGCGCCAACATTCAAAGTAGCACGACTCGGAACGGGCCTGTAGATTGCATCGGCAGAGTTTGGCGACCGCGGCTGAGCCGTTTAATGCGCACGGGGTCGGATAAGGACGCGTTCAGAGCGTTTGGCCGTCGCCGTTCGTGCCCGTCAACGGAGTTTGATGGCGCAATCCCAGGCGGATCCAGGGCTCCTACTTACCCCCTTCCCGTCCCGCGCCCAGAACCTCGCGTTTGCCGACGTGGTTGGGCTTGCCGACGAGGGCTTCGGCCTCCATGCGCTCGACCAGGCGGGCGGCGCGATTGTAGCCGATGGCGAGGTGGCGCTGGATGAAGCTGGTCGAGCACTTGTCTTCGCGGAGCACCAGGTCGACGGCGCGGTCGTAGAGCTCATCGCCCGAGCCGGAGGCCTCGTAGGCCGGCTCCTCGTCCGGGTCCTCGGTGATCTCGGCCATGTAGTCGGGCCGGCCCTGGCGCTTGAGAAAGCCGACCACCTGCTCGACCTCGCGCTCGGAGACGTAGGGCCCGTGAATGCGCGTGATGCGCCCCGAGCCCGCCATGTAGAGCATGTCGCCCTGGCCGAGGAGCTGCTCCGCGCCCTGCTCGCCCAGGATGGTCCGGCTGTCGATCTTGCTGGTCACCTGGAAGCTGACGCGCGACGGAAAGTTCGCCTTGATCGTGCCGGTGATGACGTCGACCGAGGGCCGCTGGGTCGCCATGATCAAATGAATGCCGGCGGCGCGCGCCATCTGGGCGAGACGTTGAATCGCGACCTCGATCTCGTTGCGGGCGAGCAGCATCAGGTCGGCCATCTCATCGACGATGACGACGATGAGCGGTAGCGGCTCGGTCGCCAGCACCTCGTCCTCGAGGATGGGCTGGCCCGTCTCGGCGTCGAACCCGGTCTGCACCGTGCGCGTGAGCTGCTCGCCCTTGGCCTCGGCCTCGGCCAGCCGTTTGTTGAACCCGGCGATGTTGCGCACGCCGATCTTCGACATGAGCCGGTAGCGGTTCTCCATCTCGCGCACGGTCCATTTGAGCGCGACCACCGCTTTTTTCGCCTCGGTGACGACGGGCGCGATCAGGTGCGGAATGTCGTCATAGACCGAGAGCTCGAGCATCTTCGGGTCGATCATGATGAAGCGGCAGCGCTCGGCCGGCAGCCGGTACAACAGCGACAGGATCATCGAGTTGAGCGCGACCGACTTGCCCGAGCCGGTGGTGCCGGCGACCAGCAAATGCGGCATGCGCGCGAGATCGACGATCACGGGGCGGCCACCGATGTCCTTGCCGAGCGCGAGGGTGAGCTCGGCGGTGATCGCCTCGTACTCGGGCGCGCCCAAGAGGTCGCGCAGCGCGACGACCTCGCGCTCGGCGTTGGGCAGCTCGATGCCGATGGCGTTGCGCCCCGGGATGACCGCGACGCGCGCCGAGACCGCGCTCATCGAGCGAGCGATGTCGTCGGCCAGCCCGATCACCCGGCTCGAGCGAATCCCCGGCTCGGGCTCGAGCTCGTAGAGCGTGACCACCGGGCCCGGGCGGACCTGGGTGATCTGGCCCTTGACCCCGAAGTCCTGGAGCACCGCCTCGAGCTTGCGCGCGTTGTGGTCGAGGCTTTCCTCGGAAACCGCCGTGCCCGCGGGGATCCTGGGCGCCTTCAGGAGGTCGAGCGGCGGCAGCTGCGAGCCGTCGGCCGCGGCGAGATCGAGCGCGCCCTGCTTGGGCGAACGGGAACTCGCGTCCTCGCGCAGGGCGATGAGCGGGCGTGGCCGACGCGAGCGCGTCGGCTTGGCGGGGGCGTCGGTCGTTGGCAGGGCGGGCAATTCGGGCGCGAGCGTCGGCTCGAGCCGATCGCGCACGAGCGCCGCATCGTCGTCCCCGAGCGGGCGGAAGCGGGCGGCGACGAAGCCGCCGGCGATGACGGCGACTCGGAGCGTGCGGGTGCCGAGCCAGCGCAGCCCACGGCCGAGGCGCAGCCACTCGCCGCCGCTCAAGCCCATCGCCCCGGCGGTCGCCGCGACGCCGAGCGCGAACCCGCCCGCGAGCAGGATCGCCGCGGCGACCTCGGGCACCAGACCGGCCCTGGCGACGCCGGCCGCGAGCGCGTCGCCGAAAAGCCCGCCGGCAAGCCCCGCCAAGGGCCCGGCATCGAGCCCTGGGAGCGCGCCCACCCCCGCCCCCGGCGCGGCGAGCGCGAGCGGCGCGAGGGCGAGCCTGAGCCGGGGACGGGTCAAGCGGTGCGCCGTCGTCAGCCGCCAGCCCCACGCCGCGAGCACGACCACGATCAGAGGCGCGGCCCAGCCGAACAGCTGGTAGAGCGCCTGCGCGACATGGGCGCCCCACGGCCCCGCGAGATTCGACGTCTCCCGCCAGGTCGCGACGTTGAACGAAGCGTCCCCCGGGTCGAACGCGGCCAGCGCCACGGCGAGCCAGAGCGCCCCCGCCCCGAGCGCGAAGCCGAACCCTTCGGCCGCGCGTTCGCGCACGAACGACATTGTCCCGGCCGGCAGCCAGGCCGTGACGTGACTCCGCGATGCCGCGCGCGCCATGGTTCCCTCTATCCCGGTAGCGTCGCGGCGATGCGCCGCGCCGCGTCCTCGCAGACGCTCGCGTCGTGGACCAGCGCGAGCCGGATGTAGGCTTCGCCCGGATTGGTCCCGTCGGGCCCGGTGAAGCCGAGATAGCCGCCGGGCAGCACGCGGACGGCGGACTCGGCCCACAGCTTGCGCGTCGCGCCTTCGCCGTGGCCGACCTCGAGCCAAAGGAAGAAGCCGCCGGCGGGCCGATAGTGGCCGAACCGGTTGCCGATGACCCGTTCGGCCGCCTCGAAACGGGCGCGGTAGCGCGCGCGCATCGCGCCGACGTGGGATTCTTCCCGCCAAAGCGCCGTGGCCGCGGCCATGATCGGGCCGGGCGTGCCGGCGGCCGCGTAGTTGCGCAGGCCCTTGAGCGCGCGCAAGACCTTGGGGCAGCCGGCGACGAAGCCTGAGCGCAGACCGGGCGCGCTCGAGCGCTTGGACAGCGAGTGGAACACCACGACGTTGGCGAGGCTGCCCGTCTCGGCGGCGATCTCGAGCCCGCCGGGCGGCGGATTCTGGTCATAGACTTCGGCGTAGCACTCGTCGACGGCGAGCACGAAATCGTGGCGCCGGGCCAGGGCGATCGCCTTCGCCAGATAGTCGCGGCCGGCAACGGCACCTTGCGGGTTGGACGGCGAGCAGACGTAGACGAGCGCGGTGCGCGCCAGCAGCCCTTCGTCGACCGTGTCCAGCCTTGGGAGGAATCCCGAAGCCCGGTCGGCGAGCAGGAACACCGGCTCGGCCCTGGCCGCGACCGCGCCGCCTTTGTAGACCTGGTAGAACGGGTTCGGCATCAGCACGGCCGGGCGCTCGGCCGCCTTGCGCTCGGGCACGGCGACAAGCGGCAGCATGAACAGGCCCTCGCGCGTGCCCGAAAGGGGTGCCACGTTGACCTCCGGGTCGATCAGGCCGGTGGGCAAGCGGTAACGCGCGATCATCCAGTCGGCGATGGCGCGGCGCAGGTCGGCCGTGCCCGGTACCGGCGGATAGCGGCCGTAGTGCTCGAAGCCGGAGGCGAGAATGTCGCGCACGAACTCGGGCGCGCCGTCCTTCGGCTCGCCGATCGAAAGGTCGATCGGCGCGAGCCCCGGCTTCGGCGCCACGTCCTTCAAGAGCGCGGCGAGCCGCGAAAACGGATAGTCGCTCAAGCCCGCTACGGCATCGTTCAGCATGGCTCCCCGCCGGCCGAGTTCGGCGCCCCAGGCACCGCCCGACTTCGTTCTAAGGGGACAATCCTAGACCGAAAAACTCCGCAACGGGAAGCTGTTGTTGCCAACTGTTACCACGAGACCTGAAAAGTGTTGCACGGCTGCATCAATCGTCGCGCACCGCGATCTCAGGAGAGCGGCAAAATCGGCTTCGGCACCCCGGCCAGCGCGCGCTCGGCGGCGGCGCCGAGGCGCAGGAGCTGGCCCTCATGGTGGGCGCGCTGCATCAGCATCAGGCCAACTGGCAGAGTCATGCCGCCGCACGGGATGGTCAACGCCGAGCAGCCGAACCAATTGCCCGGCACGGTGTTGTGGAGCGACATGGCGTTGGCGTGCAGATACGCCTGGTCGTCGGCGAGCAAAGGCGCGATTTCGGGCGGATCGTCGGGCACGGTCGGCGCGATCATGGCGTCGCATCCGGCGAGGCGAATGGCGAACTGCCTCGTGAGGCGCGCAAAGCCTTCGTGGAGCTTGATCACATCGTAGCCGGAGGCCTTGGCGCCCGGTTCGATGCGCGTGCGCACCATGTGAAAGACGGATTTCGGGTCCTTGGCGATGGTCGTGCGCCAAGCGGCATCGCACTCGATCGCGGCGAGCACGCCGTGCTCGGCGATCAGCGCCTTGGCCTCGGCGAACTCAGGCACGGATTCGCGGATGATCGTGGCGCCGGCGCGCGCCAGAGTCGCTACCGCCGCCTCGAACGCGGCGCCCACGTTGGCGCCCACCCGGTCGAACACGTGGTCGGTCGGGATCACCAGTCGCGCATCCTTCAGCGTCGTCCCGGCGAGATCGGCGGGGAGCCGCGCCGCGAGTACGCCAAACAGCGCGTTGGCGTCGGCCACGTCGCGGGCGAGCGGGCCGACCGTGTCGAAGGTCGGCGACAGCGGCAGCACGCCGTCGAGCGGCAGGAGCCCGGCGGTGGTCTTGAGCCCGACCAGCCCGTTCCACGCCGCCGGAATCCTGACCGAGCCTCCGGTGTCGCTGCCGATGGCCGCGGCGGCGAGGCCGCGCGCGACCGACACGGCGGCGCCCGAAGACGAGCCGCCGGGGACGCGTCGGGTCGTGACATCGAACGAGTTGGCCGGCGTCCCGAATGTAGGATTGATCCCAAGACCTGAGAACGCGAACTCGGTCATGTTGGTCTTGCCCAGGCAGACCAGCCCGGCGCGGCTGGCGCGCGCGAGCACGGTCGCGTCGCGCGCCGGAATGCGGTCCTTGAGCAGCGCCGAGCCAGCCGTGGTCACGGTGCCCGCGCTGTCGAACAGGTCCTTCCACGAGATCGGCACGCCATCGAGCGGACCCAGCCGCGACCCCGCTTTGGCACGAAGCCGTGCGGACTTGGCCTCGGCCAGCGCCCGGCCCTCCGTAATTCTTAGGTAGATCGCGTGATCCGGATCGGCTGCGCGAATCCGCCCCAGGTAGTGCTCGGCCAAGGCGACCGGATCGATCGTTGCCGCGCCGATCGCCCGGCCGTGCTCAAGCGCCGTCATGCGGTGCCATTCGACCATGGGAACCCTCCCTCACGTGATCGCCTCGGATGGTGGGGCGGCCCCCGGGTCGAAGAGCCCGGGGGTCAAAACCGCCTCTACGCCGACGAACGCGGTCACAGTAGCGCGTGGTCCCCCGTCTGGACAACGGCGGGGACGGGGCGGAGGATGGGTCATGGTCACGATCCCGCGCGAGACCGAGATCGCCATCGTCGGTGGCGGCCTGGTGGGCTTGAGCCTCGCGTGCGCGCTGGGCCAAGCGGGCTTCGAGGTCGTCGTGCTCGACGCCCAGCCGGCCGAAACCCGGCTCGACGCCACGTTCGACGGGCGCGCCTCGGCGCTCGCCGCCGCGTCCGCGCGCATGCTCGAAGGCCTCGGTTTGTGGGCCGAGCTCGTGGAATACGCCCAGCCCCTCCTCGAGATCCGGGTCTCGGACGGTTCATCGTCCTTGCACCTCCACTACGACCACGCCGAGGTAGGCGAGGGACCGCTCGGCTTCATGGTCGAGAACCGGCGCACGATCGCCGCGCTGCACGGCCGCGCCGAGGCGAGTGGCCGCGTTGTCCACGCCGCGCCCGCCCGCATCGCGACGCTCGAGCGCGAGCCCGGCCGCGTCGTGCTCGGGCACCCCGGCGGCTCGATCTGGGCGCGCCTCGTCATCGCCGCCGACGGCCGCGCCTCGTCGCTGCGCGCCATGGCCGGCATCGGCGCGCGAACCGTGAGCTATCCGCAGACCGGGATCGTCTGCACCGTGCGTCACGAGCGCCCGCACCAGGGGATCGCCCACGAGCGGTTCCTGCCTGCCGGCCCGTTCGCGATCCTGCCGCTGACCGGCAACCGATCGAGCCTGGTGTGGACCGAGCGCGACTTTCTCGCCCCCGGTATCCTCGCCTTGTCCGAGGACGAGTTCCTCGACGAGCTCCGGCTCCGCTTCGGCGATTTCCTCGGGCGTCTCGCGCTCGAAGGCCCACGCTGGAGCTACGGCCTCGCGCTCGTCACGGCGGAGCGGCTGACCGCCGAGCGCCTCGTCCTGGTCGGCGACGCGGCGCACGCGATCCATCCGATCGCGGGCCAGGGCTTCAACCTGGGGCTGCGCGACGCGGCCGTGCTGGCCGAGGTACTGGCCGATGCGCGCGCCGTCGGGCTCGATCCGGGCGACGGCACCGTGCTCGAACGCTACGGGCGCTGGCGGCGCGCGGACGCGCTCATGCTCGCCGCCGTGACCGACGGTCTCAACCGCCTGTTCTCGAACGACGTCGCGCCGGTGCGGCTCGCGCGCGACCTTGGTCTCGGCATCGTCGACCGCCTGCCTCCGCTGAAGCGGCTGTTCATGCGCCACGCCATGGGCACGCTCGGTACGCTGCCCCGGCTGCTCAAGGGCCAGCCGGTCGCCTGACTGGTGGGAGAAGAGGATGACCAAGGTTCACACCGGGCACTGCCTGTGCGGCAAGGTCAAGTTCGAGGCCTCGGGCGAACCGCTCTGGATCGCCCACTGCCACTGCGCGAGCTGCCGGCGCAACACCGGATCTGCGGTCGCCACCTTCGTCGGCTTCCGCCAATCTCGGTTCCGTTACACCCAGGGCGCGCCCAAGGTGTTCGAATCCTCACCGGGCGTGAAACGCAGCTTCTGCGCCGAGTGCGGCACGCCACTGACCTACGGCGGCGCGCGCGCGCCGGGCGAGGTCCACGCCTACCTCGGCGTCATGGACGATCCGGCCGCCTACCCGGCGACCGTCCACGTCTTCACCGAGGAGCAGCTCCCCTGGCTCCACATCCAGGACCAGGCCAAACGCTTCAAGAAGACCGGGCGGGAGGAGACGAAGGCGTAATGCCAGGGGCCGGTGACGATGACCCCTTATACCAACGGCCCTTGATGTTGACCTGTCTGATCCCTTCTGATCCGTCATCGCGAGCCGAAGGTGAAGCGATCCAGGGCAACCGCACGGCGCTTGCAACCCTTGGATGGCTTCGTCGGGCTACGCCCTCCTCGCCATGACGGGTGTCGCCGGGAGGAGTCGAAGACTAGGGCCGCTGGTATAATACCCTCGAGCCAATGACTGCCTCGTGCTGAGCTCGTCGAAGCACGAGGGCCGGTGCACCGCCCCATCCTTCGACAGGCTCAGGATGAGGCTGATCGAGGGTCGGTTCATTCACGCGCCAGTATAACATCCCGCGCCGGCCTACGTGTTCATCGAGGCGAAGAACTCGGCGTTCGACTTGGTATGGCGCATCTTGTCGAGCAGGAACTCCATGGCGTCCGCCGGGCCCATGGGCATCAGGATGCGGCGCAGCACCCACATCTTGCTGAGCGTCGCCTTGTCGACCAGGAGCTCTTCCTTGCGGGTGCCCGACTTGCCGACGTCGAGCGCCGGAAACGTGCGCTTGTCGGCGAGCTTGCGGTCCATGATGATCTCGGAGTTGCCGGTGCCCTTGAACTCCTCGAAGATCACCTCGTCCATGCGGCTGCCGGTCTCGATCAGCGCGGTCGCGATGATGGTCAGCGAGCCGCCGTGCTCGATGTTGCGCGCGGCTCCGAAGAAGCGCTTCGGGCGCTGCAGCGCGTTGGCGTCGACGCCGCCGGTCAGGACCTTGCCCGACGACGGCACCACGGTGTTGTAGGCGCGCGCGAGCCGGGTGATCGAGTCCAAGAGGATCACCACGTCGCGCTTGTGCTCGACCAGCCGCTTCGCCTTCTCGATCACCATCTCGGCGATCTGGACGTGGCGCACCGCCGGCTCGTCGAAGGTCGAGGACACCACCTCGCCCTTGACCGAGCGCTGCATGTCGGTGACCTCCTCGGGCCGCTCGTCGATCAGCAGCACGATCAGGTAGACGTCGGGGTGGTTGTGCGCGATGGCGTGCGCGATGTTCTGCATCAGCACGGTCTTGCCGGCGCGCGGCGGCGAGACCAGGAGCGCGCGCTGGCCCTTGCCGAGCGGCGCGACCAGCTCGATGATCCGACACGACATGTCCTTGATCTTCGGGTCCTCGATCTCGAGGTTGAGCTTCTGATCGGGATAAAGCGGCGTCAGGTTGTCGAACGGCACCTTGTGCCGCGCCGCCTCGGGCGTCTCGAAGTTGATCGTGTTGATCTTGAGCAGCGCGAAGTAGCGCTCGCCGTCCTTGGGCGAGCGGATCTCGCCCTCGACGGTGTCGCCGGTGCGAAGCGCGAAGCGGCGGATCTGGCTCGGGCTGACGTAGATGTCATCGGGCCCCGGCAGGTAGTTCGCCTCGGGCGCGCGCAGGAAGCCGAAGCCGTCCTGCAGCACCTCGAGCACGCCGTCGCCGTAGATCGGCATGTCCTTGTCCGCGAGCTCCTTGAGGATCGCGAACATGAGGTCCTGCTTGCGCAGCACCGAGGCGTTCTCGATGCCGAGCTCCTCGGCGTAGGCGAGCAGATCCTCGGCGGGCTTCTGCTTGAGTTCCTGGAGATTCATGGGGTGGCCGTTGGATAAAGTCGGGTTGCTTGGGGCTGGCCAGCGGACGGCGCCTTTTTCCGTGGCGCGTCCGACCCGAGGAGGGCCGGGAAGGGGTCCGAACGTTGGAGCCTGGTGCGGAAGGAGAGGAAGCCGCCCGGACGCAAGCCCACGGAGCCTACGGCGGCCTCGGGGACAATGTAGCAACGACGGGAGGCTTTTTCAATCCTTCGCGACGGCTCAGAACGGCCGGACGATCACCATGGCCACGATGCCGATCATCAGGAGCGTCGGCACCTCGTTGGCGACGCGGTAGAATCGCGCGCTCCGGGTATTGCGGTCGGTCGCGAAGTCGCGCCGCCAGCGCGCGAACAAGCCGTGCAGCGCGCCTAGGCCGAGCGTGAGCGCGAGCTTGACCCAGATCCAGCCGTGATCCCACGGGTCGGTGACGGCGAGCAGCAGGGCGCCGAGCACGAAGCTCGCGATCATCGCCGGGTTGACGATGGCGCGCAGCAACCGGCGTTCCATGACCTTGAGCAGCTCCGACGCCTCGGACCCCGGCGCGACCGAGCAATGGTAGACGTAAAGCCGCGGCAGGTAGAGCATGCCGGCCATCCAGGCGATCACGGCTATGACGTGGGCCGCCTTGAGCCAAGGGTAGGCTTCGACGAGCCAGCTCACGGCCGCGCCAGGCCACAGCGAGCGAACCCAGCGGGGCAGAGCCTCGCGCCCGAGCCGGCGACGACCCCTTCGTGGCCGAGCGCCGCGCGCGCGAGCTCGGCTAATGCCGCGACAAATCCGGCGTCGGCACCGAGCGCGGGCACCCGGATATAGGCGGGAACGCCCACCCTGCGCGCGAGCTCGGCGGTGGTCATGTCGAGCTCGACCAGCGTCTCCGAATGCTCCGAGACGAACGCGATCGGCACCAGCAGGACGGCGAGGCCATTCTGACCGGCGCGGCGAACCTCGTCCGCGGTCGCGGGCCCGATCCATTTCAGCGGCCCGACCCGGCTCTGGTAGCAGACGACCGAGTCCTCGACGTCGCCCAGCGCCGCGACGATCGCCGCGGCCGTCCGTTCGACCTGCCACTGGTAGGGATCGCCGCGTGCGATGATCTTCTCGGGCAGGCCGTGGGCGGAGAACAAGACTCGATGGGCGCGGCCCTCGAGTCGGGCCCGCTCGCGCCGGATCAGCGCCGCGTGGGCATCGATGAAGGCCGGCAGCGCCGGGAAGCAGCAGACCGCGACCGTGGGCGCCGTCAGCCCCACCTGGCGCGCCTTGGCGCGCCAATCCGCGAGCGAGGACTCGGTCGTCGACGTCGAGAACTGCGGATAGAGCGGTAAAAGCACGATCCGGTCGGGCCTGAAGGCAAGGACGTCGCGAACAACCTCGTCGCACATCGGGTGCCAATAGCGCATGGCGACGAAGACGTGGATTTCTTCATCGCCGGCGAGCAGCGCTTCGAGCGCCCGGGCCTGACGCAGGGTCTCGCCCAGGATCGGCGAAGCGCCGCCGATCCGGCCGTAGATCGCGCGGGCCTCGCGCTCGCGCCGCGCCGAAACGATGCTGGCCAGCAGCGACCGGAACGGCTGGGGCAGCCCGATGATCGCCGGGTCGCTGAACACGTTCTTGAGGAACGGGCGCACGGCCTCGGGACGGTCGGGGCCGCCCAGGTTGAGCAGCACGACCGCGACGCGACGCGTCATGGTCGGTGCTCGCGAACGATCGAAACGAGCCGAGCCACGTTCTCGGGCGGCGTCTCGGGCAAGATGCCGTGGCCGAGGTTGAACACGAACGGTGCGCCAGCGAGCGCGTCAAGGATGCGCCGTGCGTGGGCGTCGAGAACCGGGCCGCCTTCCAGCAACGCGATCGGATCGAGGTTCCCTTGCAACGCGAGCGTCGGCGGCAGGATCGTGCGTGCCCAGGCCAAGGGAACCGTCGCATCGAGGCTGACCGCGGTCACGCCCGTCCGCTCGACGTAGCCCGGCAGCATGGCGCCCGCGCCGCGTGGAAAGCCGATCACCGGCACATCGGGCGCCCGACGGCGAACCTTGCGTATGATCGCCGCGGTTGGCTCGATGCACCAGCGGTTGAACTCCGCCTCGGGCAACACCCCGCACCAGCTGTCGAAGATCTGCAACACGTCCGCGCCGGCTTCGACCTGGGCGACCAGGTAATCGCTCGTGGCTTCGACGATGACGTCGATCAGCCGCGCGAAGCCCTCTGGATCGCCATAGGCCCAGCGCTTCGTGGCGCGGAATTCCCGGCTGGTACCGCCTTCGACCATGTACGTCGCGACGGTCCATGGCGCGCCGGCGAAACCGATCAAGGCACGGTCGGGCGCGAGCTCGGCCCGTGCCCGTCGGATGGTCTCGAACACCGGCCCGAGCCGGCCGATCACGGTGCCCGGCTCGAGCCGCGCCACGGCATCGTTGCCGTTGAGCCCATCGAGGACGGGCCCGCGCTCATCCAGGAACGACACGTTCATGCCGAGCGCGTGCGGCACGACCAGGATGTCGGAGAACAGGATCGCCGCGTCGAGCCCGAAGCGCTCGACCGGCTGCAAGGTCACGCGCGCCGCGAGTTTCGGCGTGTAGCAGAGCTCGAGGAAGCTGCCGGCCACCGCCCTGACTGCACGGTACTCGGGCAGATAGCGCCCCGCCTGGCGCATGAGCCAGATCGGCGGCGGGCTCTGTCGCTCGCCCCTCAGAGCCTGGAGAAGCCGCACGTCACGAATACCGTAGGTTGTGGGGATCTGGCGGCGTGGATCGTTGGCGAAATCATCGGCTCAATCATCTAACTTAAAAAGACTGTAGGAGGTAGAGGTAGTAGTAGAGCACCGCAACACGAGGACGATCCGGTCACGTAAGGTTATCCCAAGGCTTACCTACTCCTTGCTCTTTACGGTCGTGGTAGGCCGCGAATTGAGGGTGCTTCCGGGTATATCGCGGTAGAACGAGGCTGTCGCGGTCCTGTGAATAGCGGGGACAGCGGGGACAGCTGCCTCTAGCCAACTGATCATCCGCGCTTTCCCGCCGGAGCAGACGAATTCATCCCCAAGCGGATGGTCCTGTGCTCTGTCGTCGAACTCGATCGTGGAATCTGCTAAGCGAACGAACTGTCACCGAGTTGTCCCCATGCCCATTAACGAGTCCGGCGGGCGCCGGCGCTACCATCTGCACCTGATCTCGGACGCGACGGGCGAGACGATCAACAGCGTCGCGCGCGCCGCGCTCGCGCAGTTCGAGGGCATCGAGGCGGTCGAGCACATGTGGCCGCTGATCCGCGGCAAGCGCCAGCTCGACAAGGTGCTGGCCGCGATCGAGATCAACCCCGGGGTCGTCATGTTCACCTTGGTCAACCGGGAGCTCCGTGAACATCTACAGGCCGGTTGCCGGGCGCTCCAGGCGCCGTGCGTGTCGGTGCTCGACCAGATCATCGGCGTGCTCAGCGGTCACTTCGGGATGCCGAGCCGCGAGCAGCCCGGGCGCCAGCATGCGCTCGACGCCGAATACTTCGCGCGCATCGACGCGATCCACTTCGTGCTCGCCCACGACGACGGGCAACTACCCCAGGACGTCGAGGAAGCCGACGTCGTGCTGGTCGGCGTGTCGCGCACGTCGAAGACGCCGACGTGTTTCTACCTGGCCAACCGGGGTATCAAGGCGGCCAACGTGCCGATCGTGCCGGGCATGACGCTGCCGCTGGCGCTGCTCGACGCCAAGCGACCGCTGATCGTCGGCCTGACCAACAACCCCGACCGTCTGGTCCAGGTGCGGCGCAACCGCCTCTTGATGCTTAAGCAGCCCGAGACGACCGACTACGTCGATCTCGACCGGGTCCGCGAGGAGGTCGCCACGGCCCGACGCCTGTTCTCCAGACACCGCTGGCCGGTGATCGACGTCACCCGCCGCTCGATCGAGGAGACGGCCGCGGCGATCCTCAGGCTCTACCAGGAGCGCCAGGACCAGGTGCCATGACCGGCGGCACGGGGCCGACCATCGTCCTGGCTTCCGGCAGCCCGACCCGGGCGGCCATGTTGCGCGCGGTCGGGCTCGCCTTCGCCGTCGATCCGCCGGGGCTGGACGAGGGCGAGGTGAAGCGCTCGCTGGCTGGCAATGGCGCCGATGCGCCACGCGCCGCCATGACCCTGGCCGAGCTCAAGGCGGCCCGTGTGGCCGTGCGCCACGGAGGCGCGCTGGTCATCGGCGCCGACCAGATCCTCGCGTACGGCGATCGATGGCTCGACAAGCCCTTGGACATCGTCGACGCGGCCGGGCAATTGAAGACCCTGGCCGGGCATAGCCACGAGCTGGTCACGGCGGCGTGCGTCGTCCAGGACGGGCGCACGGCTTGGCGCAGGATCGCGGTCGCGCGGCTCACCATGCGTCCGCTGACCGGGCCGGAGATCGAACGCTATCTTCGAGGCCGCGCGGGCCGCGACGCGACGAAGTCGCCGGGCGCCTATCAGATCGAGGGCGGCGGCGCGACTCTGTTCGAGTCGATCGAAGGCGATTATTTCGGCATCCTGGGTCTGCCCTTGCTGGCCTTGTTGGGCTTTCTGCGCGAACGCGGGTTCGCGTTGCCGTGACGCTGTCCGGAAAAGCTCGCGTTGCCGGTGTGATGGGCTGGCCCGTCAGCCATTCGCGTTCGCCCCGGCTGCATGGGTTCTGGCTCGAAGCGTACGGCATCGACGGCGCCTACGTGCCATTCGCCGTGCGGCCCGAACACCTAGTTCAGGCGCTCGGCGCGCTGCCGGCCCTGGGGCTCGCCGGGGTCAACCTGACGGTGCCGCACAAGGAGGCGGCGCTCGCCAGCCTCGACGAAATCGAGCCGCTCGCGCGCAGGATCGGTGCCGTCAACACGGTGGTGGTCGACGCGGCGGGCCGCCTGGTCGGATCGAACACCGATGTGTTCGGCTTCATGGCCAACCTGCGCGAAGCCGCGCCCGCCTGGCGCGCCGACTCTGGCCCCGGCGTCGTGCTAGGCGCGGGCGGGGCCGCGCGCGCTGTGTGCGCCGGGTTGCTGGACGCGGGCGTCGCAGCGATCCGCCTGGTCAACCGTTCGCCCGCGCGCGCCGAGCGGCTCGCCCATGACCTCGGCGGGCCGATTACGGTCAGGCCCTGGTCCGAGCGTCCCGGTGCGCTCGAGGGCGCCACGCTGGTCGTCAACACGACGATGCTCGGCATGGCCGGCCAGCCGCCGCTCGACCTCGCGCTCGACCCGGTCGCGCCCGGATGCGTCGTGTGCGACCTGGTCTACGTCCCACTCGAAACATTGCTGCTCGCCCGGGCGCGCGCGCGCGGGTTGGTCGCGGTCGACGGGCTCGGCATGCTGCTGCACCAGGCGCGCCCCGGCTTCGCCGCGTGGTTCGGACTCGAGCCGGAGGTAACGGCGGCGCTCAGGGACCATGTCGCCGCGCCATGATCGTGCTCGGCCTGACCGGCTCGATCGGCATGGGCAAGACGACGGCGGCGCGTCACTTCCGGCGGCTCGGCGCGCCGGTGTTCGAGGCCGACGCGACCGTCCACGGCTTGTACGGGCCGGGCGGCGCGGCGGTCGCGCCGGTGCTGGCCGCGTTTCCCGGCTGCGCGCGCATGGTCGCCGGCCGCCAAGCGGTGGATCGCGCCTTGCTCGGCCGCAGGGTGTTCGGCGACGCGGCCGCGCTGGCGCGCCTCGAGGCGATCGTGCATCCCCTGGTACGCGCCCAGGAACGACGGTTTCTCGCGGCGGCGCGCCGGCGGCGCGCTGCGCTCGCGGTGCTCGACATCCCGCTGCTCTACGAGGCCGGCGGGGAGGAGCGCTGCGACGCGGTCGCCGTGGTCCACGCGCCGGCCTTCGTGCAGGAATCGCGTGTGCTCGGGCGAGCGGGGATGACGCGGGCGCGGCTTCGGGACATCATGGCGCAGCAGATGACGAGCCGGGAGAAGTGCCGGCGCGCGGATTTCGTGATCCCGACCGGGGTCGGGCGGCGCGCGGCGCTCATTGCCGTGGGGCGGATCATCCGGACATTGCGCGCGCGCGGCGCGACAAGGCGAGGGCCATGGCGGGCACGACATACAAGGTGCTGAGCTTCGACTGCTACGGCACGCTCATCGACTGGGAATCCGGTCTGCTCGCGGCGCTGGGCCCGTGGCGGGAGCGTACCGGCGTCGGGGCGAGCGACGAGGAACTGTTCGCGGCGTTCGCACGGATCGAGGAGCCGCTTCAGGCCGAGCGGCCGACGATGCTCTACCGCGATCTGCTGGGCGCGGTCGCGCTGGGGATCGGCGAGGCCTACGGCGCCCCGATGAGCGAGGCGGAAGTCGCCAGTTTCGGCGCCTCGGTGCCCGACTGGCCGGCGTTCCTCGACAGCGCGGAGGCGCTGGCGCGGCTCGAGCGGCGCGCGCGGCTGGTCATCCTGTCGAACGTGGACCGGCGCGGTTTCCAGGGCTCGAACCTGAGGCTCGGCACCGCGTTCCACGCCGTGCTCACGGCCGAGGACATCGGCAGCTACAAGCCTTCACCGCGCAACTTCGCCTACCTGCTGGGCTACCTCAAGGCGCAAGGGATCGAGGCGCGCGAGCTGCTGCACGTCGCCCAGAGCCTGCGCCACGACCACGCCCCGGCCAAGGCGATCGGGCTCACGACGTGCTGGATCGACCGGCGCCACGGCAAGGCGGGCGCCGGGGCGACCGGCGTGCCGCCGTGCTCGGTGACCCCGGACCTGCGCTTTACCAGCCTGCGCGCGTTCGCCTATGCCGTCGACGCGGGCAAGGTGCCGGGGCTGTGACGGCGGTCGATGGAGGCTCCGAGGATGCGTGAGGTCGTGGTCGATACCGAGACGACGGGCCTGGACCCGGTGCAAGGGCACCGGATCATCGAGATCGGCTGTATCGAGCTGGTCAACCACGTGCCAACCGGAGAGAAATTCCAGAGCTATCTCAATCCAGGCATGGCGGTGCCGAGCGACGCGGTTGCCGTGCACGGCCTGAGTGCCGAGCGGCTCGGCGGCATGCCGTCGTTCGCCGACGTGGTCGAAGGGTTCCTCGATTTCCTGAGCGATTCGCCTCTGGTGATCCACAACGCCGAATTCGATCTCGGGTTTCTCAACGCCGAGCTGGCACGGCTCGGACGGGCGGCGATCCCGTCTTCGCGCGCGATCGACACGGTGACCATGGCGCGCCGCCGGTTTCCGGGCGCGCCGGCGAGTTTGGACGCGCTGTGCAAGCGCTTCGCGATCGACCTCTCCGAGCGTGCGCTGCACGGCGCCCTGCTCGATGCGAGGCTGCTCGCCGCCGTCTATCTCGAGTTGATCGGCGGCCGCCAGGCGGGGCTCGACCTGGCCGCGCCGTCGCGCGCGGACCACGGCAAGGGTGGGCGCGCGCCGCGCGCGCCTCGGGCGCACGCGCCGAGCGTGGCCGAGCTGGCCGCCCACGAGGCGTTCCTCGACAAGCTCGGCGATCCGCTGTGGCGCGGGTGACGGTCTTTCAGGCCTGACTGCCGCCGTTGGCGCCGGGCGCCGGCGGATCGGCCGTCGCGCGCTTCTTCTGCTCCTCGGCCAGCCGCTGGCGGTAGAGCGAAAGGAAGTCGATCGGATCGATCATCAGCGCGGGGAACCCGCCGTCGCGCACCGCGTCGGCGGCGATGCGCCGGGCGAAGGGGAACAGCAGACGGGGGCATTCGACCAACAGGACCTGGGGCAGCAGGTTGTCGGGAAACCCGACGATGTCGAACAGCCCGCGGAAGTCGAGCTCGAGCAGGAACGCGGTCGCCGTCCCCTTCTTCGCCGCGGCGTTGATCTTGAGCGCCACCTCGTAGCGTTCGCGGCTGTCCTCGGAGCGCCGGGTCTCGACGTTGACCTGGACCTCGACCTGGGGCCGGCCGTCGCCCTCGCCGTGGCCGTGCGGCCCGTGCGGGTTCTCGAACGAGAGATCGCGGATGAACTGGCCGACCAGCATGAGCCTGGGCGATGCCGTCGCGCTCGCCTCGGGCGCGGCCGACTTCGCGGTGTCGTCGGACATGATCGGATTCCTCGCGCTGGTGCCCGCGTGGCTAACATGGATCGCCATTTGCGGCAACCGGACCAGCCACGAGCGTTGCTTTCACCGGCACGGGGCCTTATCTAGAAGTCTCGACCATGATCGGGCCCGGCGGCATGGGCGGTTCTTTCATCGAGATCGTCATCTTCGCGGCCATCGCCGCCGTGGTCGGCTTGCGGCTCTACCAGGTGCTCGGCCGGCGCACGGGCCACGAGGAGCCGCCACCGCGCCGCCGCCCGCGCGCCGCCGCCAACGGCGCCGGCGACAACGTCGTCGCCCTGCCCGAGCGCGGCGCCGCCAACGCGGACGAGGCCGAGGCGAGCCGCTCGCCCTCGCTCGCCGCCGGGCTGACCCAGGTCAAGCTCGCCGACCCGACGTTCGACCGCGAGACGTTCCTCTCGGGTGCCCGCGCGGCGTTCGAGATGATCGTCACCGCGTTCACCAAGGGCGAGCTCGCGGAGGTCAAGGGCTTGCTGGCGCCCGGCGTCCACGACAGTTTCGCCAAGGCCGTCGCCGACCGCGACAAGGGTACGCGGCGGCACGAGACGACGCTCGTCTCGCTCGACGAGGCGATGATCGTCGAGGCCGTGGTCGAGCGGCGCGTCGCGCGCGTCACCGTGCGCTTCGTGAGCGACCAGGTGAACGTC